>KL571242.1:0-809 GCA_000715855.1 Actinoplanes liguriensis
GTCGGCGCCCTTGCGCGCGGTGTCCAGATCGGCCATCGGCAGCTGCAGGTGCGCGGTCACCGTCGTCTCGTGCACGTCGAGCAGGACCACCGAGTGCGGCATGGGATGCGCCGAGGCCGGCGACGCCCCGAACAGGAGCGCCGCCGTCACCACCAGCGCGGTGATGAATGCCCGTCGCATCAGAAGGAGAACTCTCCACCGTAGTCACGGGTGTGGTCGCGGTAGACCGTGTGGTAGTGGATCTGGGTGTTGTATACCACGCCGTTCTGGCAGACGAACTCGATCCACACGCCCGGGCCGTCGATCCGCACGTAGTCACCCTGGGTGTCGTAGTCCGTGCCGCCGGAGATGCCGACCACGGTCTTGTCCAGCTCGGACTTGTAGACCTTCA
Source organism: Actinoplanes liguriensis (assembly GCA_000715855.1). Classification (GTDB taxonomy): domain Bacteria; phylum Actinomycetota; class Actinomycetes; order Mycobacteriales; family Micromonosporaceae; genus Actinoplanes; species Actinoplanes liguriensis. The sequence goes on from KL571242.1 coordinate 392, forward strand.
TCAGCTGCTGCGCCGTCGCCTCGTCGGCGATCGAGACCCACGCCTTGATCGCGTTCAGGACGAGCTGCTTCTGCTTGGGCGAGAACGTCTTCACCGAGACGCCCTCCTTGGTGGCCGGGAACTGGCCGTCCTTCTGCGGGCCGACCAGCACGTCACCGAACGACTCGGCCATGGTGGCCGCGGTCTTCTGCTTGGTGGTGAGGCTCGCGGTCAGCGCGGCGATCGCGTTCTTCTGGTTCGCCATCGCCTCGACGGTCGCGCCGGTGGTGGCGTCGGTGTAGCTGATCGGCTCGACGCCGATGAAGAACGGGCTGGCGCTGGTCACCTTGCCCTTGGTGTAGGTGAGGTGGACGGCGAGGTGGTGACCGCCGAAGTTCAGCTCCCACGTGCCGGTCGTCGACGGGGTGCCGAGGAACGC
>KL571242.1:1012-5918 GCA_000715855.1 Actinoplanes liguriensis
TCTTGATCTGGTCGAAGCCGCTGCCCTGCCCGGTTCCGGCGGCCGCCTGCAGCACCGCCTTGGCCGCGGTGAGCTGCTCGTCGGTGAGCGAGCCGAACTCGATGCCGGGGCGGCAGGTGCCGGCGCACGGCAGGTTCGACCAGGCGGTCGCGTTCTCCTGGGTGAAGTCGAGCACGACCTCGGACTTCTGGTCGTCGCTGAGCGTCGCGAGGAACGCGTTCGCCGCGTTCACCAGGCCGGGGACGCCCTTCACGCCGCGGGTCGGGTCCTGCGGCGCGGCCTTCGTCGCCGGCTTCGGGGCCGGGGTGGTGGCGGCGTTGGCGGTGGCGATGCCGGCGCCGAGAACGGCGAGTGCCGTCGCGGCAAGCGCGATGCCACGCCAGCGCCGGGTGCCGCGGACCTTTTCGTCCGTCACGGAAATCCTCCTCATAGATTGCTGGGGATGGGTCACCAGATTGTTGACAACCTGGTCCACAACGCACAACCCAGAATGCTGAAACAGCACCTATGAAGTTCCCGTCAAAGACCTGTCAATATAGCCCTACCTGCGAGAACACTGAAAGCTAATTCACACAGGAAACGGATAGGATGCACATAAGGAATTGCTAGGAAAGTGTGAGCACGTGGAATCCCCACGGCGGCAGCTCGACATAGAGTCCGTCGGTTGCCAATTCACTGCCGGACCGTTCGAACACCCGCCCGTCCATGCGGTCGGTGATCCGCCAGGCCCGCCCTGCCAGCCCCGGCCAGGGCAGCTCGACCCGGCCCTGCGACGCGTGCCACGAGTAATTCACCACCACCACCACGGCCGAATCCCAGGACCAGGCCAGCAGGTCACGGTGCGACGGATTGTCCGGCCAGCCGACCGTCGGCAGCAGCCGCCACTCCCCGCGCCGGACGCTCGCCGCCACCTCGATCAGCCGCCGGTGGAAGTCGCGCAGGCCCAGATCGACCGGCTCGTCCGGGTAACGGCCGAGGAAGACCGGCAGATGCGTACGCCGCCCCTCGAACTGCCCGTCGTGCCAGAGCGACGCCCCGGGCAGGGTCGCCATCGCCACCGCCGCCGCCCGGTTCCGCCCGCCGGGCATGCCGGCCGCGGCCCGCGGCTCGTCATGGTTCTCCAGGAAGCGGACCAGCCTGTCCTGATACTCCCGGCCGGCCGTCAGATGCGCACGGACCGCGGCCGCGTCCTCGTGCGTCAGCCGGTCGTAGAGCCGCTTGTCGTAGCAGAAGTCGAACCCCTGCTGCTGCAGCAGCCACTCGGTGTCCCAGTAGGCCTCGGCGATCAGCACCACCTCCGGGTGGCGCTCGCGCAGGCGGCCGATCAGGTCGGGCCAGAACTCGGTCGCGGGCGCCGGGCCGGCATGGCGACCCCACGTACGCGCAAAGATCTCGTTGGTGAGAAGCATGGCCATGTCACACCGCATGCCGTCGCACTGGCCCGCGATGTCGGTCATGCCGGCCAGGGTGGCCTCGCGCATGCCCGGCGCGAACGCGTTGAGCTGGGCCACGTCGGGCCAGGGCGGGAAGTAGGGGTCCCGCCCGTGCGCGATCACCCGGCCGCCCGCGTGGAACCAGCCGGCCGGGTCGTCGACCAGGTCCTGCTCGGTGCCTTGGATGAACCAGTCCGGGTGCCGGGTCACCGCGGGGTGATCCGGCGCGACGTGGTTGGGCACGTAGTCCAGGATCAGCCTCAAGCCCCGTTTACGCAGCTCAGCGCGGGCCAGAGCGAGCCCTGAGGGCCCGCCGAGCCGGTCGTCGGCCCGGTAGCGGCGCACACAGTAGGGCGAGCCGACCACATCGTCCGGTGTCAGGTCGGGCAGCGCGTGCCGGAACGCCCGCTGCAGACCCTCGTTGACCCGCGCCACCGCGAGACCGGCCGGGCTACGCTCCCAGACACCCATCAGCCAGACCGCGTCCATGCCGCGGGCGGCCACCTCGTCCCACACCCCGGCCGGCACGTCGGCCAGGGTGACGGGACGGCCGAAGCGCCGGGACAGGCCGGTCAGCCACGGCCAGGTGTCGATCTCGTAGATCGCCGGGGCGGCCGGCCAGCCGGTCTTCACGGTCCCACCGTATCGCCTCAGCAACGATGATCGGCCACGTCCCTGTCTCTGTGTATAAGAGACAGGCCTTCGGGCCGGCGACGGGTGTGGCGCGCACCTCGTCCGCCACGGTGACCGAGCCCAGCACCACAAAACCGATCAGAGAAGTACGAAGGATCCCCCGCATGTCGTTCCTTTCCTCCGGCTTAAACCTCCGCGGGGATCAACGATGTTGTGAACGATCGGGCTGCGACCCCCGTACTCGTCGGCGGCAACGTCACCGAGGGGCATCGGGAGGACACCGTGGCACGGACCGGAATCGACACTTCGATTCTGCACAAGGGATCGCACAGCGCTTCCTACTTCGACCTGGCCAGAGCGGCCGGCGACGGCGCGGAGATCGTCGACTTCTGCATTCCGTGCAACCCCTACTTCCCCACCCCGGAGATGTTCGACGAGCTCACCCGGGAACTGAAGAGCATCCTGAAGTACTACCCGAGCGACTCGGCGACCATCACCAAGAAGCTGGCCGCCGTGCTCAACCTGCACCCGCAGACGGTCGCGATGGCGAACGGCTCCACCGAGCTGATCACCTGGATCGACCACCTGCTGGTCAAGGAGAGCCTGGCCGTCCCGATCCCGACGTTCGGGCGGTGGACCGACCAGCCGCTGGAGACCGGCAAGCGGGTCGACATGTTCCCGCTGCAGGAGCGCGACGGCTTCCGGCTCGACCTCGACGAGTACGTCGAGTTCATCCGCGAGCGCCGCTCCCGGGTCGCGGTGGTCTGCAACGTGAACAACCCGGACGGCAACTACCTGCCGCGCCGCGACGTCATCCGGTTCATGGACCAGCTCACCGACCTGGACCTGGTCGTCGTCGACGAGTCGTTCATCGACTTCTCGGACGCCGAGCGCTACCCGTCGGTCGGGCCGGACGCGGTGATCCGGCCCAACGCGGTCGTGCTCAAGTCGCTCGGCAAGAACTTCGGCCTGCACGGCATCCGCTTCGGCTACATGCTGGCCAACCCGGCGATCTCCGGCAAGATCGCGAAGATGCTGCCGAAGTGGAACCTGAACTCCCTCGCGGAGAAGGTCGTCCACATGATTCAGGACCATGAGATGGAGTACGAGGAGAGCCTGCGCCTGCTCAGCCGCGACCGCCGCTCGATGGGCCGTGAGCTGCAGCGCATCCCCGGCCTCACGGTCTTCCCGTCACAGGGCAACTTCTTCCTGGTCAAGCTCCCGACCGAATGGTCCGGCGTGGCGCTGCGCGACTTCCTCGTCGCCAACCACGGGATCATGACCCGTGAGTGCGGCAACAAACTCGGTATGACCAGCCAGTTCATGCGCCTGGTCGTCCGGCCGGGGCAGGACGTGGACCGGCTCGTGGACGGCATGCAGGACTACGCGCAGCGGTTCCACGGCCGCTCGGTCTACGACGCGGACCAGCTGGAGAGCACCAGCCGCCGGTGGGCCGAGTCCTACGAGGAGCAGCGCGCCGAGCGCCCCGAGCGCAACGAGTACACCGCCCGCCGGGCCGCGGTCTAGGCTCCGCCGTCAGCCGAGGGGCGCCCCGCCCGCGCGCCCCTCGGCTCACTCGCCGTCAGAGGTTCGTCATGCTCTCCATCTGCTCCGGATAGCGCTCGCCGACCACCTTGATCCGGGCGGCCGCCGCCTCGATCTCCTCGACGTCCGCCGCGCTCAGCGCCAGGCCGGCCGCGCCCAGGTTCTCGTCCAGCCGCTCGACGCGCCGGGTCCCCGGGATCGGCACGATCCACGGCCGCCGCGCCAGCAGCCAGGCCAGCGCCACCTGCGCCGGAGTCGCGCCCTTAGCCGCACCGAGCCGGCTGATCGCCTCGACCAGCGCCTGGTTGGCCTCCCGCGCCTCGGCGGAGAACCGCGGCAGCCCGTTACGCATGTCGTTCTCCGCGAAGACCGTGTCCGCCCCGATCTTCCCGGTCAGGAACCCCCGGCCGAGCGGGCTGAACGGCACGAACCCGATCCCCAGCTCGCCGAGCGCGTCCAGCAGCTCGTCCTCCGGCCGCCGCCACCACAGCGAATACTCACTCTGGACCGCGCTGACCTCCTGCACGGCGTGCGCCCGGCGGATCGTCCCGGCCGAGGCCTCGGACATGCCGAAGTGCCGCACCTTGCCCGCCTCGATCAGCTCGCGCACCGCCCCGGCGACGTCCTCGATCGGCACGTCCGGGTCCACCCGGTGCTGGTAGAACAGGTCGAGCGCGTCCACCCGCAGCCGCTTCAGCGACGCGTCGGCGACCCGGCGGATGTTCTCCGGGCGGCTGTCCGTCCCCGGTTGCTGCCGCCCGTCCGCGTCGATCACGAAGCCGAACTTCGTCGCGATCACCACCTGCCCGCGGAACGGCTCGAGCGCCTCGCCGACCAGTTCCTCGTTGACCCACGGCCCGTACACCTCGGCGGTGTCGAACAGCGTGACCCCGCGCTCGACCGCCGTCCTGAGCAGCGCGATGTTCGCGTCCCGATCCGGCCCCGGCCCGTAGCCGTGGCTCATCCCCATCGCCCCGAACCCGATCGCCGAGACCGTCAGCTTCCCCAGTGTCCTCTGCTGCATGACCCCACGCTACCGACGTGATCGCCCGCGCCGGGTCACCTCGGGTCGCCGGCCTCCGTGGGCTCGCCCACCTTGACGGCATCGACCGGCGCCGGTTTGGTGTGCACCACCGCCGGACCGCCGTGCGGCGCGTGCCCGTGCACGGCCAGCGCGTGCGCCGCGTCGCGGGCGCCGGCCAGGTTCGCCGTGAGCTGCGCTTCCAGGGCGTCGACCGCGGCACGCAACTGGGCGAGCTGCACCCGCACGTCCACCGCCGGCGGCGGGGCGGGCG
>KL571242.1:6134-16866 GCA_000715855.1 Actinoplanes liguriensis
GGCGGGCGCCGGCGGCGGACCGGGATGCGGTGGCTGCTCCGCCCCGGCGGCGAGCACCGACATCGAGGCCGCCTCCGGTGCCGGCCCGGACGGCTTCGAGGCCATCTTGGCGCCCGGCTGCTGAGACGCGCGTTCCGCCTCGTGGGCCTCCTGGAGCGCGGTGAGCACCACCCCGACCAGCAGGTTCGTCAGCAGGTAGCAGGCGGTGACCATGTAGGACACGTAGTAGAAGACCGCCCACTCGGTCACCTCCCGCCCGGCCTGGAGCGTGTCGGTGATCCCGTCCAGCGACAACAGCAGGAACAGCGTCAGCATCGCCTGCCCCACCGTCCCGTACCGCTCCGGGAAGGCGTGCCCGAACATCATCCAGCCGAGCATCGCGTAGCCGTACAGCAGAAGCACCGTGACCAGCAGAAAACTCGCCAGCCCGGGAAGACTGCGCCGGATCCCGACGAGGATCACCCGCAGGCTCGGGAAGAGCCGGAACGTCCGGACGATCCGGGCCAGCCGCAACAACCGCAGCAGCGTCACGTTCTCCCGGACGCCGGGCAGCAGCGGCGCCACCACGATCCCCAGATCGAACAGGTTCCACCGGTCCCGGAAGAACCCGCCGGGCGCGGCCAGATGTGATCCGAACCGGACAAGCAACTCCAGCACGAACCCGGCCACACACAGGTACTCGACGGCCCGCAGCTCCGCGCCGGCCGCCCGGACGACGGGCTCGTACGTCTCGAGCCCCAGCGTCGCCGCATTCACCATGATGACCGCGAACCCGGCCCCGTTGAACCAGGAAGCCTCCACCACCCGCGCACAGCGCGCGGCGATCCCCCGGGTGACGCTCATGATCGGTCGGTGCTCCCTCGGCCGAGCCGGCAACGACCAGACCCTATGCCAGTCAGCACCACGACGGACCAACCCCCCACCAGGTTCACTACCGGACACCACCCACCCGGGTGATCATTCCGCGGTTCGCTCGACAGTCCGCAGAAACCTATACATTCCAGACGCTGGATTGTCCCCGGGAAACCGCGTCCCGTCCCTGGCATGGCGCCTCTCGAGCAGCTCCGCCCGCCGCGCGGCAACCCCCCCGCAACGGCATGTAACCATCGGCGTCGATCGCCTTGCCCTTACGCCCGTCCAACTTGCGGCTCGCGCTCTCGGCCCCGCTGGTGTCCACGAACTGCGTGTGGTCCCGGTGATGCAGGATCAGCCACAACTCGAAGCAGGGATTCGAGATCGCCAGCTCGATGCCGCCCCGCTTGGCCAGATCCACCGCTTCGACAAGGTGGGGATGATGCGTGGGCCATTCGACGTCGAAAAGGCACCAGCACTCGTCGACCTCGGGGTCCCTCTTCCGCTCCGCCGCCATCCTCACCAGCGTCATCGGCGTCCCCTGCTCGGGGTGGACCTGGATGTCGAGCGCGGTGTTGCGGAGAACGTGCGGCAGTCTCTTGAGTCCGTTGACGTAATCCGGCTCAGAGTTCTTTCCCTCGCAGAAGACCACGATGGTACGCAGCAGGGGACGTGTTCCCGTGGCACGGCGAAGCGGTTTGCCGCGCCGGCGCCGCGCCGCGCTCACCGGATCAGGCCCAGAGCTCGCAGGAAGAGCGCCTGGTCGACCTGGGGCAGGGCGCCGAACCGCCCGTGCAGGTAGGCGGACTCGAGATTCTGCGATTTGCGGACCCGTTCACCGGCGAACTCCGCCAGCGCCCCGAGCCGGGTCGATCCGTCCGGCCGTTTCTCGGTCAGCCAGACCTCGTCGCGATTGAGGTGGTTCAGCAGGCTGGTGTCGTGCGACGTGAAGACGAGCTGGGCGCCCTTCGGGTTGAGTGATCGATCGGCGAAGATCCGTAGCAACTCGGCTGAAAGCGTCGGATGCAGGCTGGCATCCAGCTCGTCGAGGAGCAGGAGCGACCCTCGTGCCAGGACCGCCAGAACCGGCTCTATCAGCTCCAGCCACGTCCGTGTCCCCTGTGACTCGGCGCGGAGATCGAACGGAACGACGCCGTTCGCGGTCCTGTGCAGGAGCCGCACGCGGCGGTCGAGGAAGGAGGAGTGGCCGGGAGCCGGCGCTTCCCGTGCCGGCTCCGAGATCTCGACATCCTCGATGCCAAGATCCGCCATCCGCAGCATGGCCAGCGCTTTCTCCCTCTGCTCCGGCGGCTGGGAGGCGAGGAACGGACCCTGGTTGCTGAGGAGATCCGGCCGCGTCGTCAGCGGCTCCCCCAGCGAGGTCCCGAAGGCCTGGATCTGTGTGATCTCGTCAGCGAACCGGGTCACCAGCGGCTCACCGAATCGGCGGGCCGCGGAGAGTGCCACCGTCCGGCGGGTCAACAGCTCCCGGGTCCCGGACAACGCGCCGAGCCCACGCTGCAGCTTGAGGTCGTCGCCCGCCCGCTCGAAGACGCGCCGTCGTTTCTTCTCGGGGTAGTGGAACAGGGCCTCGTAGTGGATCCGCTCCGCGTCGACCTCCAGGAGGTATTCGAACCGGACGCCGTCGATCACGGCCTCGAAGACGAACTCGCTGGCCGGTGGCTCGACGGCGAAGGCGAACGGCTCCACCGGAATGAGCAGGTCCCAGGATCGGAGTGACTCCCGCACCGCGTCGCTCAGCCAGCTCAAGGCGGAGAGGACGTTCGACTTGCCGGAGGCGTTGGGCCCGTAGATCGCGGCGCGCGTCAGCAGGCTCTCGCCCAGCATCGGCTGGTCGCGCGCCGCGTCCCGATCACGGTCGACGGCCACCATCGACAGCTCGACCGGCTCCGCAATCGATCGGTGGTGGGACGCCTCGAACCGAATCAGCACGCCACCACTGTAGCGACATCAAGGATGTCGACAAAGCCGGGTTTTCATCCGATCCTGGCAAAATTATGCGGTTGCTGACGCCATAGCGGCAATCTTCTCCCGGAGGTCGTCGAGGTTGCCGATCAGGTGTTCAGGGGTGGGGGTGCGCCACATGTCGACGTAGCGGGCGGCCACCGCGGGAAGATCGGTTTCGGTCAGGGCGGTGGCGATGGTGACGGCGCCGACGTGGACTCCGCGGGGGGCCAGCTGGTCGTGGAGGGAGAGGGACCAGTTGCGCAGGGCGGCCATCGCCAGGCCGGCGCTGCCCAGGAACGAGATCGGGAGGATCGACGAGGCGCCGGTGGTGAAGATCAGGGTGCCGGCGCCGCGCGCGAGCATCGCCGGCAGGACGACCTCGGTGGCGGTGATCGCGCCGAGCACGTTCAGCTCGAACTGGGCGGTGGCCGAGTCCACCGTGGTGTCCAGGGCCGGGGTGATCGGGGCGCCCTGCGGGCCGGGACTGTACTCCAGGACGTCGACCGGGCCGACCGCCTCCAGCGCCGTGCGGAGAGCGGCCCGGTCGCGGATGTCGGCGGGGTGGGCGGAAGCGGTCACACCCTCGGCCTTCAGGGTGGCGACGTCCGCGGTGAGGCGGGCGGCGTCGCGGGCGATCAGGCCGATGTGGAAGCCTTCGCGGCCGAAGGCGCGGGCCAGGGCCAGGCCGAGTCCGGGGCCGGCGCCGACCACGGCGATCGTCGGGGACATGGGAAACCTCCGAGCTAGCGGTTACTTTTAGTGCCGTGCCTGATGCTCTGCCAGCGGCGGAGACGGCACAAGAACGCAAGAAAAGGTGCGTCACGCACCCGGAGGTAACCGATGTTCGAGACGGCCGACCCGGAGACCTGCACGCGGGTGCTCAAGGTGCTGGCGCTGGTCGGCGACAAGTGGAGCCTGCTGGTGATCGGGCATCTCGGCGACGGGCCGGTCCGGTTCGGCGCGCTGCAGCGGGCGGTCACCGGGATCTCGCACCGGATGCTCACCGTGACGCTGCGCGGGTTGGAGCGGGACGGCCTGGTCTCACGGACCGTCCACCCCACCGTCCCGCCGAAGGTGGAGTACCGGCTCACCGAGCTCGGGCAGACCCTGGTGCCGCCGGTGCGGGCACTCGGCGAGTGGGCGTGGAAACACCTGGACGAGATCGCGGCGAGCCAGGACCGGTACGGGAAGGGCTAGCGCGAGCTTTCCCCGGCGCGGGCCTCGGTCGGGGCGAGAGCGCTGGACAGGGTGCGCGCCGTGTCGATCAGCGGGACGTGGCTGAACGCCTGCGGGAAGTTGCCGACCAGGCGGCCGGCCTCGGTGTCGTACTCCTCGGAGAGCAGCCCGACGTCGTTGCGCAGCGCGAGCAGGCGGGCGAACGTCTCCCGCGCCTCCTCGTGGCGGCCCATCAGGGCGTAGTTGTCGGCGAGCCAGAACGTGCAGGCCAGGAACGCCCCCTCGCCGGGCGGCAGGCCGTCCACCGTGATGTCCGGGTGCTGGGTGTAGCGCTGCACGAAACCGTCGGCCATCAGGTGTTTCTCGATCGCCTCGACGGTTCCGCGGACGTGCTCGTCCTCGGCGGGCAGGAAGCCGACGAGCGGGACCATCAGCATCGCCGCGTCCAGCTCCTCGGAGCCGTAGTACTGCGTGAACGTCTTGCGCGCCGGGTCGTACCCCTTCTCCAGGATGTCCTTGCGGATGAGATCCCGCAGCGCGGTCCACCGGTCGAGCGGACCTTCCAGCCCGAAGTCCTCGACGGCCTTGACCGCCCGGTCGGCCGCGACCCACGCCATCAGCTTCGAGTGCGTGAACTGCCGGGGGCCGCCGCGCACCTCCCAGATGCCCTCGTCCGGGTCCTGCCAGTGGTTCTCGACGAACTCCATCAGCTTCACCTGGAGCCCCCACGCCGGGTCGTCGGCTTTCAGGCCGGCCCGCCGCCCCTGGTGCAGCGCGTCCATCACCTCGCCGTAGACGTCGAGCTGGAACTGTTCGGCGGCGGCGTTGCCGATCCGGACCGGGTTGCCGTCGTAACCGGTCAGCCAGTCGGCGACGTACTCGTCGAGGCGGCGCTCGCCGGCTACGCCGTACATGATCTGCAGTTCGGCGGGGTTTCCGGCGATCGCCCGCAGGAGCCATTTGCGCCAGGCGATGGCCTCGCTCTGGAAGCCGGAGAAGAGCAGCGCCTGCAGGGTGATCGTGGCGTCGCGCAGCCAGCAGAAACGGTAGTCCCAGTTGCGGACGCCGCCGAGTTTCTCGGGCAGGCTGGTGGTGGCCGCGGCGACGATGCCACCGGTCGGCGCGTATGTCAGCGCCTTCAACGTGAGCAGCGAGCGCACGACGGCGTCCCGCCACTCCCCCTCGTACGTGCAGGCGGAGACCCATCCGCGCCAGTAGCCCTCGGTCACCCCGAGCTCGTGCGCGGGGTCGAGCGGCTCGGGCGGGGGAAGGTCTGTGTATAAGAGACAGGTCAGGACGAACGGCACGCGCTCCCCCGCACGTACCGAGAAATCGGATTTTGTCGTCAGGTTCTCGCCGTAGAGCGAAGCCGGCGTCCGCAGCCAGGCGGCGTCCGGGCCCGCGACCGCGACCAGCGCGTCCCCCTCGCGGTAGACCCACGGCACGACGTGCCCGTAGTCGAAACGGAGGCGCAGCTCCATGCTGAACCCGACCTCGCCGCGCACACCCTCGACGATCCGGATCACGGACGGGTGCGAGGTGCGCGGCGGCATGAAGTCGATGACCCGGGCGACGCCGCCGGCGGTCTCGAACTCGGTCTCCAGCACCAGCGTCTCGTCGCGGTAGCAGCGGCGGGTGGTGAGAACCTCCGCCGACGGCGCCATGGTCCAGTGACCGTTCTCGGACGAGCCGAGCAACGCCGCGAAGATCGCGCCGGAGTCGAAGCGCGGCACGCACAGCCAGTCGATCGATCCGCCCCGGCCGACGAGCGCGGCGGTCTGCGTGTCCGCGATGATCGCGTAGTCCTCGATCGGCTGGGGCATACCTCAGCTTGTACCCCCGCGGGACGACAAAAAACCGCCGCCGGGGGCTGTGCGCCCCCGGCGGCGGCAATTCCGACCGGGCTGGTCAGACCCGGTCGGCGGCGATCAGGAGGTAGTGGAAACTACCCTCCTTGTACGCCGTCAGGAAAGCCTCCTCGATCCCGGTCGCCACTTCGGACCGGGCACGCATCTCCCAGTACGGAATGGTCGCCGCGGTCAGGTCGACCACGTTGATCGGGACGAGATCGTGGGCCGCGAGCGCCTTGAAGTAGTCGCTGCGCGGGTGGATGTCGCACGTGTAGTGCTCGTTGATCTTGCTGACCGACTTGGAGCGCCGGCCGGTCACGTCGTTCGCGCAGCCGGTGATGCAGACGTACCGGCCGCCGAAGCGGAGCATCCGGGCGAATTCCGCGTAGAGCTCGTAGAGGTCGACGTACATCGTCGTCTCGTTCGTCCAGATCGCCTGCCGCGACCCGGTCTCGATGCCGGACTGCAGCATGTTCCGGAAGTGGAACGTGACCTGGTCGGCGACCCCGCGGAGGGCGGCCTGCTCGTTGGCGAACCCGACCTGGTACTCGGAGATCGACACCCCGTCGACCCGGCAGCCGAACCGCGCGTTCGCCATGATGCTGGTGCCGCCGCGACCGGAGCCGCCGTCGAGCAGCGCGTCGGTCGGCCTGATCGGCCCGAGGTGGTCGAGCAGCACGTCGGCCTGTGCGCTCTCCAGGCGGTGCAGCTCCGCGATGATGCGCTGCTCACGGGTCTCGGCCGGCCCGTCGAGGACACCCCAGTCCGGCTCGCCGACGCCGTAGTGGTGGTGGTAGAGCCCGTCGACCTCACCGAGCCGGAGGTTGACCGGGTCGACCCGGTTGGTGTTCCAGTAGTCGGCCACCGAGCGCTCGAAGTCGGTGCGCAGCGGGGAGATGGCGGTCGTCGTCATGACTTTTTCTCCTTGGAATCGTGATAGCGGCCGCTGGTCGCGTGCCACTCCCTGCTGCCGCCCAGATACGCCCAGGTGTCGGCGAGGAAGCGGCGCAGGGCAGGTGATCCGGTCGCGCTCAGCAGCGCGGCCTGGTTCATGAACGTCTCCATCAACTCGTTGTGGATCTCCACCGTGCGGAGCACCGCTTGCCGGTGAGTGAGCTTGTCCTCGGCGACGAGCACGTTCGGCAGGTTGTGATCAGTCTCGGACTCGTTCTTCCCGGAGTAGAGGTCATTGATCAGCACGGCGGCGTTGCCGGCCGTCGTGAACGCCGCGCGGACCCCCGGGTGGTAGAACTCGTCGGGCGGCAGCTCGTACCCGCCCAGCACGTCCATCAGGATCATCGGCGGCAGGTAGCTGTTGAGGTGTCGCTGGACCAGGTACTCCCAGACCGGCGGGGTGCGGCGGTTGTTGTGCCAGTCCGCCTCCTCGTTCCAGGCCAGGAACAGGATCGCCATCTGGTGCCGGAAACGCCCCATCTGCGCGATGCTCGCGTACCGGGCCAGGTGTTCCATGGCGGTGCGGAACGCCTCGGAGATCGGCTGGAGCTCGTGGTGCGCGTCCTTCTGGGCCGCGTACTTGCGGGGCAGCGACGCCGGGTCGACCACCGCGTAGAGGTTGGCCAGCCGCGAGCCGACCACCGTCGGATCGGCGCCCAGCGACACCTCGTCCACGTAGTAGTCGTCCGCCGCCCACTCCGCGACCAGGCATTTCGTCGCGGCGAGCAGCCGGTCCGGGTCGCTGGTGCCCGGGTGCGCGAGCATCATGTAACGGCCGAAGTTCGCCTCGCGCAGCTTGTCGAGCCGGCCGGGATAGATCCCGATCTCCTCGGCCCACGCCAGCATCGCCTCGTTGACCTGCTCACCGAGCGCGCGGTCGTCCCGCAGCGGCCCGGGGCAGAAGAGCCGAGGCTCCCCCGTGGCCTCCGGTTTCGGCGCCGGCCGGAAAGCGCGGGCGGCCGAGGTGCCGAGCCCTTTCAGATCAAGATCAAATTTCCGCCGTACGTCGTGAGGAGCGCGACCGCCTCCGGTCACGCCGTGCGGCGCGCGGCTGACCCCGGTCACGCCGTGCGGCGCGTGGCTGACCCCGGTCACGCCGTTCGTCGGCGCGGCGGTGATCACGGCGCTCAGATCAGCGGACGGCGCGTGGTCGAAATCGGACAGAATCGCGCGTCCGAGCTCGCGCAACGACGGCTCGGGCGCCAGCAGTGTGCCGGCCATGATCAGTGCGACAGTTCGACGTGGTCCAGGATGCCCAGCGCGTCCGGCACCAGCACCGCCGCCGAGTAGTACGCGCTGACCAGGTACGACATGATCGCCTGCTCGCTGATCCCCATGAACCGCACGGAGAGGCTCGGCTGGTACTCGTCCGGGATCCCGGTCTGGTGCAACCCGACGACGCCCTGGTCCGCCTCGCCGGTCCGCATCGCCAGGATCGACGTCGTGTGCGTCTCGGTCACCGGGATCTTGCCGCACGGCAGGATCGGCACGCCCCGCCAGGACAGGAACTTGCTGCCGTCCTGCTCCACCATGGGCGGGTAGATGCCGCGCTTGGTGCACTCCCGGCCGAACGCCGCGATCGCCTGCGGGTGGGCCACGAACATCTTGGTCGCGCGCCGCATGCTGAGCAGCTCGTCCAGGTCGTCCGGGGTCGGCGGGCCGCTGCGGGTGTGGATGCGCTGCCGCAGGTCGGCGTTGTGCAGCAGGCCGAACTCGCGGTTGTTGATCATTTCGTACTCCTGGCGCTCGCGCAGCGCCTCGACGGTCAGCCGGAGCTGCTGCTCCACCTGGTTCATCGGCTCGTTGTAGAGGTCCGCGACCCGGGTGTGCACGCGCAGGACGGTCTGCGCGACGCTCAGCTCGTACTCGCGGGGCGTCTCCTCGTAGTCGACGTACGTGCCGTCGAGCTGCGGCTCACCCTTGTGCCCGGCGGCCACCGCGATCGCCGCCTCGCCGTGCTTGTTCTGCGGCCGGCGGTTCTTCGCCCGGAACTGCTCGACGTGGGCGCGCAGGTGGTCGCTCTGCGCGAGGATCTCGGTGAAGGCGCGACGCGGCAGGGTCAGCAGGGTCACCGCGGTCATCGCCTTGGCGGTGTAGTCCCAGATTCCCGCGTCGTCGGTCAGCGCGTGCTCGCCGAACGCCTCGCCGTCCGCGACCACGCCCAGGTTCACCGGGTCGCCGTACGCGCCCACGCCGATCTTGCTGACCTTGCCGTGCGCGATCAGGTAGACCTGGTCGGCGACCGAGCCGAACTCGACGATCACCTGGCCGGGCTCGTACTCCTGCTGCACGAAGCGGTCGGCCATCGCGGCGAGCACCTCGGCGTCGTCGAACTCGCTGAGCACCGAGAGCTCGCGCAGCTCGGCCGGGACGACCCGGACCTGGGCGCCCACGTTGGTGAAACTGAGCCGGCCGTCACCGATCCGGTAGGTCATCCGCCGGTTCACCCGGTACACGCCACCGGCGACCTGCACCCACGGCAGCTTGCGCAGCAGCCACCGCGAGGTGATCTCCTGCATCTGCGGGACAGTCTTGGTCGTCGTCGTCAGGTTCCGGGCGGCCGCCGTGCTGAGGCTCTGCCGCCGATGTTCCTGCTCTTCGTCGCGGATCTCGGACTGCGTGGGAGTCGCCACCGTCGTACCCCGTTCGTCGGTTTTCGGGCCTGCTGTCTCTTGGTCGTTCTATCGCACCATCCGGTTGGTTTGTCGGGTTTCACGGAATCTGCACACGTGCTCTGACCAGCACTTCTAGGCTCAAACGGTTGCTCGGGGGCGATCACTTTCTCGTGGCGCCGCCACGGCTCACTCCCGTCCCGTTCAGAAAGGACACCGCCGGTGTTCCGTGCTCTTCTCGCCACCGCCTCGCTCGCGGCCGGCCTCCTCACCGCCCCGGCCGCCGCGCTCGCCGCCGACACCACCACGCCGCTGACCGCCGCGGAGATGTCCGCCGCGCTCAAGGGCGTGGCCGGCACCACCGCGCCCGCCGAGCTGCCCGGTTACGCCGGCGACCTCCAGCTCAGCTTCACCCTGGACGGCGCTGCCCAGAAGGGCTCGGCCAAGTTCGGCGCCGATGCCGCGAGCGGGCGCGGCTACCTCTCGGCCACCGGCGTCCTGGGGGCGCTCGGCACGTACGCCCAGGCCGGAAAGGGTATGTGGATCTACTTCAACGGCAAGACCGAGCGGGCCGCCGTCGCGATGGCCGGCCGGCCCGCCGCCCGGTACGTCTTCCAGCCGGACGCCAAGCTCACCCTCGACGACTGGGACGCCGACACCCTGCCGACCGCGTCGTCCGTCGTCGGCGAGGACGCCCTGCACGCCGGGACCAAGACCGTGCACGACGACGGCACGACGGACTACACCTACGCCGACGACGAGAAGATCCAGATCACGTTCACGGTCGACGCCCACGGGGTGCTGACCGCCGCCCACGCTGCCACCACCGGCGTCGAGGAGACGTTCACCTGGACCTACGGCCCCCAGACGATCAGCCTCCCGTCGGCGGCGCAGACCATCGGCGCGGTGGTGTTCACGCAGGCCCTCGCCTACCTGAACATGGCCGGCAAGGTGAAGCAGGCCGCCGTCAACAGCGCCGAGGTCGTCGAGAGCAGGTCGAAGAAGAAGACGGTCAAGGTCGTCAACCTGCGCAAGTGGACACGCTACGAGATCAGCTCGTTCAACAGCAGCCTCGGCGTGAAGGTGCTCGCGGTCGCCGACGTCAAGGGCGGCGTCCGGATCAGCGCGAAGAACCCGTTCACCAAGGCCACCGCCGCGTACACGGTCAAGGCCTCCGGCAAGCACGCCGTCGCCCGCAAGGCGTGACCCGGCCGGTCCGCCCGGGCACGGCTCCGCTCCGCGTACGGCGGTCCTCAGCATTGCCGGGGCGGAGCCGATGGTCAGGCTATGAACGACCAGGTCAACGACTGTCTCTTATAC
>KL571242.1:17062-18849 GCA_000715855.1 Actinoplanes liguriensis
CAGAGATGTGTATAAGAGACAGATGTTCGACACCCCGATGGCGGCGGTGTCGCTGGTCGACCGGCACCGGCAGTGGTTCGCCGGCAACGTCGGGCTGGCCGACAGGGAGACGCCGCTCGACGTGTCGTTCTGCGCGCGGCTCGTGCCGACCCGCAAGCCGTTGATCGTGCCGGACGCGACACAACACCCGCGCTTCTCGTCCTACCGCAACGTGATCGAGGCCCCCAACATCCGGTTCTACGCCGGCGCCCCGCTCATCGACGAGGACGGCTACGTGCTCGGCGCGATGTGCGTGATCGACGACGAGCCGCGCGAGGTCAGCGACCGGCAGATCGACGCGCTCACCACGTTCGCCGGGCAGGCCACCCAGCACCTCGCCGCGATCCGCAGCCGGATGCGGATGGCCGAGCTCGGCGATCACCTGGCCCGCTCGGCGCAACGCGAGGAGGACCTGGTCGCCACCATCACGCACGAGCTGCGCACCCCGGTCACCAGCATCCAGGGCTACCTGGAGCTGCTCTCCGAGAACGAGGACCTGGAGCCCTACCGGCGGATGATCGAGCCGATCCACCGCAACGGGCAGCGCCTGGTCGCGATGGTCGACCACATCCTGGCCGGCACCCGCCCGCACGACGCGCCGCTGCCCGCCCCGGTCGGCCCGGTCGACCTGAACACCGTCGTCGCCGCCGCGCTCACCTCGTGCCGGGCGCTCACCGCGCTGCGGGCCGAGCCGATCGACGTCCGGCCCGGGCCACCGACGCCGGTCCGCGCGGACCTGGCCCGGCTGGCGCACGCCTTCGAGCAGCTGCTGCGCAACGCGCTGCTGTTCACCCCGGGCGACCGGGCGATCATCGTCCGGATCAGCGACACCCCGCAGCCCACGGTGGAGATCACCGACCGGGGCGTCGGCATTCCGGACGACGAGCTGCCGTACGTCTTCGACCGCTTCTACCGCGGCCGGCACGCCCGGGAGCAGGCCATCCCCGGCGTCGGGCTCGGGCTGACCATCGCCCGGGGCGCGGTTGCCGCGCATCTCGGTTCACTCGAGGTGACGAGCGACATGCACGGCACCACCGCCCGGGTCACCCTGCCCGGAGCGGACTGAGCACCGATACGGTAGGTGGATGGAACCGCCGATGACCCCCGACGACGTCGTCGCGGTGATCATGCGGAGACTCGCCGAGCAGAAACGCGTGGTGCCGGGCTACGTGATCCGCGACGCGGTCGAGGCCGCGCTGCGCCGCAGCTTCCCCGGCGTGCCGCTGGCCGGCCTGCAGGTCCCGCCCGAGATCGCGGCCGAGCTGGTGACCAACTTCGGGGACGGCACCGCGGTGACCGAGGACGACTCGGCGACCATGCCCGCGGTGCTCAGCGGCGACGAGACCGGGCGGTTGATGGCCGGTCTGGGTCTGGCCGTCCACGTCGCCGCCTTCAACCTCGACCGGGACCGGCTGCACGTCGCCCAGATCCTGAACGGCTCGGCCGCCGCGCTGGTCGCCCTCGGCGCCGCCTCCCGGGCCGCGCACGCGGACGGGACGTCGGCGGTGCTGCTCTCCCCGGCCACGTTGCGCACCGTGCGGACCACGATGATCGCCGTGCTGCAGGGCGTCCGGAGCCGTGGCTGGCAGGCCGAGCACCTGGACCCGGTGGCCATCACGACGATGTTCACCGACGTGCTGACCATGCTCGGCGCGGTGCCCTGACAGCTGGCCGGCTGGTTCCCACCGTGGTTCTGGGCACCACAAAACCACGGTGAGCGCCAGCCAAGGACCACGACCGCGCCACAG
>KL571242.1:19136-19405 GCA_000715855.1 Actinoplanes liguriensis
CGCAAAACCACGGTGAGCGCCAGCCGGGGGCGGGGGCGGGCCGGGTCAGGGGCGTAACGGGGCGGCGAGCTCGGCGAAGCGGGCGGCCGTCGCGACCTCGTCGGCCAGTCCCAGGATCGGCCCGAGCGCCGCCGCCCACCCGTGGCAGAACAGCCCCCACCCGTCGTACGCGACCAGGTCCTTCCGCTCCTCCGCCTGTCGCAGCATCGCGAGGTCACCGCGGTAGTTCAGCTCCCACACCACCGCCCGGCCCGGGAAGCCGGCGGCCG
>KL571242.1:19618-23912 GCA_000715855.1 Actinoplanes liguriensis
CCGGTCCTTGCCCAGGCCGGTCGCGTTGACCACCAGCGTTCCGGGCGGTCCCGACTCGACGAGCGCGTCCCACGGGCCCGGGCCGGTCAGCACGTCGAGCCGTGCGCCGGACCGGTGCGCCCACGGGTCCAGCACCTCCCGCAGATGCCGGGCGGCGGCGTCGTCACGGTCCGCGAACACCAGCCGGCGCGGCGGCACGGGCCGGGACAGCAGGTGCCGCCCGAGCGCGATCGCGGTGCCACCGGCGCCGAGACAGATGACCTGCCCACCGGAGGGCCAGATCTCGTCGGCGACGCGGCCGGCGGAGAGCGGGTCACGGGCGTACGCCGAAATGCCCGTCGCCTCCCGCCGCAGCGAGTTGACCTCGCCGCACTCGGTCGCCAGCGGATCGAGCTCGTCGATCAGGTCCCCGGCGGCCCGGAACAGCGCCACCTTGTGCGACGTGACCACCGCGCCGAGCGTGCCGGCGTCGGCCCGCAACTCCCCGATCAGCGTCCGATAATGCTCAGCCGGTGCTCCGATCGGCAGGTCCCGCCCGGTCAGCCGCACGTCGAGACCGAGGTCATCCATCCAGAGCGGGAACGCCCGATTGATCAGCGACTGCCCGGTCGACACCCCGACGAACCACACAGTGGACACCCGCCCACGCTAACCGAACAGGATGAGAAGGCCGATAGCGATCAGCACGATCGGCAGCACCACGTGACCCCGGCGGCCGAGGGCGCGGGCGATCAGCGGGCGCGTGGCGAAGAAACGGCCGGCGGCGAGCCAGACACCCACCAGGATCAAGAACACGATGACGTACGTCGTCATGCCGCCGACGCCGGCGGTGGCGAACACCGGCACGTAGACGCCGAGGTTGTCCCCGCCGTTCGCGAACGTCACCGCGGCCACCTCGAACGGCCGCGGCCCGCCGTCCCCCGGATCGGGCTCGTCGTCCTCGTCACGGCGGCGCCGCCAGGCCTGGACAGCCGCCCGGATCCCGAGGGCCAGCGGGATCAGGCCGAGGAACGGGATCGCGCGCTCGGGCAGGAACGTCGCGCCGAACGCGGCCGCGCCCGCCACCAGCAGGATCGCGGCGAAGCCCAGGTACTGCCCGAGCACGACGTCCCGCGCGGCGTGCCGGCGGCCGGCGCCGCGCGCGAAGAAGAGCGCGAGGAGGAGCAGGTCGTCGACGTTGGTGACGGCGAACAGGCCCACCGCCTGACCGATGACGCCGGGGCTCACCGCGCTCCCTGCCGCGCTCGCGGAATCGCCTCGCCCAGCGCTTCGCGCAACCCTCGCGGAATCGCCTCGCCCGGCGCCTCCCGCCACGCTCGCGGAATCGGTTGAAAGACAGACAAAGCTCGCCCTCAGTTCGCAGTCGGGACTGCCGAAGATCTCAGCATGGCAGTGGCTCGCGTCGACAGTCCGGAGCGGGTTGCCGCCGTGCACGCGACCGGGCTCCTCGACGCCGCCGAGTCGCCCGGCCTGCGGCGGCTGACGCACCTCGCGTCCCGGCTGCTCGGGACGCCGACCGCCCTGGTGTCGCTGGTGCTCGACGACCGGCAGGTGTTCGCCAGCCACCTCGGGCTCCCGTCGCGGTGGGCCGCGCTCGGCCAGACGCCGCTCTCGCACTCGTTCTGCCGGCACGTCGTCGACGGCGACCGGCCGTTCGTGGTGACCGACGCGCGGGAGAACCCGCTAGTCCGGGGGAACCCGGCGATCGACGAGATCGGGGTGGTCGCGTACGCCGGAATGCCGATCCGTGTCGACGGGCAACTGCTCGGCTCGTTCTGCGCGATCGACAACTCGCCCCGGGAGTGGTCCGAGCAGGACCTCGCCGTCCTGGAGGACCTCGCGGCCGCGGTGTCGTCGGAGATCGAGCTGGTCCGGGCCGCGCAGCACGCGGAGGAGACGTCCGCGCTCGTCCGGCGGATCCTGGAGGTCTCCCAGGACGCCTACGTGTCGATCAACGCGGACGGCCTGGTCGAGGAGTGGAACCCGGCCGCCGAGCGGCTGTTCGGCTGGGTCCGGGAGGAGGCCGTCGGCGCCGACCTGAGCAAGCTGATCGTGCCCGACGAGCACCGCGACGCCCACCGCCGCGGGCTGGACCGGGTCCGCGAGACCGGGAGGTCGGTGCTGGCCGGGCAACGGCTGGAGCTGCCCGCGGTCGACCGCAACGGGCGGACGTTCCCGGTCGAGTTCACGCTGCAGGCCACGAACATGGCCGGCGGGCGGCCGGTCTTCCACGCGTTCCTGCACGACATCAGCGACCGGCGGACCACCGAGGAGCAGCTCCGGCGTCAGGCCGAGCTGATCGACGCCGCACCGGCCGCGATCATCGTGCGGGACCCGGACGGGACGATCCGCTTCTGGAACCAGGGCGCCGAGCAGATGTACGGCTGGCCGGCCACCGCCGCCCTCGGGCGCGACATCCACCGGCTGCTCTCCACCCGCTTCCCCACCCACCTGCGGGACCTGGAACGGGCCCTGGAGGAGACCGGCTCGTGGGCCGGCGAGCTGGAGCACCGGCGGTCCGACGGCAAGGTCGTTGTCGTGCTCAGCCGGCACGTGTCCCGTCCGGCCGCGGGCGGCGCCGGACGCGAGATCATCGAGACGAACACCGACATCACCGCGCGGCGGCGTGCCGAGGAGGCCCGGGAGTCGAGCGAGCGGCGCTTCCGGGTGCAGTTCCACCAGTCCACGATCGGTCAGGTGATCGTCGGGCTGGACGGGAACATCCTGCACGTCAACGACGCGTACGCGCGAATGGTCGGCCGATCGGCGAACGACCTCGCCGGGTACGGCGTGATGCTGCTGACCCATCCGGACGACCGGGACGGCGACACCGAGGCGCTCGCCGGGCTGTTCGCCGAGGAGGGCGACTCCTACGAGCGGGTCAAGCGCCTGGTGCACGCCGACGGGCACGCGATCGACGTGCAGACCGGGGTGCGCCTGATCCGCGACGCGGACGGGCGGCCGCTGCACCTGATCGGGATCGTCCAGGACATCACCGAGCAGATCCGCGCGCAGCGGGAACGGGACGCGGCGCAGACCGTGCTCGCCGAGCGCAACGAGCAGTTGCAGCGCGCCAACCAGCTCAAACTCGACCTGATGGGGATGCTGTCGCACGACATCGGGACACCGCTGACCGCGATCATGGGGTACGGCGAGGTGCTCAGCGAGGCGGAGCTCCCGCCGTTCCTGGCGAACGTGACCGGCCGGATCATCACCGGGGCGCACCGGATCGACGAGCTGCGGCACAACGTGCTCGCGATGTGCAAGCTCGACGCCGGGGAGCTGACCACGGTGCGCCAGCCGGTCGTGCTGGCCGAGGCGCTGCGGGACGCGGCGGACGCGGCCGACACCGCGGTGCCGATCTCCTGCCCGGACGGGCTGACCGTGCTGGCCAACCCCGCGCATCTGCGCCAGATCGTGGTGAACTTCCTGACCAACGCCCGGAAGTACGGCGGTGGGGCGACCCGACTGACCGCGTCGGTGAACGGCCAGGGCCGTGCGGAGATCGGAGTGCACGACGAGGGGGCGGGGGTTCCCGAGGAACTGCGGGCCCGGCTGTTCGAGCGGTACACGCGGGCCTCGGACACCGTGGCCGAGGGGCACGGGCTGGGCCTGCACATCGTCGCCAGTCTCGCCGAGGCGAACGGGGGTCACGTCTCGTACCAGCCGGGTGAGCCGGGCGGCAGTATCTTCACCCTGACCTTGGAAATCGGGTGACGGGCCCGCGGGGATGTGCAAAGGTCCCGCGTCATGGAACCGATCAGCGAGGCGACGATCCGGGCCTCGTTCGTCAACTGCAGCAAGGGCGAGGCGGCACGGATCAAGCTGCCCGCCGACTTCCGGGACACCCCCTGGGCCGACCTGGACTTCTTCGGCTGGATCGACCCGGCCGCCCCGCAGCGCGCGGCGATCGTGGTGCCCGGGCCGGACCCGGTCGCGATCGTGCTCCGCAGGGCGGAACGCGGCGGCCGCCCGGGAAGCGCGGCCCGCTCCAGCATGTGCCAGGTCTGCCTGACCGACCACTCCGGCGGCGGGGTGAGCCTGTTCACGGCCCCGCTCGCGGGTGCGGCCGGGCGCAACGGCAACTCGGTCGGGGAGTACCTCTGCTCGGATCTGGCGTGCTCGCTCTACCTGCGGGGCAAGCGGCAGCCGAGGATGCGTCTGGTGCGCTTCGAGGAGACGCTCTCGCAGGCCGAGAAGATCGATCGTGCGCTGCTGAAGCTGACCGCCTTCACCAGCCGCGTCACCGGGTAATCCGGCATCACCGGGGCAGCCGGCATCACCGGGGCAGGCG
>KL571242.1:24102-27021 GCA_000715855.1 Actinoplanes liguriensis
AGCTTCACCGGGGCAGCCGGTCGAAGCCGTCCAGCAGCAGGTCGAGGGTGAACTCGAACTCGAACTGATCGTCACACCCGGCACCGACGATCGACGACTCGTCGTGCGCCGCCGCCAGCGCCATGGTGGCCAGGTTCGGGTAACTGGCCGCCATCGCCTGCGCCATCGCGCGCTGCACCTCCGGCGGGGTCGGCTGCGAGTCCACGAACAGGTCCTGGGTGTAGCCGAGCATCCGCGTCCCCAGCGCGTGCACGACGTGGTGCGTCTGGTCCGCGGAGAAGCCGCCGGCCAGGAAGAGGCCGATCACCGAGTCGAGGTAGGCGAGCATCGCCGGCGTCGGATCGGTCCGTGAGTCGATCAGCCGCCAGGCCCAGGGGTGCCGCAGGAGCGCCTGCCGGGCGCCGAGGATGCGGTTCCGGACCGCGGTTCGCCAGCCCGCTTCCTCACTCGCGCTCTCCGCGCCTTCCGCGCCGTTTTTGGCCGCGCCTTCGGTGGCCGGCTCCGCGGTGATCGAGGCGATCACCGCGTCGAGCATCGCGTCCAGCAGCTCGTCCTTGTTGGCGACGTGCTTGTACAGCGCCATCGGGACCACGCCCAGCTCCTGCGCCAGGTTCCGCATGCTGAGCGCTTCGAGGCCGACGCGGTCGGCCAGCTCCAGCGCGGCGCGCAGCACCCGCTCCCGGTTCAGCGGGACCCGCCGTTCCACCACATCCACGTGCCAACCCTAATCCCGGCGATTGACGGGTGTACGGCGTACACCTACTCTCGGTGTGAAGGTGTACGGCGTACACCCATAGATCACCGCGGAGGAGATCATCATGAAAGCGATCGTTCAGGACAATTACGGCGGTCCGGAGCGGCTCCGGTTCGAGGACGTCGACATTCCGGTTCCGGGTAGAGGCGAAGTGCTCATTCGCGTACGGGCGGCGTCCCTCAACGCGTACGACTGGCACGTCATGCGCGGCGACCCGTACCTGATGCGCGCCGCCATGGGCCTGGCCCGCCCCGGTCGCCGCATCCGCGGGCGAGACGTGGCCGGAGAGATCGCCGACGTCGGCCCCGACGTGACCGATTTCAACAAGGGTGACGAGGTCTTCGCCGACCCGAGCCACGCCCAGGGCGCGTTCGCCGAATACGTCTGCGTCCCCCAGCGGTTCGTCGCCCCGAAACCCGCGAACCTGACCTTCGCCGAGTCCGCCACCCTGCCCCTCGCCGCCGGGACAGCCCTCGTCTGCCTGCGCGATTCCGGCCTGACCAGCGGTCAGCGGATCCTGATCAACGGGGCGTCCGGCGGCGTCGGCACCTTCGCGGTGCAGCTCGCCAAGGCAATCGGCGCCGAGGTCACCGCCGTCTGCAGCAGCCGCAACACCGACCTGGTCGCCGGGCTCGGCGCCGACCACGTGATCGACTACACCACCGGCGATTTCATCAAGACCCCGCGGCGGTACGACGTCCTCCTCGACCTGGTCGGCAACCGCCGCCTGCGTGACCTGCTGGGACTGCTCACGCCGACCGGCACGCTGGTGCTCTCCGGGGGCGGCGTCTCCACCGGCGGCAGCCTGATCGGCCCGATGCCGCTCTTCGTCCGGGGCAAAATGCTCGCGCCGTTCCTCCGCGGCCGGCGACTGATCGCCCCCACCCCGGACCCGAGCCGCGAAACCCTCGACGAGCTGCGCCACCTGACCGAAACCGGTCAGGTGATTCCGGCGATCGACCGGACCTTCCCGCTCGCCGACGCCGCCGCCGCGATCCGCTACCTGGAGACCGACCACGCGCGCGCCAAGGTCGTTCTGACCGTCTAGGGTCGGGCCATGACTGCGGTGCGCGAGCGTTTCCGGGAACTGCACGAGAGCGGCACGTTCCTCATGCCGAACCCGTGGGACGCCGGCTCGGCCCGGCTGCTGGCGAGCCTCGGGTTCGTGGCGCTGGCCACCACGTCGTCCGGGTTCGCGGCCACCCTCGGCAAACAGGACCAGCACGTCACCCGCGACGAGCTGGTCGCGCACGTCGCCGCGCTGACCGCCGCCGTCCCGATCCCGCTGAACGTCGACGCCGAGCGCTGCTTCGCCTCGACCCCGGCCGGCATCCGCGAGACGGTCGACCTGCTGGCCGCGGCCGGCGCGGCGGGCATCTCGATCGAGGACTACGACCCCGCCACCGGCCGCATCGAAACCCTCACCTCCGGGACGGAACGCGTCGCCGCGGCCGCGGAGGCCTGCGCCCGCCACGGGATCGTGCTCACCGCCCGCGCCGAGAACCACCTGTACGGCCACGACGATCTCGACGACACGATCGCGCGGCTCCGGTCGTACCGGGAAGCCGGCGCCGACGTCGTCTACGCGCCCGGCCTGCGCACCGCCGCCGACATCACCCGGGTCGTCAAGGAGGTTCCCGCCCCGCTCAACGTCCTGGCCGTGGCCGGCGCCCCCACCGTCCCGGCCCTGGCCACCCTGGGTGTCCGCCGGGTCTCCACGGGCGGCGCTCTGGCGTGGGCCGCCTACGGCGCCCTCCGCAACGCCGCCCAGGAGCTCCTGACCACCGGCACCACAGCCTTCCGCACCGATTCCCTCCGCGAGGAAGAAATCCAAGCCGCCTTCCCCGCGTGACCCGCCCACCCAAGCCGGCTGGCCCCCACGGTCCTCAACGCCCACAAAAACAACCGTGACCGCCAGCCGAACCACCCGGCAGCGCACGGTCCCGCCCCGGCTGGCCACCACCGTGGTTATCCGGCGCTCAGAACAACGGTGAGCGCCAGCCCGACCAGCCGCAGCGCCCAGCGGCGCCCGGCCACGGGCCGGTTGGCGGTCACGGGGCTCGGCGACTGCGAAACGACCGTGAGCGCTGGCTCGGCTTGGGTGGTTATGACAATCCCGGGAGCCGGACTGGCTGTGGGGTTGGGGTGAGCTTGACCCGCCACGG
>KL571243.1:0-3486 GCA_000715855.1 Actinoplanes liguriensis
GGCCTGCTGGATCTGCTGCTGCTGGATCTGTTGCGCGATCGCCTGCTGAATCTGCTGCTGCGCGATCGCCTGGTGGATCTGCTGCTGCTGGATCTGCTGGGCGATGATCTGCTGGATCTGGTGCGGCTGCACGGCGTGCTGCAGCTGCTGCGGGTGCAGACCGGGAATGCCGCTCTGCTGACCGAACTGCTGCGGGCTCCCCCACTGTCCGAATTGCTGGTCGCCCAGCGGCCCGAACGGAGTGACCTGCGGGTTCGCCGATGCGTAGGTGGCCGTGCTCATGGTCGTTTCTCCCCTTTGAGAGCGCGGGTGGGCCCGGTTGACCTGCCCGCTCGTCCGGACGCAACGTAATCGAAACAATCCGCGGGGTTACCGGAGTCCGGGGAAACGCTTGACCTGCACCGGGCGGCGAGGAAACTGGACCCGCCGTGACTGCCGAATGGAGTTGCTTGCAGACGCACCGGTCGAGCACGCTGGCCGCCATGGAAGCGCCTGAAATGATTAACGCCGGGGAACTTGTCCTGAAACGTTGGGAGCCGGAGTGGGCCGACGAGGCCGCCGCCGCGGTGCGCGATTCCCTCCCGGAGCTCATTCCCTTCCTGCCCTGGGCCTACGACGGCTACGGCGTGCCGGACAGCCGCACCTACATCGAGATGTCGGTGAAGGGCTGGGCGGCCGGCACCGAGTTCAACTACGCGATCTTCACGTCGGTCGGTGAGCTGATCGGCTCGATCGGTCTGATGACCCGGCTCGGCCCGGGCATCCTGGAGATCGGCTATTGGTTGCGTACGCCGTGGGCCGGCCGCGGCTACATGACCACGGCCGTGGGCGCGCTGACCCGGGTCGCGCTGACGCTCGACGGCGTGGACCGGGTCGCCATCCGCTACGACGCGGCGAACCTGGCGTCCGCGCGGGTCGCCGCGAAGGCCGGATTCACCGAGGTACGGCGTGAGCGGCGCGAACCCACGGCGCCCGGCGAGACCGAATTCCAGGTGACGGCGGTGCTCGATGGCTCCGCTTCGCGACGCGACAAGGCGCCCGGTAACCGCTGAGGAAGCAGGTGATCACCTGGCGAGCCAGCCGCCGTCCACGGGGATGACCGCGCCGTGCAGGTAGCGCGCGGCCTCCGAGGCGAGGAACACGGCCGTGCCCGCGAGGTCTTCCGGAACGCCCCAGCGCCCCGCCGGGATCCGTTCCACGATGGCCGCGTTGCGCTGCGCGTCCGCGCGCAGCGCAACCGTGTTGTCCGTCGCGATGTACCCGGGCGCGATCGCGTTGACGTTCACCCCGCCCGCGGCCCACTCGTTGGCCAGGGCTTTCGTCAGGCCGACCACCCCGTGTTTGGCCGCCGCGTAGGCCGGCACCCGGATCCCGCCCTGGAACGACAGCATCGACGCCACGTTGATGATCGACCCGCGCCCCTGGGCCAGCATCACCTTCCCGGCCGCGCGGCACAGCCGGAACACCGCGTCCAGGTCGACCCCGATCACGGCGTCCCAGTCCCGGTCGGTGGTGTCGACGGCGTCCGCCCGCCGGATGATCCCGGCGTTGTTGACCAGCACGTCGAGGCGCCCGAACGTGCCGGTCACCTGGTCGACCAGGGTGTCGGCGTCGACGTCGGCGAGGTCGGCCGGGAACCAGGTGAATCCGGATTCTGGTTTCGAACGCGACACCACCGCGACGGTCGCGCCGGCCGCGGACAGACCGGACGCGAGCGCCGCGCCGATCCCCCGGTTCCCGCCGGTGACCAGCGCGACCCGCCCGTCGAGACGGAACAGTTCCAGCACCATCAGCACCTCGGATCGGGTAGCGGCCGCACGGCATGCGAACGGCGGTTCACCAGGGATGCTGCCAGCCGGGACGGGTGACGCGGGTGAGCGCCTCCAGATAGAAGTAGTCGCCCCACAACGTGCCCTCGTCCACCCCGATCCCCTTGGGCCTGTCGTAGACGCCGTGCCGCAGCAGCGCGTTGCCGGGACCGGTGAAGTCGCTGATCAGCGCGTCGAGGATGCGCCGGGCGGCCTCGTCCCGGCCCAGCGCCAGCAGCCCGCACACCGCGATCGCGGCCGCCGAAGAGTCCCGTTCCACCCCGGTGAGCGACAGGTCCCAGTAGGGCACCCCGTCCGACGGGAAGTGATCGGCGCAGCGCTGCGCCGCGGCCAGGAACGACGGGTCCCCGGTGTGCTCGTAGTTGAGGTAGAACCCGTAGATCCCCCACGCCTGCCCGCGCGCCCAGCACGAGTCGTCCGCGTGCCCCTGCTCGGTCTCGCCGCGCAACGGTGAGCCGCTGATCGGATCCCAGTAGAACGTGTGGAACGTGCTCCCGTCCGGCCGCAGGATGTGGTCCCGCAACTGCTCGGCGTGCCGGCGGGCGATCGAGGCGTACCGCTCGTCGCCGGTCTCCGCCGTGGCCCAGAACAGCAGCGGCGTGTTCATCAGGCTGTCGATGATCGTCCGGCCTCGCTGCGCGGGATCACGCAAGTCACCCCACGCCTGGATGATCCCTGCGGGTTCCAGGACGCGAGAGATCAGGTGGTCGGCCGCCGCCAGCGCGGCCTGCTTCGCCTCGTTTTCCCCGGTACGGCGATAGGCCGTCACGCACGACAGCGTGTAGAGGAAGCCGAGGTCGTGGGTGTCGATGTCGACCTTGTCGGCGACGCGCGACGCGAAGCTGCGCACGTGTCGGCTCCCCGCCGCCAGGTACTTCTCGTCCCCGGTCAGGTCGTGCGCCAGCCAGATCATCCCCGGCCAGAAACTCGTGGTCCAGCCCGTGTTGGCGGGCCGGAGCGGGTAGCGGTCGCCGACGGTGGTGTCGCCGGGATACCGGTCGCCGAACTCGGCCAGATTCGCGTCGATGATGGACAGTGCCGCGGTCACCGCGGCGGCGGTCACGTCGATCGCCGTCATGAGGTCCTTCCGGTCGGGAGGTCGCTGGGTACCGGCTCAGGGCGGGGCCACGGAGACACTCGGAGAGCCGGCCGGTTTCCGAGGGCGGGCGCCAGCGTGTAACGGCTGTTCGCCCAGACGACATAGAGCAGTGGACTGGCCGCGAGCGCCAGGGCCAGGGCCGGCTTGGCCGCGAACAACGCCTCGAACAGCGCCAGGACACCCAGCGACGGCAGGGTCAGGTACCACCGCCGTACGCCGAAGTAAATTCCGGTTCGCAGAACGTCGCGCACCCGGGCCTCCGGTCGCGAGGCGAGCGCGACCAGGCCCAGCATCGTCGCCACCACGGCGAGCAGGATCAGCACGGCGAGCACCGGGATCAGGATGGCGCCCGCGGTCCGCCCGGACGCGACCCGCACGTCCACGCCGAGCACGACCAGCGCGACCGTCGCCAGCGTGCCGAGCGCCGTCGCCCGCCGGAAGCAGGAGCGCCACGCACGGACGAACGTGCCGATCACCGGCCCCGGATGGGCGGCGAAGACCGCGAACGCCGCGCACAACCCGGGCGCGGCGAGCGGCACGGCCGGCAGGAGGACCGGG
>KL571243.1:3703-14414 GCA_000715855.1 Actinoplanes liguriensis
AGCAGCGGCAGCAGCGCGACCGCCAGCAGCAGGTTGGTCATCAGTGCCAGGTAGAGCAGCTCGAACAGGTTGCTCAGGGTCTCGTGGCGCAGACGGGACATCCCGGTCACCCCTTCAGCCCGGTGGTCGCGACACCCTCGACGAAGTACCGCTGGCCGAGCAGGAAGATCACCACGATCGGCAGGACGGACAGCACTGACCCGGTCATGATCAGGGCGTACTCGGCGCTGTACTGGCTGATGAACGTGCGCAGCCCCAGCTGGATCGTCCACAGGTTGCTGGAACGCAGGTAGAGCAGCGGCCCGAGGAAGTCGTTCCACGTGTTGACCAGGGTGAGCAGCGCGAGGCTGGCCAGCGCCGGGGTGGAGAGCGGGAGCATGATCCGGCGGTAGATGCCGTACTCGTTCATCCCGTCGATCCGGGCCGCGTCGACAAGCTCATCCGGGATCGACTCGTAGAACTGCTTCATCAGGAAGACGCCGAGCGCGCCGAACGCCTGGATCGCGATGATCGCCCAGAGCGTGTCGGACAGGTGCAGCTTCGAGAGCAGCACGAACTGCGGGATCATGTACGACTGCCAGGGCACGGCCAGTGTCGCCACGTACATCAGGAACAGCGCGTCGCGGCCGGGGAAACGGATCTTCGAGAAGCCGTACGCCGCGAAGCTGCCCGTCAGCACCTGCAGGAACGTCACCACCACCGAGAGCAGCACGGTGTTGCCCAGCCAGGTGGTCATGTCCGACCGGGTCCAGATGTCGATGTAGTGATCCCACTGCGGCTTCGACGGCAGCCAGGTCACCGGGATCGTGAAGACCTCGTTGTTGGTCTTCAGCGAGGAGACGAGCATCCAGTAGAAGGGCAGCAGCACCGCCACCGAGGCGACGGCCATCGCCAGGTAGCCGAGGATCCGCCCGATCCGGGAGCCGGTTCGCCGACGGGCGGGCGGGGGCTGCGTCCGTACCGGGGCAGGGGTCACAAGCGTGGTCATCAAGCCTCCCGGCGGCGGTTCACCACGAACTGCACCAACGTGATCAGGAAGCAGAGCAGGAAGAGCACCACCGACACCGCCGACGCGTAGCCGAACTGGTTCTCCTCGAAGCCCTTGCGATAGACGTACTGCGCCAGCACGAGCGTCGACTGGCCGGGGCCGCCGTTGGTCATCACCAGGATCAGGTCGAGGACCTTGAAACTGTTGATGGTCAGCAGCACCACCACGAAGAACGTGGTCGGGCGCAGGCAGGGCAGGGTGACCGCCCACAGGCGCTGCCACGCGTTCGCGCCGTCGACCCGGGCCGCCTCGTAGAGCTCCCCCGGCACGGTCTGCAGCCCGGCCAGGAAGATCAGCATGAAGTAGCCCATCTCCCGCCAGGTGCCGACCACGATCACCGCCGGCATCGACCAGTCCGCGGAGGTGGTCCAGCCCGGCGGATTGTCGACGCCGACCGCCCGCAGCACCGCGTTGATCGGGCCGTATCCCGGGCTGAACAGCATGTTCCAGACCTGCGCGACGGCCACGATGGACGCGATGTACGGGAAGAACGCCACCGTGCGGAAGAACGCCACCGCCCGCAGCCGCTTGTTCAGCAGCACCGCCAGCCCGAGCGACGCGACGAGCGTGAGCGGGATGTGGAACACCGTGTAGTAGACGGTGTTCTGCACCGCGGTCCAGAAGCTCGCGTCGTGCAGCATCTGCCGCGCGTTGTCCAGGCCGGACCACTCCGCGCCGCCGAAGATGTCCCAGGTGGTGAACGCGTAGTAGAAGAGCAGCACCACCGGCACCATGGTCAGCAGCGCGAAGCCGACGAAGTTCGGCAGCAGGAAGCTCCAGCCGAGCAGAGTGTTCCGGCCTCTGATGACAGAGGCCGGGCCCACCCTGCTCATTTGTTCAGAACCTCGTTCTTGGCCTTGTCCTGCGCCTGCGTGATCGCGGCGTCGATGTCCGTGGTTCCGGACAGCACCGAGGTGTGCAGGTCGTTGAGGATGTTCTGCAGCGGCGCGGTGTACTTGCCGACCGGGTTCTCCGGCTTCGTGTCGTGCTTGGTGAACGCGAACTTGGAGACGGCGTCGGTCGGCACGCCCGGGATCGCGAAGATCGTGTCCGCCGCCGCGTCCGTGTTGGCGGGAGTGATGCCGATCCCGGCGAGCGCTTTCGCGGCTTCCGGGCTCGCGACGTACGAGAGGAACTTCTTCGCGGTTTCGATCTTGTTCTTATTGATCTTGGGGTTGATTCCCATGCCGGTCGGGTCGGCGAAGGTGACCGGGGTGGCCGACAGGCCCGTGGTCGACTTGTCGAGCTGCGGCGCCGGCGCGATGCCCCACTCGAACTTGTCCGCGTCGCCGCTCTTCTGCTGGCTGAGCAGGGTCGCGATGTACCAGGTGCCCATGGTCATCATGGCCGCCTGCTGCTTGCCGAACTGCGCCTGATAGGTCAGGTTGTTCGTGGTCGCGTCGCCGAGCCCGACCTGCGCGCCGGCCTTCTGCAGATCCACCGCGCGGGTGTAATAGGGCTTGAGGTAACCGAAGTTCCCGCTGCTCAGGTCCGCGCCCGGGGTCTGCGCCAGCGCGAATCCCTGCAGGGTCGACTGCCACACGTGCTGGTAGATGCCGAGCGCCTTCGACCCGGCCGTCTTCAGCCCGGCGGTGAGCTGCTTGCCCGCGGCGGCGTAGTCGTCCCAGGTCCACGACCCGTCCGGGTACTTCACCTTGGCCTGGTCGAACAGCGCCTTGTTGTAGTAGACGACCCAGGAGTCCTGCCGGTACGGGATCGCGAACGTCTTGCCCTCGACCTGGTAGAACGGCAGCCCGTTGGCGCCCGAGCCGAGCCCGGTCGCGACGTCGGACACGTCGAGAAGTTGTTTGCCGTTCTGATAGGTGTAGAAGTTCTTCAGCGTCTTCTGCACGTAGATGTCCGGCGCCTTGCCGGCGGCCAGGTCCGCGATCATCTGGGTGTCGTAGTTCTTCGGGTCGTACTCCTTGAGCTCGACCGTGTAATCCGGGTTCGCGGCGTGGAACCCGTCGGCGAGCACCTTGAACTCCGGCGTGGTGGCCAGGCTCCAGCCCGCGAGCGTGAGCGTCTTGTCCCCGGCGCCTCCCGCGTCGTCATCGCCGGAACCGCAACCGGTCAGCGTGAGCGAGAGCGCCGTGACGGCGCCGAGGACGGCGGCTATCGAGCGTTTCATCCCTACTCCTTCAAAGGTGGAGGCGGTGCGTCGTGATCACGCCGTCCGGCCAGGTCACCCGCGTCTCGTCATCGAGCTCGACGGCACAGTGCGGGCTCTCCGGCAGGTCGGCGGCGAGAGCGACGAGCGTGGCGGTCCAGGCCCCGGGCCGGACCGGAAGGTCGACGAACGGCACCCGGGTCGGGCTCCCGAGCGGGCCGGCGTCGTTCCGGATTGCGAATTCGGATTTACTTCCTAAGGGCAAGATCTGCTTGATGTACGAGGTCAGAGGCCCCTCGGTGATCGGCCAGCCCCCGATCCGCAGGCGAACCGCGCGTGCGTCGGCGGCGTCCACCCGAGCGAGGCGCACCTCATAGGGCCCGCGCACCAGCGAGAAGACCGTGATGCTTCCGGCCTCGCGCAGCGTCGCCGCCCGTCCCTCACCGTGGTCCGGACCGGGATGCGAAGCGGTCACCCAATGCACCGGGCCGGCCGAGCCGGCAAGACCCACCGACCCCTCTTCCCGTACGTCGAGGGTGCACATCCCGGTCCGATGAGTCGTCCTGCCGTCCGCGTCGACGAGCACCACCGACTGGTCCAGCGGAGCGCTCCAGCCGGAGTCGTCGAGCACCGGCGCGGTCGCCGTCGAGTAACCGATCCGCGCGTAGAGCGGCGAATCCGCCCGCGCCTCCCCCTCGAAGCCGTGATCGGTGCCGTGGTTGATCACCCGGACGACCCCGTCGGCCCGGGTCCCGGAGATCACCCAGCCCGGCGCCCGCACCACGCGCAGCACGTCGCCCTGCTCGACCGGGAGCGGCACGGCCGGCGCGGTCCACACCGGATGGCCGGCCGGCAGCGCGATCCCGAGCAGTCCCTTGCTGGCCCAGTACGGCGAGCCGGGCCCCGAGTAGGACTGCGCCAGCCGCCGCCACGGCCCGTGCCAGCCCATGCTGAGCAGGCCGTCCGCGTCCGGCGCCCCGCGGTCGGCGAAGTGCCGCACGATCCGGTCGGCCGCGTGCCGCAGCTGCCCGGGCGGGACGGACGGCACCTCGGCGAGCGCCCCGGCCCAGAACGGCGCGGCCGCCGCGAACCGGTAGATCAGGCTGCGCCCCTGCAGCAGCGGCGACCCGTCCCCGCCGACCAGCGCGACCGCGTCCCGCAGGTACCGGTCGAGGTCGTCGGTCCAGCGCTTGTCCGGGGTGGCGCCGCGCATCCGGCCCCAGAGGATCGGGTAGAGGTGCAGTGCCCAGCCGGTGTAGTGGTCGAACGCCCGTTTCGGCCCGTCGGAGAGCCAGCCGTCCGCGCGCCGGAACGAGTCGTGCGCGGCCAGGTCCGCCTCGATCTCGCCGGCCGACCAGGGGCCGCCGACCGAGCGCAGGAACGTCTGCACGACCAGCCGGAACCAGACCCAGTTGATCTGCGGGTACGTGTCGTCGCCGACCGCCGGCGACAAGTAGTCCACGATTCGCTCCTGGACCCCGGACTCCAGCCGGTCCCAGATCCACGGGCGGGTCATATCGAGGATCAGCGCGATGCTCGCCGCCTCGACCTTGGCCTGGCCGTGCTCGGTGAGCCGGACCCAGCGCTCGGGCGAGGCCGGATCGGTGCCGGTGGCCAGGCCGGTCGCGTACCGCTCGATCAGCTCGTCGACACCCTCGCCCCGCGCCCCGGCGATCCGGAAGCCGGCCGTCAGGAACGTCCGCGCGAACCCTTCCAGGCCGTCCACGTCGTGGCCGTAACCACCCTCGGCGCCGGGCAGGTCGAACCTCGCGCGGCCGGGACTCGCGTGCCGGGCCGCGGCGTCGAGCAGGCGGTCGGCGAAGCGCAGCCAGTCATCCCGGCTCCAGTCGGTGACGAACAGGTCTTCAGACACTCGGCACTCTCCGAAATCAATCGGACGGCTCGGTTTCGAGGAAGTTAAACGATCACAATCGAGCATGTCAATGTCTTGAACGAACTGATGCAGTCAGAAGCGATCGCACTTGCCGACCTGGCCTTTTGCCGGAGACAGGGCCAGAGTGGCCGGATGAGGCTGTGTTCCCGATCCGTGAAGTGATCTAATCTGCTCACTATCGATCACCGTGGACGGGGGATATGACCTTCATCGGACCCCTCGCGCAGGCCTGGCCGGCCGTCGGCCCGGGGATGCTGCTGCCGCCCGGCCGGTGCCTGCCGGTGCCGCCCGCGACCGATCGTGCCACCTGGGCCGCCCCCGACACGGCGACGATGGACGGGCTGCGCTCCCGGGCCGCCGAGGACCTGAAGACACCCTGGCCGACCCCGCTCGCCAGCGGTTACGCGCGGTACTTCCGGGACGGCGACCGCGACGGGTACGAGCAGGTCATCCGGGCCAGACACCGGCGGGTCGCCCGGGCCGCGGTGCTGGCGGTGGTCACGCTGGACGAGCGGTGGCTGGACGAGGTGGCCGACGGGGTGACGCTCTGGTGCGAGCAGAGCAGCTGGTGCTGGCCGGCGCACGACGACACGTACGAGCGGCACGGCGCGGTGGTGCCGACCGTGACCGATCCGTTCCTCGACCTCGGGGCCGGCGAGGTGGCGGCGGACCTGGCCTGGATCGACCACCTGCTCGGGGCTCGGCTCGACGAGCGGACGCCGGGGCTGCGCGCGCGGATCCGGCACGAGGTGGAACGGCGGGTGCTGCGCCCGTTCGAGCGGCGGCGCGACTGGCACTGGCTCGGACTCGACGGCCGGGTGCACAACTGGAACCCGTGGATCCACGGCAACGTGCTGGTCGCGGCGCTGCAACTCGTGCCCGACGGCGAACGGCGCGAGGCGCTGGCACGCCTCGTGATCGAAGGGCTCGACCGGTATGTCGCCGCGCTGCCGGCGGACGGCGCGATCGACGAGGGGTACGCGTACTGGTGGAACGGGGCCGGTCGGCTGCTCGAAGCGCTCGACGTGCTGGCGTACGCGTCGGGCGGGGTGCTCGGCGCCGCGCCGATCCGGGTGCTCCGGGAGACCGTGGCGTTCCCGCACCGGATGCACCTCGGCGGGCCCTGGTACGTGAACTTCGCCGACTGCGCGGCCCGGTCCTCCGGCGAGCAGCCGTGGGCGGCCCTGCACCGGGAGGCCCGGCGGGCCGGTGACGAGGCGGCGCTCGCCCACGCGGCCGCGCACCGGAGGGCCGGCTCGCCGGGCGCGGGTTCCCCGGCGGCGGATTCTCCGGTGGCTTACGAGAACGACGGGCTGGGGCGGCTGGTGCGTGCGCTGACCGATCCCGGCTGGATCACGGCGGCCGGCGTCACGTCCGAGTCATGGCTGCCGGCGGACGTGTGGTTGCCGTCGACCCAGGTGTTCGTCGCGCGGACGGCGGCCGGGAGCTCGGCGGGGCTGACCCTCGCGGTCAAGGGCGGGCACAACGGGGAGAACCACAACCACAACGACGTCGGCAGTTTCGTGGTGGCGCTGAACGGGGTGCCGGTGCTGGTGGACCCGGGACGGCCGACGTACACCGCGCAGACGTTCGGGCCACGGCGCTACGAACTGTGGCCGATGCGCAGCACCTGGCACAACGTTCCGGAGATCCG
The DNA here is from genome assembly GCA_000715855.1 of Actinoplanes liguriensis. Taxonomy (GTDB): domain Bacteria; phylum Actinomycetota; class Actinomycetes; order Mycobacteriales; family Micromonosporaceae; genus Actinoplanes; species Actinoplanes liguriensis. Next base: position 10,410 of record KL571243.1, read on the forward strand.
CGGACACGAGCAGTCGACCGGCCCCGAGTACGGGGCGTCCGGCGTGGTGACGAGCAGCGGTACGACGTACGCGCGCATCGGTCTTGATCTTGAAAATGCCTATGCGGCGGCCGAGATCCGGCGGTGGCGGCGGACCGCGCGCCTCGATCGCGCCGGTCGCACGGTGACCGTTCGCGATCAGTGGGAGCTGGCTCCGGCCGGGCACACGCCGACCCGGATCCACCTGGTCGTCGCCGGCCGGGTACGCGTCGGCGCCGGGCACGCCGTGGTGACCGCCCTCGACGGCGCGGGCATGCTGCGGCTGAGCTGGAGCCCGCCGGTACCGTGCGCGACGACCGTCCGCGAGCTCGACGACCCCCTGCTCAGCGAGGTATGGGGCGATCATCTGACCCGGCTGGAGATCGACGTGAGCGGGCTCGGCTCGATCGGTACCCTCGACCTGACCGTGAAGGAGCACCACCGGTGAACACATCGGACAAACGAGGCCCGCTGCCGGAGACCCGGCGGGCCCGGCTGCTTCAGGCGCTCCAGCGCGACGGCGTGTTGCGGATCTCCGACCTGACCGAGACGCTCGGCGCGGCGGCCGTGACGATCCGCCGCGACATCGCCCAGCTCGCGGCGGAAGGCCTGGTCCGGCGGGTGCACGGCGGGGTGACGCTGCCCGGCGCCGCCCCTCTCGACGACGAGCCCGAGATCACCTCGCTGGGCATGCTCGTGCCCTCGCTGGACTACTACTACCCCGCGGTCGCGCGTGGCGCGGAGGAGACGGCACGCGAGCTGGAGATGCGGATCGTGCTCCGCGGCTCGTCCTACGAGACCGAAGATGATCGCCCGCAACTGGTGCGGCTCGTCGACCAGGGCGTGGACGCGTTGATCGTCGCGCCGCGGATGGACGTGCCGACCGCGGGCCGCACCATCGACTGGCTGGCCGGCACCGGTCTTCCGGTCGTGCTCCTGGAACGCACCGCGGCGACCGGGCCGTTCCACGTCGCCCTGGAATCGGTGGTCACCGACCATGCGCTGGGGGCCGCCATGGCCGTACGCCATCTGGTCGAACTCGGTCATCGCCGGGTCGGCGTGGTGCTCGCCACCCCCAGTCCGACCCGTCCGCACGTGCATCGGGGCTGGCTGGAAGCGGTCACCGAGCTCGGGCTGGACGTCCGGGCCACGGTCGACGAGCAGGTGCCGGACGCGAAGAGCCCGGACTGCGTGGCCGCCCTCGACGCGGTCCTCGACCGGTGCCGGGACACCGGGACGACCGCGCTGCTCGTGCACGCCGACGCGGAGGCGATCGCGCTGGTGCAGCGGTGCGAGGAACGGCGGATCGCGGTGCCCGGGCAGCTGTCGGTGGTCGCCTACGACGACGAGGTGGCCGGACTGTTCAGCCCGGCGCTGACCGCGGTCCGGCCGCCGCGCCGGTCCATCGGAAGGGCGGCGGTGCGGCTGGTCGCCGACCGGCTCGCCGACCCGGAACGGCCGGCCCACCGCATGGTGATCAGCCCGTCCCTGCGCCTGCGCGCCTCGACGGCCGCCCCGGCACCACAATGATCACTTTCCGTCAGGCGATGATCATGTATATGGGTGGCGCCCGGTGGGTAGCGTAAACCGGCATGACCACTGATGCCATCGTCACGTACCGGACCAGCGCCGACGGCAGCACGCTGGAGGCGACACTGCTCGCCCCCGAGCTGGACGTGGACGTCGCCGACGAGTTACGCGACAACCTGGAGAAAGCGGTCGCCGGCTCACCATGCCGTCAGCTCTCGCTCGACCTGGCCGAGGTGACCTTCATCGACTCGTACGCCATGGGCGCGCTCGTCGGCGTCCGCAACAGCGCGGCCGCCGAAGGGCTCACCATGGTGCTGACCCGGCCCTCCCCGCCGGTCCGCCAGGCGATCGAGGTAACCGGGCTCACCGAGGTCTTCGGCCTCGACCCGGTCTGACCACAGCCGCGCACAGTCTCAGTGAGCCGCACAGAGCTCCCCAGACCCGCGCGGAACCCGCAAAGAGCCGTGCTGACCTGCCCGCGCGAGGCCCCGCTGACCCGCGCGAGGCCCCGGCTGACCCGCGCGAGGCCCCCGCTGGCCCACACGAGGTCCCCGCTGGCCCGCGAGGTCCCCGCTGGCCCGCGCGAGGTCCCCGCTGGCCCGCGCGAGGCCCCCGCTGGCCCGCGCGAGATCCCGGCTAGCCCGCGCGAAGCCCTCGCGCATCTGCGCGGAGCCCCGCCCACCTCTTCGTTTCAAGCGGTCGTCGCAACACCTGGTTGATCTTGGGGTGTGTGGGTGGCGGGTCGTGTGGATGGTGAGGGTGCCGGATCGGCTGGGACGGGTCGGCGGCAGGCATTCTTGGATCTTGTGGCTGCGGGTGTGGGGACCAATGAGGCGTGCCGTCTGACCGGCGTGAATCGCAAGACTGGTTATGAGTGGCGGCATCCGGGGTTCAAGCGGGCCAAACAGGGCCGGGCTCGGGAGCGTCAGCGTCTGCGGCGTGAGCAGGAACAGGCGGCCGCTGCGGCGCGGGCGGCTGCCAGGTCGGATCGGTTTCTGTCGCAGGACGAGCGGATCCGGATCGCTGATCTGGTCCGGGCCGGTGCCAGTCAGGCTGCGATCGCGGCCGCACTGGGCCGGTCACCGTCCACGATCAGTCGTGAGCTGCGCCGTAACCAGGACCCCGGCAGCGGCGACTACCACCCTTACGCCGCGCAGCAGCACGCCGAACAACGCCGGCCACGCCCGAAACCGTCGAAACTGGCCGCCGGCCCGCGCCTGCACGCGGTCGTGCAGGCGATGCTGGACAGCAAACACAGCCCGCAGCAGATCAGCAACCGGCTGCGCCGCGATCACCCCGAGCAGAGTGAGTGGCAGGTGTCGCACGAGACGATCTACCAGGGGATCTACGTCCAAGGCCGCGGCGAGCTACGCCGCGAGCTCACGACCGCGTTACGGACCGGCCGGACCGTACGCAAACCACATCGGCAACCCGGTGAGCGCCGGCAGCGCTTCGTCTCACCGATGGTCATGATCAGTGACCGGCCCGCCGAGGCCGAGGACCGAGCCCTGCCCGGACACTGGGAAGGCGACCTGATCATCGGCGAACGCGGCCGATCCGCGATCGGCACCCTCGTCGAACGCACCACCCGCTACGTCCTGCTAGTCCGCCTGGGCAAAGACCGCTCCGCCGAACACGTCCGCGACGCTCTCATCGCCACCGCCACAACCCTGCCCCAGCATCTGAAACAGTCACTGACCTGGGACCAGGGCGCGGAAATGGCCCTGCATCACGAGTTCAGCATGGCCACCGACATGCCGGTCTACTTCTGCGATCCGCACTCGCCCTGGCAACGCGGCTCGAACGAGAACACCAACGGGCTCCTGCGCCAGTACTTCCCGAAAGGCACCGACCTGGCCCAGCACACACCAGAACACCTCGCCTACGTCGCCGCCGAACTCAACGGCCGACCACGCATGACCCTCGGCTGGGACACCCCCGCCGAACGCCTGGCTAAACTCCTTAAAACGGACTGTGTTGCAACCACCCCTTGAAACCGCCCCTCAGGGGGCTGACCGCCACCGCCCATTATCCCGGGAAAGGCCGCAAGATCGCCGGAGCCCTGTGGACAACCGCCGAGTGTGGACAACGAACCACGAAGGCGGCCGGTGTGGTAGCGGGCGACGCAGGACAACCGAAGTTGCAGCGGCGCGGGTCAGGCCGCTCCTAGCGGGCGCGAGTCAGGCAGCCTGCCACCAGAGGTAGATCGCGAGGCCGAACGCTGCGACAGCGATCGCGATCCGCAGGGGGCGTTCCGGGCTGCGGCGGACCACGGCCGGGCCGATCCAGGCGCCGAGCAGGCAGCCGGCGGCGAGCAGGGCCGCGGCGAGCCAGTGGACCGGGCCGGTCAGCGCGTAGAGGATCGCGGCGGCCAGGTTCGCGGCGCCCAGCACGACCGTCTTGACCGCGTTGGTGACCGCGAACGGCTCGACCGCGGCGACCGCCATGGCCGCGAGT
>KL571243.1:14649-18614 GCA_000715855.1 Actinoplanes liguriensis
CGAAGTATCCGCCGTAGATGCCGATCAGGAACGTGGCGAGGCCGAGCGGCGGCCGCCATCCCGGCCGGGTGTACCAGTCGCGTAGCCCTTCACGGAACAGCAGCGCGAGCGCCCCGAGGATGATCAGGAACGGCACGATCAGCTCGAACGCCGAGGACGGGGTGCTCTTCAGCAGCACTCCGCCGGTGATGCCGCCGGCCGCGCAGGTCACGCTCGCCCGTACGATCCGCGGGCCCTGGCCGCGCAGTTCGTGCCGCGCTCCGGCCGCGGTTCCGGCGGGCGCGGCGAGCAGCGCGACGGTGTTGGTCATGCTGGCGGCGACCGGTGGGATCCCGGCCGCGAGCAGCACCGGGTAGCTGACGAGCGACGCGAGCCCGGCGATCGACCCGGTGAGCCCGGAGCCGACGCCGCCCAGCACCAGCAGCCCGGCCTGTTCAAGATCCACGTTCACCGAGCCTACGGGCCCGTCGGCACGGTCACCGCCGGGCCCGCCTCAGGTCCACGAAGCGAACACCCGCCGTCGAGCCCCGGCCCGCGGTCGCCTTGTGCGGCGACCGCGAGCCGGGAGGGTCATCGCCAAGTGAATGCGGATTCGAGAAACGAACGGCGATTCACGCGGTGGCGCGGGACCACTGCTGGTCGGTGGCCGACGACGAGCAGGTGACCTGCTGGAGATCGACCGCATCCGCCGTCAGGGCCAGGCACTTGCTGGAGTGCCGGGCCTTCACCTGGTAGTAGCTGCCGTTCGCGACCCACTGCCACTGCTGGTTCGAGCCGCTGCCGCACGTGTACTGGATGATGTTGGCCCCGTCCGCCGTGGAGGCGGACGCCACGTCCAGGCACTTGCCGCTGTTGCGGTTGATGACGTGGACGTAGCCGCCACCGGTGGACCGGAAGTCCCACTGCTGGTTCGTGCCGCTGTTCGCCGCGTACGTCTTGACCTCGGCGTTGTCGGCCGTCGACGAGTTCCAGACGTCCATCACCTTCGACGAGCTGCGGTTCGTCACCCGGTAGTACGGGACGGCGCTGCCGCTGATCGTCCCGGCCGCGGCGTCCACGGTGATCGTCGGCGACCAGGTCAGTGACATCGACGTGCTCGACGGGAACGTGATCGGCAGCCAGACGTACTCGGAGCTGTTGACCGTTCCGCCCCAGGCGCCGGCCCAGCGGTCGCCCATGTAGAGATAGCTGCTGCCCAGTTGCAGAACGTACGCCGGCTGCGAGTTGTACGTCGTCGCGTCGCCCACGTTGGTCCAGCCGGTCCACGGCCCGGAGATGCTCGACGCGGTGGCGTACTTCGACTGGTTCGGGTTCCAGCCGGAGGTCCCGGAGGTGAGCATGAAGTACGTGCTCCCGCGTTTGAACAGGGCCGGCGCCTCGCGGGACGCGTCGTTCCAGAAGTTGCCGACCACCGACTCCACGTTCAGGTAGTCCGCGGTGAGCCGGTAGATCATCAGGTCCCGGTTCTCGTCAGCCGCGGAGATCATGTATGCGGCCGTGCCCTCCTGATAGAGGGTGATGTCTCGCGACATGTAACTGCCGAAAGGCCGGAAGCTTCCCTGGTACGTGTAGTTCCCGTCCACGGTGTCGGAGACCGCCACCGCCGCCCGCGCCTCGGCGTAGTCCGACCCGTTCTCCTTGTGCATCCACATCACGTACTTGCCGGTGGACGCGTTGTAGACCACCTTGGGCCGCTCGATCTTGGCGGACGCCAGCTCGGACGCGGACGTGCGGGTCAGCACATTGTTGCGGAACTCCCAGTTCTGCAGGTCGGTCGAGCGGTAGACGCTGACGGCGTAGAAGGTGTCGTCGGCGTTCCGGTTCTCGCCGAACCAGTAGTAGTACGACCCGACCTTGAGCACTCCGCCGCCGTGCGCGTGCACGCCGCCGAACTGCGTCCCGTTCGTGATCGTCACCGAGGCCGCCAGCGCCGGTGAACCGCCGATCACGATCAGAACCACCGTTAACATGACCGCGAGCAGCCGCTTCATGCCGCGCTCCTCGACCACTGCTGGTTGGTGCCGCCGTTGCAGGTGTACTGGCTGATGTCGACGCCGTCCGCGGTCCCGGACCCGACCACGTCGAGGCACTTGCCGCTGTGCCGCGCGACGAGCGTCCAGTAGCTGCCGGACGCGACCCACGACCACTGCTCGTTCGTCCCGCTGCCGCAGGTGTACTGGATGACGTTGGCCCCGTCCGCGGTCGACGCGGACGCCACGTTCAGGCATTTGCCGCTGTACTGGTTGACGACCCGCACGTACCCGTTGCCCAGGTCCTCGAAGGACCACTTCTGGTTCGCGCCGCCGTTCCAGGTGTACTGCTTGACCTCGGCGCTCTCGGCGATCGACGAGCCGACCACGTCCATCGCCTTGCCGCTGTTCCGGTTCGTCACGCGATAGTGGGTGAGCAGCGTGTTCCCGGTGACGTCGAGCCCCCAGGAGTAGCGCAGCTGGTCCCGGCCGGAGTTGTTGGTGGTGGTCAGGGTCAGCGCGGTGCCACTGCCGTTGATCTCCTGCAGCCGGTACGGGTCGGCGATCCGCACGCCGGGCCAGTAGACCGTGCCCAGCCCTTCGGCCCGCGCCTCGGCCGCCACGCCGCGGATGAACGCCACGAAGTCGTTCGTCGTCGAGGGCACGTCGTAGTTGCGCCCGTCGGTCATCGTCGCCCCGAATTCAGTGATCAGAACCCGATTCGCGTACGAGCCCACGCTGGTCCGCAGAGATTCCCGCCACGAGTCCTCGGTGTGCCGTGCGGAGTCGAAGAACTGGTAGATGTGCCGTGAGATGAGGGTGCCGTCGAAGCGCGTGTCGGTGGCGACCGTGGTGAGCCGCTGGTTGTAGCCGGCCCCACTGATGATCACCCGGCCCTTGGGGACGCCGGAGTAGTTGGTGAGCCACTGGGCGGCGAGGTTCTTCCAGTCGGCGTCGCTGTACCCGTACGGCTCGTTGAAGGGTTCGAAATAGACGTTCGCGTTGGACGAGTACTTGTTGACGATGGTCTGCCACAGCGACCAGTACTGGGTGGTGTTGTCCACCAGGCCGTTCCGGGAGCTCGCCCCCTCCCAGTAACTCAGGATCACTTTCAGGCCCTTGGACGTGGCCATGTCGATCGCGCCGGTGTAGGAGGCCCAGTACGACCCGGAGACGGTCGCGTAGTTGACCGGCATTCGCACCGTGTTGGCGCCGAGGTTGTTCACGAAGCCGGTCAGGATCGCGTTCGCCTTGGCCTGTGTGGTGGCGTAGCTGTCGCTGGTGCTCAGCCCGCCCAGAACGAGGGTGTCGTCGACGAAGTTGTCCCGTTGATCGGCCCAGTTGACGCCTCGGAAGTCGGTGGTGGCGGCAACCGCGGGGGTGGCGGGGACGGCAAAGGACGTCGCCAGCAGGACCGCGCACAGCGCGGTGGGGATTCGTGCTCGCATGACACATTCGTAACGTCACTGACACATCGAGGCCATGCCGCGCACCAAGCCGTGAAGATGGCGAATGGCCGGTCAGGCAGGCGTAGCGCATCGAGATGCGGCAATGTTAACGTAAACGTTCCCCCGGACCTCAGTAACGGAACGTATTGACCAGCGCCGTCATGTCCCCGGCCAGCCGCTGCAGATCGGCCACCGCCGACTGGGCGTCCCGCGCGTTCGCCGACGCCTTCTCGGCCACGTCGGCCACCTCCGAGATCGCCTCGGACACCCGTTCGGTGCTGCCGGCCGCGTCCGAGACGCCCCGGCTCATCTCCTGCGTGGTCGCGGTCTGCTCCTCGACCGCCGCCGCGATCTGCGTGGTGTAGTCCCCGATCGTCGCGATGACCTGGCCGATCTCGGCGATCGACGACGCCGCCGAGCCGCTGATCGCCTGGATCGCGGTGATCCGGTCGGTGATCTGCTCGGTGGCCTGGGCGGTCTGCTGGGCCAGTTCCTTCACCTCACCGGCGACGACCGCGAAGCCCTTGCCGAGCTCCCCGGCCCGGGC
>KL571243.1:18852-22981 GCA_000715855.1 Actinoplanes liguriensis
CTCGGCGATCTGCGTGATCAGCCGGACCACGTCGCCGATCTCCTCGGTCGCCACACCGAGCTCGGCCACCTGGCTGTTGGTACTCTCCGCGACGGTCCGGGCATCGTTGGCGACCTGGGCGGCCTGCGCGGCGCTGCTCGCGATCTCGCCGATCGCGGCGTTCATCTCCTCGGCGCCGGCCGCCACCGACTGCACCCCGTGGTTGACGGTCTGGGTGGCCTCCGAGGCGGTGCCGGACTTGCCGGAGACCTGCGCAGCGTCCGCCCCGAGCTGGATCGTGGTCTGGTTGAGCCGCTCGGCGGCGGCCCGGACCTGGTCGGCCGACCCGGCGATGCCACGCACCGTGCCGGCCACCTTGTCGACGAATCTGTTGAACGCCTGCGCCAGCTCCCCAGCCTCGTCGTCCCGTTCCACCTCGGCCCGCTGGGTCAGATCGCCCTCGCCGTCCGCGATCTGGGCCATCCGGTCGCGCAGCCGATCGATCGGCCGGACCAGCGAACGCGCCAGCAGCAGCGCGATCACCGCGGCGACCAGGACCGCGGCCAGCGTGATCCACATGCTGGTGTGCTGGGCGGAGACGGCGTCGGCCAGGATCGTCGCGGTCGGCACGGTGACGATCAGCGACCAGGTGTCGGTCGTGCCGAGGGTGACCGGCGCGGCGATCTGCACCCGCTCGTCGTCACCGGAGAGCACCCGCTGCGCGGCCGCCCCGGAGGAGGCCGCCTTCGCGGCCAGCTCGGCGACACCGGAGTCGGCGGCCTTGCCGGCCTGCGCGCTGTCCCCGCCGGCGACCAGCAGGCCGCCGGTGCTGACCAGCATCGCCGACCCGGTGCCGAACGGCTTGATCGCGTCGACGATCGGGGCCAGGCCGTCGAGTTGCATGTCGATCCCGGCCACCCCGACCGCCGTGCCGCCGCGGAGAACCGGCACGACCATCGACGTCATCAGCACGTCCTTGCCGCCGACCTGATAGTGGTACGGCTCGACGACCTTCTCCTTGCCGCTGTTGCGCGCGATCAGGTAGTAGTCGCCGGCCCCCTCCGTGTCGTAGTCGGTCAGCGGGCTCGACGTGATCGTGGTGCCGTCCCGGAACCAGTAGGGCACGAACCGCCCGGTCGCGTCCTCGGTCGCGCTCGCGTTGCGATAGCGCCGGTCGCTGCCGTCGAACGCGTTCGGCTCCCACGCCGTCCAGACCGCCAGGTAGTCGTCGTGTCCTTCGAGAACCGACCGCAGCTCGGCGTTTGCGATGGTCCGTCCACCACCGGCGGCGACAACCGCGGGCAGCGCCCGGGCCATGTCCCGCGAGGTACGGATCCCGGCGATCAGCCGTTCCTGCACGTCGGCGGCGTTCCGCGAGGCGACCTCCTGCGCATAGGCCAGGCCGGTGCGGCGCGCCTCGGTGAGGTTGTGATGCGTGATGTAGAACGCGACCAGCGACAACGACAATCCGGTCAGCAACACCACACAGATGATCAGGCGCAGCTTGATGGTGAGACGTGGCAGGCGCACCGGTGCCCCCTCGGCGGCGGCGGAAGCTAGTCGACACCACTCTCTTCGGCGCGAATGCCCGTTCACTGAGCCCGTGCGATCATCGCTCGGTGCGCCGCGCGATCATCACCCTCCTCGTCGTCTGCCAGAGCACCCAGGCACTGATCTTCGGCGGGATCGCGCTGTTCCTGCCGTTGATCCGGACCGATCTCGGGCTGACCTTCGCGCAGGCGGGCACGCTCGCGGCCACCAGCAATCTGGTGTACGCGTTGATGCAGGTGCCGTCGGGATTCCTGGCCGACCGGTTCTCCCCGCGAACGTTGTTCCTGACCGGGCTGCTCGGAACGAACCTGCTTGCCGCCCTGTTCGCGGTGCTCACGTCGTACCAGATGTTGCTCGTGAACCAGGCTTTCTCGGGTTTCTTCCGTGCGCTGGTGTTCGCGCCCGGGCTGATGTTGATCAGCGCGGAGTTCCCGAGCGACCGGCGCGCGACCGCGATGGGGCTGTACGTCGCCGGCGGCTTCTCCTCCAACATCCTGCTCAGCTCGACCGGCCCGCTGCTGGTCGGGCACCTCGGCTGGCGCCTGCTGTTCGGGCTGTTCGCCGCCGCCGGCCTGGGCACGCTGCTGCTCTACCGCCGCGTCGCCGGACCGGCCGTTCCGAAACCACCGTCCGAGAACCCGGTCCGGCTCGCCGACCTGTCCGGTCTGCTCCGGCATCGGATCGTCTGGCTGACCGGGGTGATCCAGTTCGCCCGGCTCGCGGTCGCCCAGGGGTTCACGTTCTGGCTGCCCACCTGGCTGGTCGTGGATCGGGGCCAGTCGCTGACCGCGGCCGGCCTGGTCGCCGCGCTCGGGGCCGCGCTGACCGCTCCGGCGAACTTCCTCGGCGGCTACGTCTCGGACCGGATCGGGCGCCCCCTGCTGGTGATCGGCGGTTCACTCGCCACCCTCGCCGCGGGGCTGGCGCTGCTCACCTACGTGCCCGGGATGCCGGCCGTGCTGGTGGTGGTCGCGATGATCTCGGTGGTCGTGCAGGTCTACTTCGGACCGCTGTTCGCGCTGCCGATCGCGGTGCTCGGGTCGCAGCGGGCCGGGCTGCTCAGCGGCTTCGGCAACTTCTGCGCGAACCTGGGCAGCTTCGCGTTCGTCTACGCGCTCGGCGCGGTGAAGGACGCCACCGGCTCGTTCCGCGCCGGGTTCCTCAGCCTGTCCGTGCTCTGCGTGATCGCGCTGGTGGCGGCGTTCCTGGCCCGGCCGCGGGCGGCCTTGTCGTCGTAGAGGCGGGCGTCCGCGACGGCGTACAGGCTGTCGAAGTCCGTGCCGTCCAGGCCCACCACCGCCACGCCGGCGCTGGCCGGGGTCCGCTCCGCGAGTCTCGTCCGCAACCGCTCGGCGACCGTCGTCGCGGAACCGGCCTCGCGCAGCAGCACCACGAACTCATCGCCGCCGAGCCGCGCGACCACGTCCCGGACGTGAACCGCGGTTCGCAGACCGGACGCCACCCAGCGCAGCAGCTCGTCGCCGGCGGCGTGCCCCTGCGAGTCGTTGAGCTGTTTGAACCCGTCCAGGTCGAAGATCAGCAGGGCGTGCGCGGGCGCGGCGGCGAATCGCTCGGCGAAGCCGCGCCGGTTCAGCAGGCCGGTGAGCACGTCCACCCGGGACAGCTCGATCAGACGGCGACGCTGGCGGGCGGCGGTGCGGCCGAGCATCGCGGTGGCGGCGGCCGCGGCGGCGGTGCCGGTCAGCTGGAGGACGACGTACCAGAAATCGGCTCCTCCGACGAGGATCGCGAGGAGCACGTAGAGGGCTCCGGCAACGACCGAGACCGGCACGGCGACCGCGGGACGCATGCCGAGCATCAGCAGCGGAATGCCCAGTAACATGCCGATCCCGAGCGTCCCGGAGACCCCGCCGTCCAGTGCGGCGATCGCGGCGCAGCTCAGGAACGAGCTGACCGCGAAGAGCAGCATCAGCGGGCGGGCCCGGCGCGAACGGCTGATCCGGCCGGCGCCGGTGACCACGGCCAGCCCGGTCAGGAAGCCCCAGGCGCAGAGGGCGATCATGCCCGGGCGGTGGGCGTGGCCGGCGGTGAAGAGCAGGACGTAGACGGCCGCGACCGAGGTCTGTGCCATCGCCATCCAGCCCGGGTCGGCGATCGCATGCCGTTTCCGGTCCGAGCCCTCCGTCACTTCCGATCCGGGCCGAAGCGACCCGCCCGGATCCGCCGCCCGGACCTCGAGCTGGGCCCGGGCCGCCGCGACCGCCTCCGCGGACGGGGCGTGCCGTTCCCGGGCCGCCTTGTCCGCATACAACCGCCGGTCCGCGGCCGCGGCCAGCCCGGCAGCGTCCACGGCGTCCTCGGGAAACGTCGCGACCCCGAGACTGCACGGCGCGAAGGCCCCCAGCCGTTCCCGGATGCCGTCGGCCTCCGCGGCGTCCCGGACGATCAGCGCGAACTCGTCGCCGCCGGTCCGTCCCGCCGCGCCCGGAACCTGACGCAGCTCCCACCCGGCCCAGACGAGCAGGTCGTCCCCGGCCCGGTGCCCGTCGCGATCGTTGACCACCTTGAAGTGGTCCAGGTCGAGCAGCACCAGGGTCACCTGGTGCCCGGTCCGCTCGGCGTCCGCGAGCTCGGCGGC
>KL571243.1:23211-25673 GCA_000715855.1 Actinoplanes liguriensis
GATGTGTATAAGAGACAGGTCAGCGGATCGGTGCGCGAACGGTCCGCGAGGCGCTGCCGCAGCCCGGTCAGGACCGCGGTGTGCCGTCGGCAGAGCACCGCCGAGCCACCGAACGCCAGCACGTGGACCAGCACGTATCCGGCCGGCGCCGGGTCACCGCCGAGAACCACCACGGCGTACGCGAGAGCGCTGCCGGCGGCCAGTGGGAGGAACATCCGCGACGGCACGACGGTCGCGAGAATCACCACCGACCCGGGCACCATCGTCCCGAGCGGACCCGCCACCCCGCCGTCCAGCAACCCGAGCACGGTCGCGCCGGCGATGGTGACCAGGGCCCCGGCCAGCGATGCCGCGAACCAGCCGCGCGAGCCGGCGGCCAGTCGCCCGGCCAGTGCCCAGAGCAGTGCCCCGGCCAGCACCATCGCACCCGCCGCGGCCAGCATCGCCGGGCGGTTCCGGTCCTCGCAGGTGACGCTCGCGTAGACGGCGACGAGGAGCGCCGGCGCCCCCGCGTTCACCGCGACGGCCCGTAGTCTCCAGCGCCGCGAACCCGCGACTCCCGCTGATACCCCAGGCATGGCCGCACTGATCGGCGGCTCCGATCCGGCTCTGAGCGTTCGGGCCACAGGTCTTCCGTTGCGGCGCACCCGTTCCGCAACCCGCCCGGTCCGGGCCTCCGCCTCCGGCGCCCGGATCCGCAACGCTGCACACCCGTTCCGCAACCTCCGACGGCTTCAGGTGGCGAACTGTCGGACGAAGACATAGGTGCCACCGATCGACGCCGCTGACAGGGAGACGTGCCATGGACAAGCTCAGCATGATCGTTGCCTATGCGCGCACTCGCTTCCGCTCGGCGCTCCGGGACGACGAGGGCGCGACCGCGGTCGAGTACTCGCTGCTGGCGGCGCTCATCGCCGGGGTCTGCATCGTCGCGGTCAGCGCGTTCGGCCAGCAGGTAGCGACGATCTTCACCACCCTGACCGACAAGCTCGTCGTCACCTGACGCCCGCGGCCCGGCGGTCCGGTCACCGGGCCGCGACGAACCCCGATTCAGCCGCCGCGGCGGCGACCCCCTCGCAAGGAAGCGCCATGGACAAGCTCACGATGATCGCGGCATACCTCCGCGCTCGATACCTTCCCGGCGACGACCGGGGCGCCACCGCCGTCGAGTACTCACTGCTGGCGGCGCTGATCGCCGGCATCTGCATCATCGCGGTCACCGGGTTCGGCAACCAGATCTCCTCGATCTTCACCACGCTCACCGAGAAGATCGGCATCCCCTGACGCCGGCTCAATTCCCGAAGGGGTACGGCCATCGGCCGTACCCCTGGGGCGGCGGCGTCAGAAGAGCCGGCGTGGAACCGCCGCGGCCAGCGCCGCATAGCCCGCCGGGTTCAGGTGCAGATGGTCACCGACGTCGAACGCCGGGTCCAGCCGGGACGGCGCCGCGGGGTCCGCGACCGCCGCGGCGAAGTCCACGTACGAGTCGAAGACCCCGCCCCGGATCACCCCGTTGACCGTCACCCGGGCCCGTTCGCGCAGGCCACCCGGATCGTCGTACCCGGTGTTGCCGCCGAACGGCGTGATCGTCGCCCCGTAGACCCGCAGGTCCTGGGCGTGCGCGCGGGCCACGATCTGCCGGTACGCCCCGGTCAGCGCCGTGATCACGGACCGTTGCCCGGCCTCGGTCGCCTCGGCGGTGCCGATGTCGTTGACGCCCTCGAAGATCAGCACCCACGCCGCCCCGCTGACGCCGAGCACGTCCCGGTCGAAGCGGGCGAGAACGTTCGGCCCGAGCCCGTCGTGCAGCACCCGGTTGCCACCGGCCGCCTGGTTGAGCACGGCCAGCCGTGGGTCGCGCAGCCGCGCCGCCAGTTGATCGGGCCACCGGTTGTTGCCGTTGGTCGTGGATCCGCGGCCGTCGGTCAGCGAATCGCCGATGATCACCACTCCGGCGGCGGACGAGGCGGTCACCTCGATCCCGCTGATCAGGTACCAGTGGTCGACCGGCGTCGCGCCGGCCAGCTCGGGCTTCTCCGCCTGGTCGCCGTTGACCAGCCATGACGTGGTGCGGGAGCCCGGATGCCCGGTCAGGTTCACCCCGGCCTGGCCGTCGGCGAGGTAGGTGGAGACGGTCAGGTTCGACCGCGCCGCCACGGTGATCGCCACCGGGTCCGAGACGACCTGCGCCCCGGCCGGCACCACGACCGACGACTCGCCGCCGAAGGTCAGCGCCCGCGAGGTGCCGGCCACGATGCCGGAGGTCCCGGCCAGCCCACCGACCGGCAGGGCGACCGCCGCCGAGGTGATCGGCAGATCGGTGGTCCCGAACGCGTTCGAGAATCGAACCCGGATTCGCTTCCCGCCGATCGAGGTGTGCAGGGTCTGCCGCAGCGTGGTGTCCACCAGCACCGAGTCCGGCCCGGTGAACGGCGCCGGGGGCAGGTTGCCCGGCTCGGTGA
>KL571243.1:25903-28598 GCA_000715855.1 Actinoplanes liguriensis
CGGCGGAGCCGGCCAGAAGATCGCGCCGTTTCATGATCAGAACCTCCGGCTGGTCGGCGGGCCGAGATAGCTGTACCGGACCCCGCCGGTGTCCACGATCAACCGCTGCAGGATCACCGCCGAGTCGAGCGCCCGGAACGAGATGGTGTGCGTCCCGGCCGTGCCGATCTCGTGCGTGGTCGTGGTGACGTTGACGTTGTCCGAGGTGTTGCGCGCCCACTGCCGGTTCATCGTGGTGTCGTTCGCCCCGGTCGCCGCGACCGCGTCGATCACCTGCGGCGCGGCGCCGTCGACCGCGATCGTGTACCGCAGCGACCCGTTGCGGGGCGCCAGCAGCGCGGAGATCCGGACCGGCCCGGTAGTGGTGAGCGTGACCTTGTAGTCCAGCCCGGGCGCGTCGCTGACCGGCATGATCCCGTCGCCGGTCTTGCCGATCCCGGGCAGCACCTGCCAGCTGCCGGACTTCTTGTCGAATCCGGTGGCCGGGACGGACACGTACCCGTTGGCCTCGGCGAACCCCCGCGGTGTGAGCCCGGGGTTGCGGATCGGCGCGCGGACCACGGCCGTGCTTCCCGCGCCTTCGACCGTCAGCGGTACGGACGTGAGCCCGGCCGGCGCCCGCTTCCAGTCGACGGAGACGTACGCCCGGACCTGCTGGGACACCGTGCCGGAGGCCCGGCTGACGTGGACCCACGGCTGCCCGGCGGTGATCCGGTAGGCGAACGGCGTCGTCCCCCGGTTGTAGACGTCGATGTACTGCCGGGCCTGCGCCTGCCACGGGCTGAGCTCGGGCAGCGTGGCGGCATCCCCGCCGTCGAGCGCGACCCCGAGCGCCGCGCCCGCGGGCACGTCGATCCGCTTCAGGTAGGGGTAGATCTCGTCCGGCAGCGCCACATTGTTCAGCTCCGGCTGCTGCCAGGGGGCGTTCGGGCCGTACCGTGCCACGTTCCCGTACCCGATCTTGGGCTGCAGCTGCCAGTCCTTCCACTTCCCGTCGGCCAGGCGCGTGTTGTAGTACGCGTTGAGCGCCTGGTCCTCGGCGAACCGGGCCTCCGCCTCGTCGGCCAGGGCGTTGGTCGCGGCCCGGCCCTGCGCGGCGTAGAGGATGTTGGTGAACTCGGCCCGGCGCAGCTCGTACAGGTTCGCGGTCGCCTTCACCTGGTAGTAGACGAGCTGGAAGTACGCGTCCTGCCAGGCCTCCGGCACCCGGCCGCGCACAAGTGAAGCGCGGTTCGCAAGCGCCCGCCACTCCGCGACGACCCGGTCCATCTCGGCGTAATCGGTGAGGCTGAACGGGTTGCCCTGGTCGTCGTAGACGATCGCGGTCGGGTCGGTTCGCACATCCTTGGCCGGGTCCACGGTGATCCGGCGGTTGAGCAGCTCCGGCTTGCGGCGGGACTGCAGAACGCCGTACCGGGAAAGGATCTCTCCGATCTCGGCGGCGAGCGCCGGGCCGAAGCTCTGCGCCGCGTAACCACGCTCCCAGGTCTTGATGCCGCTGAGCGGGATCGCATCCGGATTCCACGCGTAGTCCAGGAAGAACTGGGTGGGCTCCTCGGAGTTCTTGAGATCGCCCACGTTCGCGACCCAGAGGCGATCAACCCCTGAGGTGTACGCACGGTGGAGCTGCTCCCACGTGTTGACCAGGTTCACGGTGTCGGCCCACTTGTAGTTGCGCCCGTCGCCGACGTAGTCGAAGTGGTAGTACATCCCGTAGCCACCGCCGCGGGCCGGGAGCGACGCGTCGGGCAGCTTGCGCATGTTGCCCCAGTTGTCGTCGCAGAACACCACGGTCACGTCGTCCGGCGGCCGGTAGCCGGAGTCCCAGTAGCGCTGCACTTCCTTGTAGAGGGTCTGCACCTGGGGAGCGCCGAGCATGCCCTCGTCGGCGAGGATCTGGCGCTGGCTGCTGATGATCGAGTCCATCAGGTCGATGCCGTCGCCGTCGGGCAGGCTCACGTCGCCGTTGCCGCGCATGCCGAGCGTGACCACGCCCTCGATGTCCTGATCGCGCATCCGCTCGATGCCGGCCCGCCAGTAGTCCTTGATCGCGTCCGGGTTGCGGCGGAAGCTCCATTCACCGGTGCCGGCCGGGTGCCGGTTCCACTCCTCGATGCCGCGCATCATCGGCGCCTCGTGGGAGGTTCCCATGACGACCCCGTAGTAACTCGCGGTCGCGTGGTTGGCCGGGTCGTCCTCGGCGAACGCCCTGCCCCAGACGGCCGGCCACAGGTAGTTGGCCTTGAGCCGGAGCATGGTCTCGAAGACCTTCGCGTAGTAGTTCGCGTTCAGCCCACCCGGGTAGCCGGGGGCCTTGCCCGGGCCGAAGAAGGCCGGCGCCCAGGTGCCGGTGTCCGGGTTCTCGTCGTTGATGAAGAACCCGCGGTACTTGACCTTCGGGGTGCCCTGGCTGTGCCGGCCGGGCAGGGCGTAGAGCGCGTCGGTGTGCGGGACCGGCACGTCGTCCCAGAAGTGCCAGGGCGAGACGCCGATCAGGCGGGACACGTCGTAGACGCCGTAGATGGTGCCGCGCTGGTCGCTGCCGGCGATCACGAACGCCCGGCGCACGCCCGGCAGCGGGTGGTCGACGACCTGTTGCAGCGAGGTCTCCCACTTACCGGCGATGCCGCTGGTGTCGAGCCTGCCTGCGGCGACCATCCGGTCGATCAGGGCGGAGTCTGTCTCTTATACACAT
>KL571243.1:28796-37720 GCA_000715855.1 Actinoplanes liguriensis
CCGGTCGATCAGGGCGGAGTGGCCGACGGTCCCGACGATGATCGGGTCGCGGCCGCCGGGAACGGCGTCCTGCGCGGTCCGCGGGGTGACGCCGGTGGCGGCGCCGAGGTCGGACTGCAGGTCGCCGGCCACGCGCAGGACGCCCGGGTGGTCGTTGGCGCTGGTCACGATGGGCGCGGCGACACCGCGCTCGACGAGTGGGAACCGGCCTGGGCCGGCCTTGGTGGACAGATAACCGGTCTCCGTGGCCTTCGGGGCGGCCGCGGCAGGAGTGGGGACGGCGGAGAGGAGGGCGAGCACGGCGACCGCGCCCGCGAGGTGAGCTCGCATGGGACGCCTCCGGTGGATGAAGCGCTCCGAAAGTTTCGGAAACATGCCGATCAGTTACGGGGAACGTATAGCCACGCATCTATAGAGTCAATGACGGGACGCCGCCGAAATTTCCGATCGCGGACCTCTCTCAACGCTCGTCGGGACCGGTTCCGGCGTGCCTGATCAGGTCTTGCGTGAGTGCCTCCACGATGGCCGGCAGCAGCGCCGCGCGGGTGTCGTCGGCTATCGCAGCCACCGAGCCGTACTTCTTCACCACGTCGGGAAGGAACCTGCGGCCGGGATTCATCCGCATCACGACCTTGGAGAGCGGCCAGGTCAGTCGCTGGTCCTCCGCGGAGCCGATCAGGTTGATCAACCAGAAGGCCCCGGCCACCCGGAGGAAATCGGCGGTTGCGGGAAGGCGCTGACCGTAGAAGTAGTCGAGCTGTGGCACCAGCCGCAACAGCTCCGGGTAGAGCACGACCAGGGGCACGGCCCGTACCGCTTCGGGCACCGACGTCACCGAGGCCGCTACGAACTCGGCGGTCTCTCGCAGGCTGAGGTACGGGGCGTGGGCCAGCAGGTACTCGACGACGGCGAGCGACGCGGGCGGTTCCAGCCGGCCACACGCACGGATCGCCGCCAGAAGTGGCTGGGCGCTGCCCGGGGACGCGGAGCCGAACAGGCGGCGTGCCACCACCTCCGCATAGACCTGGGCGCTGTTCACCGCCATCGCCGGCACAGCGACACCACGCCAGAGCGAGGTCCCGACCTGGACGGTCTCCACGGCCTCACGGTCGAACAGCAGCAGGGCCTCATGGACCTCCCGGCTGCCACTGCGCAGGCCGGTTCGCCGCAGACGCAGCGCGGGTTCGCCGCCGTCCTCGAACGGCTCGATGGTCTGCAACACCTCCAGCCAGGCAACCTCGTTCAGCCCGGCCTGCATCAGCCGCACCGCGGACCGCCACCAGAGGGTCGGATCGTTTCCGGCCGGAGCCAGGCCGCGGAGCTGGATCGACTGCTCCGGCAGGAGCAACAGACGCAGCAGGATCAGATTCGTCAGGTAGGACGCGAGGCGTTGCACCGACGTTCGCGAACCCGGGTTGTACGCGTGCTCCCGGTTCTTCTCCCGACGCCGGTCGGCGCCACCGAGCAGCCTTTCGAGCACCTCGCCGCCCAGCGCCCGGGCCGTCTCGTCGAACCCGCCGAAGATCTGCTGCAGGAAGCGGACGATCGCGCCTCCGGCGATCACCGGCCGGTGCGACAGCAGGGCGAACAGCCATTCGTCATTGTCCCAGGCCACCCCCGGACGCAGCCGGCCCGCTCGATGATCAGCGAAATTTCCGATCAGCTCCTGCAGCCGGTCCACGGCGTGGTGGGCGATGAGATATTCGGCGAACGTCGCGTGCAGGAACTCGTAGGTCTTGCGGCGACGCTCCGTCTCCCCGGTCTCAGACGTGTGGATGAAGAAGAAGCGCCCGATGGTCCGGCGCGCCTCGGTCAACGGGCGAACAAACTGTCCGTCCTGGTCACGGTCGGAGCGCCGGGGATCCAGCGCGACGATGTCGGCCTGCAACTGCTCCTCGGTCACGAACTGGCGGCCCCGATTGAACATCCCGAACGCGGCGATGCCCAGCCGCCACATCTCCTCGTTCACCAGACCGTCGTCCGGCGGCTCGACGCTGAACTCGCGCGGCGCCGACTTCCGCAGCTCCCGCCGGATGAAGTCGACCAGGAGCTGGCGATAGACGGATGCCTCGCCGGCCGTCGCCGTGCTCGCGCCCGAGGTCGTCGCCTGGATGGCGGTCATCAACAGAAGCAACGGCTGCCGGGTGATCGGCCCGACGTCGAGCATTCCCTGCAGCGAGAGCGGCTCGCGATTGTTCCGGTTCCACGTGCTGATCCACTGCGCGACCTGGGCATCGGTGAAGTCCTCCAGCCGCAGCACGAGGCACCCGGCCGGGATGTTCGCGATGTCCGCGACGACCTGGCGCGAGGTCACGACGACCGCGATCGGCGCCTCCTGTGCGGCCTCGACCCGCTGGAACTCCTGGACCTGGCCGAGATAGCCGGACTCGGTGGTGCCGGTGGCCTGCATCAGCTCGTCCAGCCCGTCCAGCAGGACGACCCGGGTCGCACCGCCGTCCGTGTTGCCGGCATCCGCCTCGGCGACGCTGGACCAGAGCACCCGGGCATGGGTGGACTCGTCCAGCATCTCCTGAACCTGCTGGTAGATCGGCGCGGTCGGATTGCGCACCCGCCGCAGCGGAACCAGGAAGGCGGGGAACGAGGTGACCGACAGCCGAGCGGTGAGCACCCTGGCGAGCAGGGACTTGCCGGCCCCTGGATGGCCGAGAACGATCAGTGGCCGCTCGGTGCTGCGCGCCGACGCGAGATAACCGGTCAGGAACTCGTCCAGGTCGGACCGCACCGGATGGGTCTCCCACCACTCCTCACTCGACGGGCGGGAGTCCCGGTCCACGGTCGCGAACCTGAAGTGCGGTACGACGTACCCCTCCTCGACCGAGGGGATGGACACCCCGGTGAGACCGTCCATCTCGCCGACCCGGATCAGTGGCTGGTCCAGGATTCCCCGGTGCGCCTTGGTCAGCGCCGCGTGGTCGCGCTCCGCACCCGTCGAGTGGGACACCAGCGAGAGCACCGTCTCGACCCGGCGCAACGCGTCGTCCTGGCTCCGCAGCGCCTCCAGCAGCTCGCGGCGGGCCGCCTTGATCGCCAGGCTCGCGGCGCGCTGGCCGCCGAGCATCGCCCAGACCAGGAACTCCGGCGCCTCCGAGGCGAGCCGGAAGTAGTTCTCCTCGTACTGCCGGCAGGCGCTGTCGACAATGTTCTCCACGGACGGCTGGTGACCCAGCCCGGACCATGCACGCTCCCACACGGCGAGTTTGCGGAAGGAGCTCAGGCAGCGGGTCACCGAGTCATGCAGGTACGGACGGACCGAGGACTCGACGTTGGCGTCGTAGGCCTGGCCGGCCCAGGGCACGTCGATCCGGGTGTCGAGCAGTGCTCCGATCGCGACCTGGTACTCCTGGCGCACGTCCGCATCGGCGAAGAGGTGCTTCTTCTCGTCGTCGGTCAGTTCCAGCGCCCGGTAGGCCGACCCGAGATGCGTCTGGAGCGCGTGGAAGAGCGCGTCGCCCACCAGCATGGTGTGTGCCGCGGTGATCAGCTGAGAACGCTGGTATCCGGAGGCGGCGCCGAGCCGGCCACGCGCGTATCCGACCGCCTTGCCCAGCAGTTTCAGCAGTTCGCTCTTCTGGTCCACCCAGCCCCAGACAGCGGCGAGGACCGCACTGCCGACCGGGAAGCCGACCGCTCCCGCCGCGAGGATCGCCCCGCCGAGCAGACTGTCGAGGGCACGCAGGGTGGCCGGATCCTCCGCGTTCAGCAGCTTGACGGCGGACCGGTAGGTGAGCGGCAGTTTCATCGGGTTGCTGGCCTCGCACGACGTATCGGGAAATCCGGACGGCGCACCAGGTTATGAGCGTCGATGATCGGACGGCGTGCGCTGTCCATGATCTGACGGCGATCCCCGTGCTGCCGGAGGTGGCGGCACGGGGATCCGTCGTTCAGAGCACCGTGCAGGCGGTTCCGTTCACGGTGAAAGCGGCCGGGACCGGATTGCTGCCGGTCCACGAGCCGAGGAAGCCGACCGAGGCCGAGCCGCCGGCCGCGATCGTGCCGTTCCAGGACGCGTTCGTGACGGTCACGGCGCTGCCCGACTGGGTCACCGAGCCGTTCCAGAGCTGCGCGACGACCTGGCCGCCGGTGAACTGCCAGCCGAGCTTCCAGCCGCTGATCACCGCCGTACCGGAATTGGCAATCTTGACCTCGCCCTGGAAACCGCCGGTCCAGCTGCCGGTGACCCGATAGGTGACCGCGCACGTGCCCGCGCCCGGTGACGCCGAGGTGCTGGGTGAGACGCTCGCCGACGGCGACGAGGTCCCGCCGATCCTCGAGGGATCAACCACTCCCCAGTACGCCGATTTCGCCTGCAACCGGGTGTCGAAGAGCAGCGGCGCGTCCTTGCGGGCCACCGGGTACGTGTCCAGCCAGGTGTTGTCGTCGGCGAGCCCCCACAGCGTCACCGAGGTGAGATCGGCCCGGTACTTGCGGAACAGCGCGAACATGTCGCGGTACATGTACGCCTGGGACAGCAGCCGATCGGCCGGCGGCGCCGGGAACGTCTCCCCGCTGCTGGTGTAGATGCTCACGTCCATCTCGGTGATCTGCTGCTCGACGCCGATGCCCTCGAACTTCTTCAGCATCGCCTCGGTGTCCGAGATCGACGGCCAGCTCACGTTGATGTGCATCTGGTGGCCGACGCAGTCGATCGGCACGCCCTCGGCCTTGAGCTTGACGACCAGGTTGTAGAGCGCGTCGCGCTTGGCGGCCACGTTCGTGTTGTAGTCGTTGATGCAGAGCTTGGCGGTCGGCGCGACCTCGCGGGCCACCGCGAACGCGGTACGGAGGTAGTCCAGCCCGGTGATGTCGTACCAGGTGCTGCGCCGCATGCCGTCCGACTGCGACTCGTCGATCACCTCGTTGGCGACGTCCCAGGTGCCGATCGTGTCGCCGTAGTGCGCCGCCACGTTCCGGATGTGATTCTCGAGTCGCGCCAGCAACAGCGCCTTGTTCTCGGCGGTCGCGGTCATCGCGGCGCCCGTCGCGTCCTGGAAGACCCACGCCGGGGTCTGGTTGTGCCAGACCAGGGTGTGCCCGCGCACCTTCATGCCGTGCGCCTTGGCGAACGCGATCAGCGGATCGGCCTGCGTGTAGCTGAAGACGTTCTCGGTCGGCTCGGTCGCGTCCCACTTCAGCGCATTGCCCGGCGTGACCGAGTTGAAGTGCTTGGCCAGCAGGTCGCCGTGCTCGGTGGTGATCTCGGCGCCGGTGATCGCCGCGCCGACCGGGAACTCGGTCACCACGTCCTTGACCGAGGGGATGTCGGTCTGGATCGGCAGCGCCGGCACGTAACTCGCGGTCACGTCGTCGATGTAGAGCGAGCCGGTGGTGGAGGCCGTCTCGACGTACACGGTGAGGAAGTCGACGTCGGCGGAGAGCGTGTAGTGCCCGGACAGGTTGACCCAGCCGGAGGAGTTGACCGCGGTGTTGCCGACCACGGTCTCGTACGTCGCGGTCCCGCTCGTCCGGCGCTCGACGCTGAGCCGGGCGTTGTCCGACCCGTCGGCCAGCCGTACCCAGGCGGAGATCGTGTACGAGGTGCCCTTCTCGAACGTGTCCAGGACGCTGAGCGACGGCCCGTTCCAGGTGGCGGTCCGGCCGGTGACGGCGAGGCTGTGCGTGCCGCCGTGCGCGACGGTGGTGCTGACGGCCAGGGTCTCGGCCGAGCGGCCGGTCCAGCCCTGCACCGTGTTGTCCTCGAAGTCGCTGGTCAGAACGGTGACGGGGGTGGGTTCGTCGGCCGCGTGTGCGGCCACGACGGCGGTGAGCGGGGCCGCGACCACACAGGTGGCGAGGGCCAGCCGCGCGAGAGCGCGCATCGGTGTTCCCTTCGGGGGCGGCTGGTTTCCGGGGCCTGAGGCGCCAGCCAGGGACAGTGACCGCCATCGTCACATGGGAGCGCTCCCATTACAATGCTGTGACGGAGATGTTGCCGAGCGCCGGGACCTCGGGGAATGCCCCCTCAGGTCCTCCGGGGCACGGCCGATCAGACGAGCGTGCCGGACCAGATGTTCCTGCTGGCCAATCTCGTGATCATGGTCGCCTACTCGGCGATCACGGTCGCCATCGTGGTGCCCGTGAACCGGGCCGGCCAACTGCGCAGCAACAAGCTGGCCACCGCCACCGCGCTGATCTTCTTCAGCTGCGCGGTCGGGCACGGGTTGCACGCGCTGGCCGCGCTCCTGGTGGCGGTTCATGGCGGCGAGCATCCGACACAGCACGCGGAAACGAGCGGCTGGTTCTGGGTCTCCGCGGTCTGGGACACCCTCACCGCGGCCGTGGCCTGCTATTACTGGACGCTGCGCCGGGGGTACGGGGTGCTCCTCGGCCCGGGTGCGATCTACGTCGACCCGTGGAGCCGGCACCAGCTGGACGAGGCCGGCGCGCGCGAACAGGCCGCCCGCGACGTGGCCGAGGCCCACCAGGCGACCCTGGCCAACGTCGTCGAGCACAGCGACGACGCGATCATCGGACTCACCCCGGACGGCATCATCACGGCCTGGAACGGTGGCGCGGAGCGGGTGTTCGGCTACTCCGCGGAGGAGGCGCTCGGCCGCCCGGCCACCATGCTGGCCGACCGGAACGGCGCCGGCGAGCAGTCCACGACGCTGGCCCGGATCCGCGACGGCGAGCGGAGCATCCGGTACGAGGCCCGGCGCACCCGCCGCGACGGCACGCCGATCGACCTCTCGGTGGTGGTGACGTCGATCCGGAACCACGCCGGCACGCTCACCGGCATCTCGGCGGTGGCCCGCGACATCACCGCCGC
The DNA here is from genome assembly GCA_000715855.1 of Actinoplanes liguriensis. Classification (GTDB taxonomy): domain Bacteria; phylum Actinomycetota; class Actinomycetes; order Mycobacteriales; family Micromonosporaceae; genus Actinoplanes; species Actinoplanes liguriensis. The sequence continues at coordinate 35,584 of KL571243.1, forward strand.
CAAGGAGCACGCCGAGCGCCAGCGTGCCGTCGCCGAGCGCACCCAGCAGGCACAGCGGATGGAGAGCCTGGGCAATCTCGCCGGCGGGGTGGCGCACGACTTCAACAACATCCTGGCGATCATCGCGAACTACACCGACTTCGCGATCGAGGAGACCGCCGACCGGCCCGGCGTCCAGAACGACCTGATCCAGGTGCGCACCGCCGTGGAGCGGGCCACCAACCTGACCCGGCAGCTGCTCACCTTCACCCGCGGGGACGCCATCCAGCCGCGCAACGTCGGACTGAACGCCGCCCTGGCCGAGATCGAGGCGATGCTGGAACGGACCATCGGCGAGCACATCCACCTGGTGGTGGTGCCGTCGGCGATGCCGCTGACCGTGCACGCCGACCCCGGCCAGCTCCAGCAGGTGCTGCTGAACCTGGCGATCAACGCCCGGGACGCGATGCCGGACGGCGGCACGCTGGTCCTCGAGGCGAACTGCGCCGACCTGGACGGCGACGAGCTCAACATGCAACCGCCGCTGCCGGCCGGACGCTATGCCCGGCTGGAGATCAGCGACACCGGCGAGGGCATGCCGCCGGAGGTGGCGGAGCGCATCTTCGAACCGTTCTTCACCACCAAGCCGCGCGGCAAGGGCACCGGCCTGGGGCTCGCGACGGTGTACGGCATCGTCACCGAGGCCGGCGGCAGTGTGAATCTGTATTCGGAACCGGGGGTCGGCACCACGTTCCGGATCTATCTGCCCCTGATCGACGCCCCGGCCGACGCGGCTGTCCCGGATGTCAGGAAGAGCCCGCCGCCCCGGGGTGACGGCCGGACCGTGCTGGTCGTCGAGGACGAGGTCGCCCTGGCCCGGATCATCACGCGCATCCTGACCGACAACAACTACCGCGCGGTGATCGCGAACAACGGCCGGCAGGCACTGGACATGTACGAGGAACACGGCTGCGACCTGTTGCTGACCGACGTGATCATGCCGGAGATGTCCGGCCCGCGCCTGGCCGAGCTGCTCACCGAGCGTCAACCCGGCCTTCCGGTGATCTACATGTCCGGCTACAGCAACGGGCTGCTCGGCAACACCCACGTGCTGGACGGCGACATCGCGTTCATCGAGAAGCCGTTCACCGCCGCCGATCTGCTGCGCAAGCTGGCCGCCGCGGGCAGCCGGACACCGGCATTCTGAGCAGTTCGGACCGAGTCCATCGAGAATCTTGACTCACTTCTTGTGAGCGTTAACACTCACGAAACGAGTTCGACGCGAAACAAGGAGTGAAGATGCCCCGGAGCACCGTCCGGCTCCTGCGATCCAAACTGTTAACGCTCCTCACAACAACCACCCTCCTGACCGGCGTGCTGGCCATGCCCGCTCCCGCCGCGGCGGCCGTCGACGACGGTCTCCTGCTCTGGTACAGGCTGGACGAGAAGTCCGGCGCGGTCGCCGCGGACGCCTCCGGCCACGGCCGCGACGGCGCCGTCACGGGCGCGGCCTGGACCGGCGGGCAGGGGCTGACCTTCGACGGGACCAGCACGTACGTGCGGGCTCCCGATGATCTCCTGGCCGATCTGGACGCGGTCACCGTCGCGTTCGACGTGAAGATAGACAGTGCACAAGCGACCCCGTACTTCCTCTACGGGTTCGGCAACACCGACGCCGCGACCGGCTACGGCAACGGCTACCTGTTCGCCACCGGCGACGGTTTCCGGAACGCGATCTCGCTGAGCAACTGGACCGGCGAGCAGAACACGCGGCCGGCCGCCGGCTACAACCTGACCCGCAACGCCTGGAAACACGTCGCCTACACGCAGACCGGGACGACCGGCACGCTCTACGAGGACGGCGTTGCGGTCGCCACGAACACCGCGATCAGCATCCTGCCGGGCGCCATCGGCGGGGGCGCGACCAGCGCGAACTACTTCGGCCGGTCGCTCTACACCGGGGACCGGTTCCTCAAGGGCGGGATGCGCGACGTCCGGGTCTACGACCGGGCGCTCTCCTCCGACGAGGTGAACACCCTGGCCACGCCGGTGAACGAGGCGGCCGTCGCGGCCGACGGGCAGGCGCTCGACCTCGGCGACACCACCGCGCTGACCGCGAACCTGAGCCTGCCGGCGACCGCCGCGAACGGCTCGAAGC
>KL571243.1:37905-39166 GCA_000715855.1 Actinoplanes liguriensis
GCGCCCGCCGCGAACGGCTCGAAGCTGACCTGGTCGAGCAGCGACCCCGCGGTGATCACCGACGCCGGGAAGGTCACCCGGCCGCGGTCCGGACAGCCCGACGCGCACGCCACGCTCACCGCGACGATCAGGCGCGGGACGGTTCAGGCGACGAAGACCTTCGCCGTCACGGTCCGGGCCGAGCTGGACGACGCGGCAGCCGCCGAGGCCGCGGCGAAAGCCCTCGAGATCAAGAACATTGCCGACGTACGGGGGAATCTCGCCCTGCCCGGCACCGCGTCCGGTGGCACGACGGTCTCCTGGAGCAGCTCCGACCCGGCCGTGATCGCCGCGTCCGGCGAGGTGCACCGTCCCGCGCACGGCGCCGGCCCGACCACGGTGACCCTGACCGCGACCGTGGCCCGGGGCGACGCGACCGCGACCCGTGACTTCACCGCCGAGGTGCCCGAGCTGCCCGCGCAGGAGCCGCTCAAGGGGTACCTGTTCAGCTACTTCACCGGTGAGGGCTACTCGAACGGGGAGCAGATCTACAACGCGCTCAGCAACGGGAACGACCCGCTGAGCTGGCGCGAGATCAACAACGGGCAGCCGGTGCTCACCTCCACGCTGGGCACGCAGGGCCTGCGCGACCCGTTCATCATCCGCTCGCCCGAGGGCGACAAGTTCTACCAGATCGCCACCGACCTCAAGATCTACGGCAACGGCGACTGGGACGCGTCCCAGCGCAGCGGAAGTAAATCGATCATGGTGTGGGAATCCACCGACCTGGTCAACTGGACGAACCAGCGCCTCGTGAAGGTCTCCCCCGACACCGCCGGCAACACCTGGGCGCCGGAGGCCTTCTACTCCCGCGAGCTCGGCGCCTACGTCGTCTTCTGGGCGTCGAAGATCTACGACGCGGCGGACACCGGGCACACCGGAACCACCTACAACAAGATGATGTACGCGACGACCCGGGACTTCTACACGTTCAGCGAGCCGAAGGTGTGGAAGGACCCGGGTTACTCGGTGATCGACTCGACGATGATCGAGCACGACGGCCAGTACTACCGGTTCACCAAGGACGAGCGGAACAACGACTCGTCGTCGCCGTGCAGCAAGTACATCATCGAGGAGAAGTCGACGTCGGTCCTCGACCTGGACTACGACTTCGTCTCCGAGTGCATCGGCTCCCCCTCGCTCAGCCGTGGCGAAGGACCACTGGTCTTCAAGAGCAACACCGCCGACAAGTGGTACCTGTTCATCGACGAGTACGGCGGGG
>KL571243.1:39369-45617 GCA_000715855.1 Actinoplanes liguriensis
GCGGCTACGTGCCGTTCTCCACCACCGACCTGGATTCCGGGAAGTGGACCGCCGAGACGACGTACACGCTGCCGTCGCGGCCCCGGCACGGCACGGTCCTGCCGGTCACCCAGGCCGAGTACGACCGGATCTCCGCGAAGTACGAGGAACCGGCGCCGGCGCCCGGCCTGCGGCTTCAGTACAGGTTCGACGAGACGAGCGGCACGGTCGCGAAGGACTCGTCGGGCAACGGCTTCGACGGGACGCTCAACCGCGGGCCGGCGTTCACCTCCGGGGTCGACGGCGGCGCGATCAGCCTGGCCGGCGGGCCGGGCTCGTCGGCCACCGCGCCGTACGTGACCATCCCGAACGGCGTGCTCAAGGGCGCGACGAGCGCAACGGTCTCGCTCTGGGCCAGGTGGAACGCGTCCACGACGGTCAACCAGTGGATCTACGGACTCGGGCCGGACAGCACCAAGTACCTGTTCACCAGCCCGTCCAACGGCAGCTCGCTGCTCTACTCGGCGATCACCACCGGCAGTTGGTCGGCGGAGTCCAAGCTTGCGAACAGCGGTTCACTTCCCGGCGGGAGCTGGCAGCACGTCGCGGTCACCGTCGACGGGACGGCCGGGACCGCGGCGATGTACCTCAACGGGCGCAAGGTCGCTTCCGCGACCGGGGTCACGGTCAAGCCCGGCGACCTCTATGACGCGTCGAAGGGCTACTCCGGGTACATCGGCAAGTCGCTCTACTCGGCCGATCCGTACTTCGCCGGCAGCGTCGACGACTTCCGGATCTACAACACCGCGCTGAGCGGGGCGGAGATCCTGAACCTGGCCGGCCGGGGCGCCTCCATCGGCAGGGTGACGTTGCCGCAGCTCAAGGTGGACGCGATCATCGACGACGCGGCGGGGACGGTGAAGCTGCCGGTCGCCGAGGGCACCGACGTGACCGCGCTCGCGCCGACGTTCACGCTCGCCGAGGGCGCGACGATCAGCCCCGCCTCGGGGACGCCGCATGACTTCAGCGCTCCCGTGACGTACCGGATAATCGGTAAAGACGGAGTGCAGCGGACCTGGACCGTCTCGGCTCTGGTGATGAAGAGCCCGGTGTTGCCGGGCTTCCATGCCGACCCGAACATCACCGTCTTCGGTGACACGTTCTGGATCTATCCGACGACGGACGGCTTCGCGAGCTGGTCCGGCACCCAGTTCCACGCGTTCTCCTCGACCGACCTGGTGCACTGGACCGACCACGGGGTGATCCTCGACCTCGGGCCGGACGTGACCTGGGCCGACGACAGCGCGTGGGCGCCGACCATCGCCTCTCGGGGCGGGAAGTACTACTTCTACTTCTCCGGTGGACCGAGCAGCGGGAACACGGCGAAGCAACTCGGGGTCGCGGTGGCCGACAACCCGGCCGGTCCGTTCCGGGACTGTGTGTATAAGAGACAGCGGCTACAGCGGGCAGATGATCGACTCGGCGGTGTTCACCGACGACGACGGGAAGTCCTACCTGTACTGGGGCAACGGCAACTCGTACCAGGTGCCGCTGAACGACGACATGATCTCGTTCGACCCGGCGCGGGTGAAGACGTACCACCCGGCGAACTACAACGAGGGCTCGTTCGTGATCAAGCGGAACGGGACCTACTACTTCATGTGGTCGGAGAACGACACGCGCAGCGCGGACTATCGCGTCGCGTACGCGACCGGCGATTCACCTACCGGGCCGTGGAGCGACCGGATCGGCGTGATCCTGCAGAAGGACGCGTCGCTGGGCATCCTCGGGACCGGGCACCACTCGGTGGTCCGGGTTCCGGGCAGCGACGACTGGTACATCGCGTACCACCGATTCGCGATGCCCGGCGGCGACGGGACGCACCGCGAGACCACCGTCGACCGGCTCTTCTTCGACGCGGACGGCCGGATCAAGCCGGTCGTGCCGACGCTGGAGAGCGTGGACCCGGTGACCGTGGCCCACGCGGGGCCGGACGTCTCCGGCGCCGAGGGCGGGCCGATCGCGGTGCGCGGCTCGGTGTCGAACGACGCCAACCGGCCCACCTGGTCGACGGACGGGCCGTGCTCGTTCGCCGACCCGCACGCGGCGGCAACGACGGTTACCTGCACCGACAACGGGTCGTTCACGGTCACGCTGACCACGGGCGGCAGCCGGGACTCGGCGCTGGTCACGGTGAGCAACGTCAGCCCGGCGGCCGGGACGCCCTCGGTTCCGGTCGCGCCGGTCGCCACCGGGACGGCGGTGACGGTCGGCCTCCCGGTCACCGACGCCGGCGCGAGCGACTCCCTGTCCTGCACGGCGTCGTGGGGCGAAGGCCCGGATGCGAGCGGCACGGTCAGCGGCGGGGTGTGCACGGTGACCCACGCGTACTCGACCGGCGGCGTCTTCCAGCCGGCCGTGACCGTTCGCGACGACGACGGGGCGACCTCCACGGTGACCGTGCCGCGGGTCGTCACCTACGTCGCCGGTGGCGGCCAGGCGGCCGGAAACGGCACGCTGACCGCGCCCGCGGGGTGCCTCGACGGCATCCGCACGGGCGGGACGGTGGAGTTCGCGTTCAACGCGGGCTCCCCGGCCGGCCGCACCTGGATCCACTTCGCGGGCGGTGACCTGGACTTCCGGTCCACGTCCCACTCCGCGCCGCTGATCCTCGGCAACACCGCCACCTATCAGGGCACCGGCACGATCAACGGCGTCGGCTCCTACCGCTTCCTGGTCACGGCGATCGACGGCCCCGACCGACTGGCCGTCCGGATCTGGAACGCCCGCACCGGCCGGACCGTCTTCAACCTGCCCGCCCTCGGCGCTCCGCGCCTGACCACGGGAGGCGTGGTCGTCTCCCCGAAGAAGCACCGCTGATCCCGGCGGGGTCGAACCGGGTGCCGTCTCCGTCGCCCGGCTCGACCCCGTTCGATCAGGACCGCCGGCCGCGCGTACCGCCGCCGGAGGACAAGGTTGACGAGTCAACCAGTGGATAGACTGGCGGACGTGACCGAGCCGCGATGGTTGAACGAGCAGGAAGAGCGAGCGTGGCGCGGCCTCATGACGATGGAGGAGGGCCTGACGGCGTTCATCGATCGCCGGCTCCGCACGCACTGCGGTCTCTCCCACGCCGACTACCAGGTGCTGGCCCATCTCTCCGAGGCGCCCGGCGGGCGGCTGAGATCCTTCGAGCTCGGCGACCTGCTGCGCTGGGAGAAGAGCAGGCTGTCCCAGCACCTGTCCCGGATGCAGGCGCGTGACCTGGTGACGCGGGAGCGCTCGCAGGTCGACCAGCGAGGCGCGGTGGTCACCATCACCGCGCAGGGCACGCAGCTGATCTCCGTCGCGGCCCGGCAGCACGTCGCCGACGCCCGCGACGCGGTCATCGACCAGCTCACGGCGACCGAGCTCAAGACCCTGACCGCGATCGCCGACAAGGTGCGGGAACGACTCGCGGTCCTGGATCCCAGCGGCAGGCGCTGACTCCCGCCGCATCGGATCCCGTTCCGGCGCCGGCCCTGAGCGCGCTCAGGGCCGGCTTTGTCGTATCCATCCGCCGGAGGTGCGGATCACTTCCGGACCGACCGGGTTTGGTTGATGTATTAACCAGTTGGGTCTACGCTTTGGTTAACACATCAACCGAATCGAGGCGATCATGACCGCAGTCCCCTGCGACGGCACCGTGACCGGCGCGCCGCTCGGCCGCCTGGACGAGAAGGCGAAGCACACCCTGTTCACCGGCGCCCGCACGGCCAACACCTTCACGGCGACCCCGGTGACCGACCCCGAGCTGACCGCGATCTGGGAACTGACGCGATGGGCCCCGACCTCGGCCAACTCCCAGCCGCTGCGGGTGCTCTTCGTCCATCCGGGCGACGGCCGGGACCGGCTCGTCAAGCACATGAGCGAGGGCAACCGCGCCAAGACGGCAACCGCCCCCGCGGTCGCCGTGCTGGCCGCGGACACCCGGTTCCACGAGCACATCCCGTCGGTCCTGCCGTACAAGCCGGAACTGAAGGACGTCTTCGCCGGCAACGACGACCTGCGCGCCGGCACCGCCTCGTTCAACGCGACCCTGCAGGCCGGCTACTTCATCCTCGCCGTCCGCGCCCAGGGGCTGGCCGCCGGGCCGATGGGCGGTTTCGACGCCACGGGCATCGACGCCGAGTTCTTCCCGGGCGGGCGGTTCCACTCGATTCTCGTGGTCAACATCGGCCACCCCGGCAAGGACGCCTGGCACGCCCGGCTTCCCCGGCTGCACCACGACGACGTCGTGCAGTGGGCCTGAACCGGACGGACGTGCGGCCGCGACCGCGACCGCGCCCACGCGCCGCCGGCCGGGCGCCCGAGCCGGTCGAGCGGCCACTTCAGAGGCGCCCGGTCGGCTCGGGCAGGAAACCGCATTCCTTCTGCTGAGAACGTTTCATCGCATCGTTGACTCTCAATTGATGAGCGTGCAATGCTGCCTCGACGTATCGAATATCGCTGATCTCCAGGGCTGCGAATTCGTCATGTTCTGAAACGTTCCACGACAGCGGGAGGCGTCATGGCGGTCAGCAGGCGAACACTTCTCCGGGCGGGGCTGGCCGCGGCCGGAGCGAGCGTCGCGGCCGGGTGCGGGGACAGCGGGGACGACGGGAAGACGCTGCGGTTCGCCTGGTGGGGCAGTGAGGAACGGGCCACCGTCACGCAGAAGGTCGTGGACCTGTTCCACACCAGGCATCCGGACATCACGATCAAGACGACGTACGCCGCCTACGATCCGTACTTCCAGAAGCTCGCGACCGAGATGAGCGGCGGGAACGCACCGGACGTGCTGCAGATGGGCGACCGCTACCTGCGGGAGTACGCCGAGCGCAACACCCTGCTCGACCTCACGCCCCACCTCGGCAGCGCGATCAAGACCGCGGACCTGGAACAGAAGCTGTTCACCGCCGGGAACATCGGCGACAAGACGTACGGCCTGCCGATGGGCCAGACCACGCACGTCCTGCAGTACGACGCCGAGCGCTGGAGCGCGGCCGGCGCGAAACTCCCCGCCGACGGCTGGACCTGGGACGACCTGCGCGAGGCCGGCGCCAAGGTGAGCGCGAAGTTCGGGCCGAAGGTCAGCGGGATCAGCGACCCGTTCGGCATCGAGGACTGGTACGGCGACTGGCTGCGCCAGCAGGGCAAGGACCTCTACACCGCGGACGGCAAGCTCGGCTACACCGAGGCCGAGGTGGTCCGCTGGTGGCAGCTCGCCGTCGCGTTCAAGGGCGCGAAGGCGCTCACCCCGCCCGCGGTCACCAGCAACACCACGGGCACACCGTTCCCGCGCAAGGAGTCGACCGCCGAGTTCTGCCCGGACTCGACGGTCGGCATGACGTCCTGGGACACGTACGGAAGTGAATTCAAACTCTCCGCCTTCCCGACCGCCGGCAACGGGATCGGCCAGGTCACCCAGCCGCCGATGATGATCAGCGTCGCGCAGCGAACCAAGAATCAGGAGGCCGCGCTCACGTTCGTCGACTTCTTCCTCAACGACCCGGAGGCCGGCGCGCTGCTCGGCATGAGCCGCGGGCTCCCGGCCAACCTGACGATCCGGAAGTCGGTGACCGGGTCGCTGACCGACGAGTGGAAGATGGTCGCCGACTACGAGACCCTGGTCGCGCCGTTGCTGCTGCCCGCTCCCGCGCCGCCGCCCAAGGGCGCGGGCGTGGTGAAGACCCAGTTCCAGCGGATCTACGACGACGTGATGAACGCCAAGGCCACGCCGGAGCAGGCGGCGCCGCGGCTGATGAGCGAGATCCAGCAGGCGCTCGGGGCCTGAGCGGATGACTGCCACGACCGGTGAACGGCCGTCGATCGCGTACCTCTTCCTCTCCCCATGGATCGCCGGAGCGCTGCTGCTCACCGTCGGCCCGATGGCGGCCTCGCTGTATCTCTCGTTCACCGACTACGACCTGTTCACCACCCCGCAGTGGACCGGCCTGGACAACTACGCGCGGATCCTGATCGAGGACCCGCACTTCTGGAACGCGGTCACGGCGACCACCAAGTTCGTCGCGATCTCGGTGCCGGTGCAGCTGGCCGCCGCGCTCGGGGTGGCGATGCTGATCAACCGGCGCAGCCGGGCGCAGGGCGCCTACCGCTCGGCGTTCTACGCGCCGTCGCTGCTCGGGGCGAGCGTGAGCGTGGCCGTGGTCTGGCGGGTGATCTTCCACGACTGGATCGGGCAGCCGGACCGGGCGCTGCTCGCGCTCGTCCTGCTCGCGGTCTGGCAG
>KL571243.1:45828-46750 GCA_000715855.1 Actinoplanes liguriensis
TCCTGGCCGGGCTTCAGCAGATCCCGGCGGAGTACTACGACGCGGCCGCGGTGGACGGGGCCGGGCGGTGGCGGACGTTCCGGTCGATCACGCTGCCGATGCTGTCGCCGGTGATCTTCTTCAACCTGGTGCTCGACACGATCCGCGCGTTCCAGGTCTTCACCGGGGCGTACGTCATCAGCAACGGCACCGGCGGGCCCAGCGACTCGACGCTGTTCTACACGCTCTACCTGTACGAGAAGGGGTTCGTCGAGTTCAAGATGGGCTACGCGTCCGCGATGGCCTGGCTGCTGCTGGTCGCGGTCGCGGCGATCACCGCGCTGCTGTTCCGCACGTCGCGGAGCTGGGTGTTCTACGGCAGTGAATCGTGATTCGCAAACTGGGCTGGCATCTCCTCGTGCTGGCGTTGCTGGTCCCGTTGCTCTACCCGATCGTCTGGCTGGCGGCCGCGTCGTTCAAGCCGGCCGGGGAGATCCTGCAGAGCCTCGCCCTGCTGCCGAAGCACGTCATCCTGGACAACTACACCTACCTCGCCGGTGACCTGGCCGGGGTGCCGGTGTGGCGGTTCTTCGTCAACTCGATCCTGGTCTCCGCCGGGTGCGCGGCCGCCAACGTCCTGAGCTGCTCGCTCGCCGGATACGCGTTCGCCCGCCTGCGGTTCCGGCTGCGCGGGCCGCTGTTCGCGTTCATGCTCGCCACGATCATGCTGCCCACGCACGCGGTGCTGATCCCGCAGTACACGATCTTCCAGCGGCTCGGCATGGTCGATACGTTCTGGCCGCTGATCCTGCCGAAGCTACTGGCGACGGACGCGTTCTTCGTGTTCCTGATGGTCCAGTTCATGCGGAACATCCCGCGCGAGCTGGACGAGGCGGCCCGGCTGGACGGCTGCGGCTCGATCCGGATCTTCTCCGCGGTGATC
>KL571243.1:47008-47364 GCA_000715855.1 Actinoplanes liguriensis
CGGAGAAGTACACGCTGCCGCTCGCGTTGCGGCTGTTCATCGACACGACCGACCAGGGCCTGTACGGGCCGATGCTCGCGCTCTCCGCTCTCGCCCTGGTGCCGATCCTGCTGTTCTTCGCCGCGTTCCAGCGGCTGCTCGTCGAGGGCTTCACCACCTCAGGCCTGAAGGGCTGAGCCAGCGCCGGCCGGCAACCGCACCGTGGCCGGGCCGCTGGGGTTTTCCGGCGGCCGGCCGAGACCGTTCTAGCCACCTGGAGTCGAGATGGAACTGCCGCACCTGTCCCGCCGGACCTTCGTGCGCGGGGTCGCCGCCGCGCCCGCTCTCGGGATGCTGCCCCTGTCTCTTATACACAT
>KL571243.1:47575-50430 GCA_000715855.1 Actinoplanes liguriensis
GTACCGCTGAATCCGGAAACCGCGAGTCAAGCGGCGCCGGACCGGATCGCCCTGCGCTGGCTGGAGGGAAAGCCCGCCGCAGGCGTCGGGAACACCTGGGGCGTGCCGTGGCCGAAGGGCGCGCTGCCGGCCACCGAGAGCTTCACGCTGGCCGCCGCCGACGGCACCGAGGTGCCGGTGCAGACCTGGCCGACCGCCTACTGGCCGGACGGCACGCTGAAGTGGAGCGCGCACGCGATCCCGGCGGACGCGCCGCTGGCGAAGACCTACACGCTGACCCGCGGGACGCCGAGTGCGGGCAAGACGCCGCCGGTGCTGGTGGTCGAGTCCAAAGCGCGAATCACGGTTAACACCGGGCTGATCAAGGTGGCCGTAGAGCGGCGCGGATCCGCGCTGATCAGCTCGATCACCCGGGACGGCACGGAAATCGCGCGTAACTTGCGACTGATCAGCCTGCGGCAGACCAGGATCGAGGAGTACCGGTCCGCCAGCGAGCCGCTGACCAGCACGATCACGTCGGTGAAGGTGGAGCAGCGCGGGCCGGTGCGCGCGGTGATCCGGATCGACGGGACGCATCAGCGGCGCGGCAGGTCGTGGCTGCCGTTCAGCGTGCGGCTCTACTTCTACTCCGGTGCCGAGCACGTCCGGATGGTCCACACGTTCATCCTGGACACCGACGGGAGCAGCGAGTTCATCGCCGGGCTCGGGGTTCGCGTGGGCGTGCCGATGCGCGACGCGCTCTACGACCGGCACGTGCGGCTCAGCGGCGACGGCGACGGGCTGCTGCGCGAGGCGGTCCGCGGGATCACCGGGCTGCGGCGTGACCCGGGCGCGGCCGTGCGCGCCGCGCAGATCGCCGGCGAGAAACTGCCCGACCCTGCCTCCTGGGACCAGCGCGTCACCACCCGGCTCGAGCTGATCCCGGCGTGGAACGACTACACGCTGAGCCAGGCCACGTCCGAGGGATTCACGATCAAGAAGAGGACCAAGGCGGGGTACGGGTGGATCGGCGCCGACGCCGGCCGGCGCGCCCAGGGTTTCGGGTACGTGGGCGGGGTCACCGGCGGGCTCGGCTTCGGGATGCGGGACTTCTGGCAGCGCCACCCGTCCCAGCTGGACATCCGTAACGCGGCCACGGACGAGGCGGAGGCGACCGTGTGGATGTGGTCGCCCGAGGCGGGGCCGATGGACACGCGGTTCTACCACGACGGGATGGGCGAGGACACGTACGCGGAGCAGTTGCAGGGCTTGGAGATCACTTACGAGGACTACGAGCCGGGCTTCGGCACGCCCTACGGCATCGCCCGCACCACCGAGCTGATGTTCTGGGCGCTGCCCGCCACCCCGTCGGCCACCGAACTGGCCGCGCTGGCGCGCACCGTCGCCACGCCCCCGCAGATCGTCGCCCCGCCCGAGCACCTGGCGTCGACCGGCGTGTTCGGTGGCCTGTTCGCCCCGGTGGACCGCTCCACCCCGGCCCGCGTGAAGATCGAGGACCGGCTCGAATTCCTGTTCACTTATTACCGCAACCAGCGTGAGCAGCGGCACTGGTACGGCTTCTGGAACTACGGCGACATCATGCACACGCCGGACGCCGACCGGCACGTCTGGCGCTACGACGTCGGCGGCTACGCCTGGGACAACTCGGAGCTCTCCCCCGATCTGTGGCTGTGGTTCGCCTTCCTGCGCTCCGGCCGCGCGGACATCTTCCGCTTCGCCGAGGCGATGACTCGGCACACCGGCGAGGTGGACGTCTACCACCTGGGCAAATGGGCCGGCCTGGGCACCCGGCACGGCGTGCTGCACTGGGCGGACAGCGCCAAGCAGCAGCGGATCAGCACGGCCGTCTACCGCCGGATCTACTACTACCTGACCGCTGACGAACGTTGCGGCGACCTGATGCGCGAGCTGGTCGACTCGGACCAGACGTTCCTGGCGCTCGACCCGCTGCGCAAGATCCGGACCGAGCCGTACACGCCGGACCCGCACGCGCTCTCGATCGGCCTGGGCACCGACTGGTCCGGGCTGGCGGCGGCCTGGCTGACCGAGTGGGAGCGGCAGGGCCCCCGTGCCGCGACGGCCCGGAAGAAGCTGCTCGCGACGATGCGAACCATCGCTCGCATGCCGAACGGCTTCGTCACCGGCAGCGGCCTCTACGACATCGACACCGGGGAGTTCGCCGAGATCGGGAAGATCGTCAGCGTGTCGCACCTGAGCGCGATGTTCGGCGAGGTGGAGGTCTGCGCCGAGCTGATCGGGCTGGTCGACGTGCCCGGCTTCGAGCAGGCGTGGCTGCAGTACTGCCGGCTGTTCAACGCGACCAAGGCCGAGCAGGCGGCCGAGACCGGGGCGGACTTCGGCAACCTGATCCTCAAGCAGGGGCATTCACGGCTGACCGCGTACGCGTCGGTGCGGCTGAACGACGCTTCACTTGCGGCGCGTGCCTGGTCGGAGTTCACCGGCACCGACGGCTACACCGACGCCTCGCCGTGGCAGACCACCCGCCGGGAGGGCCCGGAGGTGCTGAACCCGGTCGACGAGGCGTCCTGGGTGGACACCAACACCACCGCTTTGTACGGGCTCGCGGCAATCCAGAACCTGGCTCTGATCGGTGATCGCCTGAACTCTTGACATTGATGAGCACGCGTTTCCAAACTGTTACGACCACCGATGTTTACGTAAACACGAAGGGTCACGCATGAGGATCCTGCTCGCCGCCCTCCTGACGGCCACCACCTTGGCGATCCCCCAGTCCGCGGCCGCCGCGACGGCCACGACCACCATCACCCCCGACCCCTCCTACCAGGGCGCCGAGTGGCAGGGCTGGGGCACCAGCCTGGCCTGGATGTCCGAGG
>KL571243.1:50577-52147 GCA_000715855.1 Actinoplanes liguriensis
AGAGACAGGGCCTGGATGTCCGAGGCGACCGGCGCCTATCCCGACGAGATCCGCAGCCGGCTCGTCGATCTGGTCTTCGGCGCCGACGGGCTGAACCTCAACATCGCCCGTTTCAACATCGGCGGCGGGAACGCGCCGGCCGTCAAGGACTACCTGCGGCCGGGCGGCGCGGTGCCCGGCTTCTGGAAGGCCGACCAGCAGTACACACCGGCCGACAAGGACTGGTGGGATCCGGCGTCCGCCCAGGACTGGAACTGGGACGCCGACCCGAATCAGCGCTGGTGGGTGGACCAGATCAAGGACAAGGTGACGCACTGGGAGGCGTTCAGCAACTCCCCGCCCTGGTTCCAGACCGTCAGCGGCTACGTCAGTGGCGGGTTCAGCCCGACCACCGATCAGATCCGCGCCGACCGGGTGGACGAGTTCGCGCAATATCTGACCCGGGTGACCCGGCACCTGGAGCAGGCCCACGGCATCACCTTCGATTCCATCGAGCCGCTCAACGAACCCAACACCAATTACTGGGGTACGACGCTGGGCGCCGACGGGCAGCCGACCGGTGGCCGCCAGGAGGGCGCGCACGCCGGCCCCGCGTCGCAGGCGGCGGTCATCTCCGCGCTGGCCCGCGCGTACGACGGGAGCATCGCCGCCCCGGACGAGACCAACCCGGGCACGATGGTCACCGACTACTACGGCTGGACGGCCGCGGCGCAGCAGGCGGTGGACCGGCTGAACGTGCACACCTACGGGACCGGGCAGCGCACCAGCGTCCGGGACATCGCGAAAGCCGAGCGGAAGCCACTGTGGATGAGCGAGGTCGAGGGCAGCTGGGGGCACGACTACACCAGCATGGACTCCGGCCTCGGCATGGCTCAGCGGATCGTCGACGACATCCGTGAGCTGGAGCCGTCGGCGTGGGTGCTCTGGCAGCCGATCGAGGACGCCAAGAACATGCAGGCCGAGGGGAACCTGCAGTGGGGCGAGATCCACGTGCCGTTCGACTGCACGGCAAGCGACACCCTGGCGAGCTGCCCGATCAAGACCAACACGAAGTACGACACGATCCGGAACTTCACCCACTACGTGCGACCGGGCGACCACGTCGTGAAGGTCTCCGACACGCGCAGCCTGGCCGCGGTGAACCGGACCGGCGCCACCGTCGTGCATGTGAATCCCGCTTCGGAAAGCGAATCGGTCACCCTCGACCTGTCGAAGTTCGGGACGATCCGCCGCACCGCGACCGTCACGCCCGTGGTGACCAGCGCGGACGGCAAGCTCGTGCAGGGCTCGCCGGTGCGGGTCAGCGGAACGCGGGCGGTGCTCACCGTGCCGGCCCAGTCGGTGACGACGTTCCTGGTCAGCGGCGTGTCCGGGGTGGCCGTGCCGCACATCGTGCCCGGACATCCGTACCGGCTGCAGGGCGTGGCCGGCGGGAAGTCGCTCGCGCCCGGCGTCACCATCCGCACCTCGTCCGCGACCGCGGCCGATCAGCTCTGGACGTTCGAGCCGGTGGACGGCGCCTACCGGGTCACCAACGCCGGCACCGGGCAGCAGCTGGCGGTGCGGGACG
>KL571243.1:52392-53670 GCA_000715855.1 Actinoplanes liguriensis
CGGTGCTGGCCGCGGCCGGCTCGCTCTGGCGGGTCTCCACCACCGGCGACGGGACGTACACGCTGATCAGCGTGGACGCGCGGAAGCTCCTGGATGTGAACGGCGGTTCGACCGCGGACGGCGCGACGGTCGGGCTCTACCAGCCGACCTCGGGCGCGAACCAGCGGTGGACGTTCGTCGACGAGAACGTCGGCACACTCGCGGCGCGGACCTACACCGTGCCGGGCCGGGCGCCGACGCTGCCGGCGACGGTCACCGACGGGTCGCACGCGCTGCCCGTGGTCTGGAACCTGCCGTCCAGCCGGGCCTGGCGCAAGCCCGGCCTCGTCAAGGTGACCGGCACCGCCACCGACGTGCTCGGCCGGACCCATCGCGCGACCGCCGAGGTCACCGTCGACGTCTTCACCTCGACCGAGCCGGGACGCGCGAAGACCTTCCCCGGCGGTCAGCCGGTGATGCCCGCGACGGTGGTCGCGGTCGGGAGGCACGGTGGTCGCGCCGACGTACCGGTGACGTGGGATCCGGCGGTCTATCCGGCGACCGGCGTCGTCACGGTCGGCGGCTCGGCGCGGGTGGTCCCGGGCGTCGCCCTGCCCGCCTCGGTACGGGTGCAGGTCACCACGCCGGTCGACAGCCCACTGACCAGCGGGGTCTCGGTGGCCGCCAGCTTCACGGAGCCCGGTTACTCCACGGCCGGGCTGACGAACGGCGACACCACCGACAAGGCCTGGTCGAACTGGAAGTCCGCGGGCCGCAACGCCACGGACACGCTCACCGCGACACTGCCGGACGGCGTCTCCCCTTCGCGAATCACCGTTCACTTCTACCGGGACAACTCCTCGGGTGGCGGGCTCGCGCAGAGTCTGCAGTCCGGCGTCCCGGACGCGAGCGGCGCCTGCGTGGTGTCCGGGCCGGTGGTCCCGGTCGGCGTCGACAGTCCGCTCGCGGTGGAGGCGCCGGTGCCGGACGGCGTGAACGGAAAGGTCTGCGTGGTGCTGACCGCCGTGCCGAACGGCTACCTGACCGTGGCGGAACTCCAGGTCTCCGCCAAGGCGCCCGGCATCGGCACCGACGCGACGGCCGCCGGGATCCGGGTCGGCGGGACGCCGATTCGTGGATTCGATCCGGCGCTGACGTCGTACCACGTGAAAATCGACGACCCGGAACGTGCGGTGATCACGGCGACCACGGCGGACCCGTACGCCACCGTGACCGTCACGCGGACCGGGAGCACCCGGATCGTGACCGTGACCGCTGAGGACGGCGTGACCCTGGTCC
>KL571243.1:54026-54466 GCA_000715855.1 Actinoplanes liguriensis
CGGCGACCCTCTCCCCCGATATTCGCAAAGTCGCCTGACCTGGCCATTTTGCGAATAGCTTTCGGAAAGCGAGAGGGAAGGCGGGGACGCATGGCGGGCCGGCGACGGCGACGCGGCACGCAAGCGCAAAAGCGGGCCTACACCGGAACGCGCCGCCGGCGGCGTTCCGGAAGACCACACATGGTCCTCAGCGCGATCACCGTTCTCCTGGTCGCCCTGCTCGTCGCCCTGCCCCGGGCCGAGGAACCGGCTCGCGCCGCCCAGACCGTCTGCCCCGCCGCCATCGCGCTCACCAACGGCGACTTCGAGGCGCCGGTGATCGGCACCGGCACCGTGAAGATCATGTCGCAGACCCTGATCCCGGGCTGGCTGACGAGCGCGACCGACAAGATGATCGAGTTGTGGCGCGGCTACGGCGGCGTGCCGGAGCAGTCCGGCAG
>KL571243.1:54646-56121 GCA_000715855.1 Actinoplanes liguriensis
CCGGCAGCCAGCACGCCGAGCTCAACGCGAACCAGGTCTCCACCCTCTACCAGGACCTGGCCACCACGCCCGGCGAGGTGCTGCGCTGGCAGCTCAGCCACCGCGGCCGCACCGGCACCGACACCATGGCGCTGCAGATCGGCAAGCCCACCGGCACACTCGTGCAGCAGGGCGCGAACATGGTCGACGGCAAGACCGCGTGGGGCACGTACTCGGGCGTCTACACCGTCCCGGCGGGGCAGACCACGACCCGGTTCGCGTTCAAGTCGGTGGCCTCGGCGAGCACCGACCCGAGCATCGGCAACTTCCTGGACGCGATCTCGTTCGGCACCGGCGCCTGCCTGACCACGACCACCACGGTCGCGAACCGGAGCGGGGCGGGAACCGCGAACGTCGGGGACACGCTCACCTACACGGTCACCACCCGCAACGACGGCGGCAACCCGGCCGGGCTGGTGGAGATCAGCGACGTCCTGCCGCCCGGCGCCACCTACGTCGCCGGCTCGCTGAAGTCGATCAACGGCGCGACCAGCACGGCCGTCTCGGACACCGGGGCCGACGACACCGGCGAGTACGACGCGGCCGCCCGCACCGTGCGGGTCCGGACCGGGACGGGCGCCACCACCGGCGCCGGGGGCAGCCTGCCGATCGGCGAGAGCCGCAGCCTGTCGTACCAGGTGAAGGTCCCGGCCGCCCTGGCCGGCTCGCAGCTCGACGACGACGCGACCGCCACCTTCCACGAGCCGCTCGGCGCGACGACCGTGACCTCGGCCTCGAACGTCGCCGGGATCGCCGTCAACCCGGCCGCCGACCTGGCCACCAGCACCACACTGACCAGCGGCAGCCTGGTCGCCGGGCAGAGCGGCACGTGGACCGTGACCGGGCTGAACCGCGGCCCGGGCACCGCGACGGCCGTCGGGCTCGACGCGACCATGCCGGCCGGGCTGACCGGCCTGACCGTCACCGACGCCGGGGGCGGCGCGTGCACGATCACCGGGCAGCTCGCCGAGTGCGACTACCCCTCGGTCGCGAACGGGGCGAGCCGGACCATGACGATCCGCGGGGACGTCCCCGCCGCGGCGGACTCCGGGACGCCCTACCCGGTCTCGGCCGCGGCCCAGTCCGGCACGTTCGAGCTGAACCAGGCCGACAACCTCGCCACCACCAGCACGTCCGTGGTGACCCGGGCCGACCTCGACGTCGATCTGACGTTCTCGCCCGCGAACCCGATCGCCGGGGACGTGGTGACGTACACCGCGACGGTGATCAACGACGGGCCGTCCCGCTCGCGCGGCGTGGTCCTCACCGACCCGTTGCCCTCCGACTTCACCGACGTCAGCTGGCTGGCGCCGGGCGGCACCTGCGTCCTCGCCGGCAGCACCCTCGAGTGCTCCCTGCCGGACCTGGCCCCGTCCGCCACCGCGACGGTCACCATCACCGCCACGCTGCCGCCCTGTCTCTTATACACATCTCTG
>KL571243.1:56315-58946 GCA_000715855.1 Actinoplanes liguriensis
GAGATGTGTATAAGAGACAGGTGTCGGCCACCACACCGGATCCGGTGATCGCCGACAACAACGCGTCGGTGTCCAGCCCGGGCGGCGCGGAGGCGGACGTGGGCGTGACGCTCGCGCTCGGCGCGGCGACGGCGAACGCCGGGGACACCCTCGCGTACACGCTGACCGTCACCAACAACGGGCCCTCGACGGCGCACAACGTCGTGGTCAGCACCGTCGCCCCGCCGGGCGTCACGATCGAGCGGCCGACGTCCGGCGCGTACATGTCGGCCTGCACCGCGACGGCCTGCTCGCTGGGTGACGTGGCGCCGCATGCCGTGGTCGAGATCATCGAGGACGTCACGGTCGGCGACGACGCCCACGCCGACGCGGTGCACACGAGCGCCACCGTGGTCTCGCCGACCACCGACCCGGTCGCCGCCAACGACACCAGCACGGCGGCGCTCACCATCCGCCTGGACAGCGACGTCGCGGTGACCGAGCAGATCACCAACCCGGACCATCCGGGGCAGCATCCGGTGGCCGGGGAACGGATCCGCGACGTCGTCACGATCACCAACGCGGCCCGTACGCCGTCCCACCACTACACCCGTGCCGAGGGTCTCGTCGTCCACCAGCCGATCCCGGCCGGCCAGCTGGTGCCGGCCGCCACCACCGCCGACGGCAACTGCTCGTTCGACGGCACGACCGGGCTCGACGGCAACACTCCGGACGGCGGCAGCGTGGTCTGCGTGCTGGACGTCCTGGCCACCGGCGGGACGTGGCGGATCGACTTCGACGGACGGCTGCCGGTCGACTTCGCCGGCGCCACCGCCCAGCGCGCCGTCACGGTGACCACGCACAGCCCGGACGTGAACACCGCCGACAACAGCGACTCGGTGACCACGCCGGTCGACCACCACTCCGACTTCGCGGTCACGCAGAGCACCTCCACCCCGGCCGTGGTGGAGACCGATCCGGTCGCCTTCCACGCGACGGTCCGCAACACCGGCCCGTCCGACGCCGGGCACGTCCTGGTCCAGGTGCAGGCGCCGGGCGCGCTGGCGATCGGGCAGGGCGTGGCGACCGCCGGCGTCTACGACACGGACACCGGGCACTGGCAGATCCCGGACCTGCCGGCCGGGCAGACCGTGAGCATCGACCTGAGCGGGGTCGCCCAGCACGCCGGGACGGCGGTGACCGTGATCCGGGTGGTCTCGTCGACCAGCACCGACGCGAACACCGCGGACAACAGCGCCCCGTCGACCGTGACCGTCGGGGCGGAGGCCGTGTCGCTGCGCCTGCTGCTGCGGGCGACGCTCTCCGCCGCCGGGCAGAACACGGCGCGGACCGGGGACACCATCGCGTACCAGGCCGACGTCAGCAACAGCGGCAACGTCCCGATGAGCCGGATCAGCGTCACCGACGCGCTGACCGGCACGCTCACCTGCCCGCACAGCACGCTGGCTGTGGGCGCGGCGATGACCTGCTCCGCAACGACGCAGCATCGGGTCTCCCAGGCCGACGTCGACGCCGGGCACCCGGTGAGCAACTCGGTCTCGGCGGTCGCGCTGGCGCAGGGCGCGACGGCCACCGCGACCTACGGCCCGGCGCTGGTCGAGACCCCGGTCGAGGCCGCCACGCCGGCGATGACCGTGACCAGTGCGGCGACCGTGGCGCCGGCCGGGCATCAGGGCGCGGCGCGGGCCGGGGACGACGTGACGTTCCGGTACACGGTCACCAACACCGGCAACGTGACGATGAGCGCGATCGTGGTCACCGACTCGCTCGCCGGGACCGCGGCCTGCCCGGGCGCCGGTCTCGCCGGGGGCACCTCCATGGTGTGCACGGGCGGCGCCGCGTACGCCGTCACCCAGGCCGACGTCGACGCCGGGACGCCCGTGACAGCGACCGCCACCGTGACCGCGCGCGCTCCCGGGGCGAGCGCCTCCACGTCGTACGCGCATGTCTCGGTCTCCATCGCCGTCGAACCGGCCGCCGAGGCACTGGCGGTGATCGTCACCGAGGCCGTCACGCCGTCGTCGCGTCAGGGTGCGGCCCGGCCCGGCGACACGATCGCCCACCAGTACGCGGTCACCAACACCGGCAACGTCACGATGAGCGCCGTGGCGGTCGCCGACACGCTGACCGGGGCCGCGACCTGTCCCGGCACCACCCTGGCGCCGGGCGCGACGATGAGCTGCGCGAGCGCCACGCCGTACGCGGTGACCCAGTCCGACCTGGACGCCGGCGCCCCGGTGACCGGCAGCGTGGTGGTGAGCGGACGCAAGCCCGGAGCGGTCGCCGGCATCGGTTACGGGACCTCGTCGACGAGCACGGCACTGGCGCGGGCGGTGCCGGCCCTGAACGTCTCGGCGACCGCCACGGTGAATCCCGGTTCGCATCAGAACCTGCTCGCCCTGAACGACGTGATCACCTACCGCTACGCCGTCACCAACACCGGCAACGTGACGATGAGCGCGGTGGCCGTGACCGGCACGCTGAGCGGCACGGCGAGCTGCCCGGCGCCGGCGCTCGCCCCGGGCGCGACGATGACGTGCACCGGCGGCTCGGCGTACACGGTCGACCAGGACGACGTCGACGCCGGGGTGCACCTGGCGGACACCGGCACCTGTCTCTTATACACATCTC
>KL571243.1:59065-61559 GCA_000715855.1 Actinoplanes liguriensis
ACGTACGGCTCCTCGGTCGCGGACATCGCGGTCGCGGTCTCCACCGCCTCGCTCAGCGTCACCGTCGTTCCGGTGGTGAATCCCCCTTCACATCAGTACGCGGCCGAGGCCGGCGACACCGTCGCGTTCCAGTACGTCGTGGTCAACAACGGCAACGTCACGATGACCGGCATCACCGTGACCGGCACCCACGGCGGGACGGTCACCTGCCCGGCCGGCCCGCTGCACGCCGGCGTGGCGATCACCTGCACCGAGTCCACCGGCCACGTCGTCACCCAGAGCGACGTGGACAGTCAGGCCTCGTTCGCCGCCGGCGCGTCCGTGCAGGGCCAGGGGCCGGGGCACACCAGCCCGCAGTCGTACGGGCCGCGAACCGCCAGTATCAGCGTCGTGCCGGCCGCGCCCATGATCGGGATCGTGGGGACGGCCGCGGTCAGCCCCGCGGGACACCAGAACGCGGCCGCCGCCGGGGACACCGTCGCCTACTCGTATGTGCTGACCAATCGCGGCAACGTCACGGTGAGCTCGATCGCGGTCGCCGACGCGCTGGGCCCGGCCCCGATCTGCCAGTCCACGACGCTGGCCGTGCACGCGTCGACGACCTGCCGGCCGATCACGCCGTACCGGGTGACCCAGGACGACGTCGACGCCGGGCTGCCGATCACCGGGATCGCCACCGTCACCGCGAACGGGCCCGGCGGCGGACCGGTGCACACGTACGGCCCGGAGCCGGTCGCGGTGACCCCGGTGCCCGCGGCGCCGGCGCTCTACCTGACCGGCACCGCGGCCGTCACCCCGGCCGAGGGGCAGAACACCGCCCGCGCCGGGGACGTGGTCACCTACCAGTTCCGGGTCGTGAACAGCGGCAACGTGACGATGGACGCGATCGCGATGGCCGGGACGAGTTGCCCGGCGACCCGGCTCGCCCCGGCCGGCGCGATGTTCTGCACGGTCGCGCCCTACACCGTGACCAGCGCGGACGTCGACGCCGGACAGCCACTGCGCCGGGCCGCGACGGTCACCGGGAGGCCGCCGGGCGCCGCGCCCGCGATCCTGTTCGGCCCGGTCACCGTGGTCGTGCCGGTGGAGGCGCGGCTCGGGCAGCTCAGCATCACGATCAGCTCCGAGCTGGTGGCCCGCGGGCCGCTGACCGTCACCGCCGCCGCGAGCGAGCCGCGGGCCGGCGACCGGATCCTCTACCACTACCAGGTCACCAACAGCGGCAACGTGCCGATGGACCACCTCAGCGTCTACGACCAGTTGATCGGCACGACCACCTGCCCGATCACCACGCTCGCCCTCGGCGGCACGACGCGCTGCACCGCGAACGCGGTCTACCAGGTCACCCAGACCGACATCGACTCCGGCCTGCCGATCCGGAACCTGGCGACCGCGAACGCGGTGGAGAGCGGCACCACGGTGCCGCGCTCCTCCGGTGTATAAGAGACAGGGGTGGACGAGGACGGCGACGGCGTACTGAGCGCCGGCGACCCGATCATCTCCACGGTCACCGTGACCAACACCGGGAACGTGACCCTGACCGGGCTCGAGGTCGACGGGTTGCCGGCCGCGGTGACCTGCCCGAAGACGACGCTCGCGCCGGGCGAGTCGGTGGTCTGCGCGTCCCTGCCGTACCACCTGACCGCGGCCGAGATCGCCGCCGGCCGGCACACCGAGGACGCCAGGATCAGCGCCGGCACCACGACCGGCGACACCGAGGTCGACGGGGACGCGCCCGCCACGGTCGTCACGCCGACGCCGTCCGCCACCGCCTCCCCGGCGCCGACGTCAAAACCGACGGCAACCCCGAAACCACGACCAACTCCTTCCCGTACGAGGTCGAGCACGCCCGCCCCGGCCCGGCCGTCCTCGTCGTCGCCCGCGTCGAAGTCGCCGGCCACGAAGCCGATGCCGGTCACGGGATCGAACAGCGGGCCCGTGATCGCCACCGGCATCGCCCTGATCGCCGGCGGGAGCCTCGTGCTGATCGCGACGATCCGATCCCGCCGCCGGCTCAACTCCATAACCCCGTGAACTTCTATTTGTCAATCAAAGAAACCTCAAAGTCCGCTGTCTATTTCATGAACGGTTAACCGCCGTGATCATCGGCCTTCCTCCGCTGTTCAACTTTTTGGCATGCGCATGCCTCGGCAAGAGGATCAGGATGCCTTCGTGACGCTTTTCTCAAGCAATCGTCCGACCAACGTGGACGAGTACACGGAGTGGAACACCAAGGAGCTCGCCAAGGAGTCCGTCAGCCGCCGCTCGGCGCTGAAGGCGGTCATGGCGGGCGCCGGTGGTTTCGCGGCAGCCCAGTTCAAGCTCGCCGACGCGGCCTTCGCCGCTGGTGGCGGCACCGCCGGCACGGCTGGCGTGGTGGTCTCCGGCCGCCACCTCTCGTTCGTCCCGGGCAAGGACGGCGTGCCCCAGGCCGCGATGGCGGTCACCGCGCAGCTCGTCAGCAAGACCGGCAGCCTGCCGCGCGGCCTGCGGG
>KL571243.1:61721-62473 GCA_000715855.1 Actinoplanes liguriensis
GGCCTGCGGGCGTTCGTCGAGGTCGGCTCGGCACCCGGCCACTACGGCGCCCGGCACGAGGCCGACATCCAGCACCTGGTCGGGCAGTACGCGATTCCCGGCGGCCCGATCGGCAGCCAGTTCTACCTCAAGGCGAAGATCACCGGCCTGCACGCGAGCACGGTCTACCACTACCGGGTCCGGCTCTCCGACGGCACCGTCTCCGGCGACGCGCACTTCACCACCGCGCCCGACGACCACCACTCGCTGCGGGCGCCCAAGCCGTTCACCTTCACCGCGTTCGGCGACGTCGGCACGAACAACGCGCCGGTCGACCCGAAATACGCGTGGGGTCAGGACCCGGCCGTCGTCACCGCCGCGAACGGCGCCTGGCCGAAAGGCGTGTTCGACAACAACTACTACAACGCCGCCGACCCGGTGGCCGGCACCGGCGGCACCGACCCGACCCCGGCGGTCACCCAGACCAACCTGATGGCCTCCCAGCACCCGGTCTTCACGCTGCTGGCCGGCGACATCTGCTATGCCGATCCGTCCGGCACCGGGCTGCCGGCCGACGACTCCACCGCGCTCACCACGGGCGCGGCCGCGGGGAAGAACCTCTACAACCCGTACGTCTGGGATGTCTTCTTCAACCAGATCGAGGCGCAGGCAGCTTTCTCACCGTGGATGTTCGCCACCGGCAACCACGACATGGAACCGCTCTACGGGGACACCGCGTTCCTCGGCGACAGCCAGACCCACGGGTACGGCGG
>KL571243.1:62736-63779 GCA_000715855.1 Actinoplanes liguriensis
GGCGGCCACATCAAGCGCCTCGACCTGCCGGGCAACGGGCCGAAGACGTGCCCGTCGGTCTACCGGTTCATCTACGGCAACGTCGGCGTCATCTCGGTGGACGCCAACGACCTGTCCGCGGAGATCCAGACCAACACCGGTTACTCCAAGGGCACCCAGCTCAAGTGGCTGGAGGACACGCTCAAGGAGTGGCGGACCGACGACGAGCTGGCCGAGCGGGTCGACTTCATCGTCGCGTTCTTCCACCACTGCGCGTACTCGACCACCAACAACCACGCGTCGGACGGCGCGGTGCGCTCGGCGCTCGACCCACTGTTCACCAAATACCAGGTGGACCTGGTCGTGCAGGGCCACAACCACCTGCTGGAGCGCACCGACCCGATCAAGAACGGTCGTCGCTCGAAGGGCGCGCCGGACGGAAGCACCATCCACCCGGCGACCGACGGCGTCACCTACATCACCGCCGGATCCGGTGGGCGGCCGCGCTACCCGTTCCGGCCCGCGCCGAGCACCGCGGCGCCCGCCCCGACCGGGATCGAGCCGGAGGGCGCGCAGCTGCTGCCCGAGGGCCAGCGGTACCGGGGGTACGCCCCGCCCGGCGGCGCCAACGTCACCGAGAACAACACCGAGAACATCGTGAACAGTTACTACTGGTCAACGGCCGGAACCGCGGTCAACGCCTCGGGCTACCCGGCGGGCACCAAGGTCCCGGAGACGGTGGACTGGTCGCAGGTGCGCTACGACGACTACGCGTTCATCGCCGTCGACGTGGTCCCGGCGCGCCGCGGGCAACGGACCACGTTCACGATCCGGACGCTGGCGGACGCTCTCCCGGGCAGCGGGCAGCCGTACAGCGAGATCGACCGCATCACGCTGGCGCGGGTCGCCGGCCTGAACCGCATCCGCACGATCATTCCCGGTCACGGACACTGATCCGCCTCCCCACAGACGGCCCGGCGCGTGCAGCGTGCCGGGCCGTTCCACACCCAGAAGATCAGGGTCAAACTCTTCATTGCCCATCTCCGCCGGGGTACAGACCGTCG
>KL571243.1:64100-64249 GCA_000715855.1 Actinoplanes liguriensis
CCCGGAAGGGCGACCTCCGTGGGTGGGCACGGTCAAAACAGCAAGCCCGATGCGGCCTGCGGGCCGCCGCGAGGTGGACACGGGGCCGGGCGGGTGCGCGGGTCGCGGGTCCGGCTGGTGCTCGCGGTGGTTATTCGTGCCTCATAACC
>KL571243.1:64482-73406 GCA_000715855.1 Actinoplanes liguriensis
AGATGTGTATAAGAGACAGGAGCCAGGCTGCCGGGGCTTGGTGGGCTCGTACCGTTCGGATTAGCCGGATCTTCGGCGCGGAGTGAACGGACGACCACGGAGCGCCGACGATCGATATACAACGGATGGACAAACGGCCATCATTCAAGTTGATCTTCATCCATTTCGGACGGAACTCCGTGATTGCTTGCGGTGGGCAGGGGGCTCACCGACACGGATGGGCCGGGGGGCCCACCGACATCGCAGGGGGATCTTTCATGTTCGCAACCAAGCGTTCCCGTATCCGCGCGCTCGCGCTCACCGGGAGCCTGGCCGTCGCCGGTGCCACCATCGGCGCCGTCACCTACGACGCGTCGGCCGCCGAGACGACCGTGGCGACCTCAGCCGCGGCGTCCAACACGAACGCCGTCGCACCGGTCGTCAACGCCATCCCGGAGCCGATCCGGCCGCCGGACGGCTCCCGCCCGATCGGCGCGTACGTGGTCGTCAAGGGCACGCAGAACTACACGTGCAGCGTTCCGGCCGGGGCTACCACCGGCACCTGGCCGCTCACCTCCACGCCCGAGGCGCAGCTGCTCGGCACCGGCGGCCGGATCCACCACTTCGCCGGGCCGACCTGGCAGTCGGTCCGCGACAGTTCCCTGGTCACGGCGAAGAAGCTGAAGGACTCGCCGCGCGAAGGGGCCATCGCGGAGCTGCTGCTCCAGGTCACCAGCCACTCCGGCAAGGGCGTGCTCAGCAAGGCCGACTGGATCAGCCGCCTGTTCACCTCGGGCGGCCTCGCCCCGACGACGGGCTGCACCACGGGCCAGACCGTCGCGGTTCCCTACAAGGCCCTCTACGTCTTCTGGGACGACCCGGCCGTCTGATCCGGCCATCGCATCGGCCCGGCGGTCACCCCGCCGGGCCGGTCAGTCCTCAGCGGCCCCGTAGTGCCGGATCCGGAACTCGGGCTCCTGACCCCAGAATCGCGAGATCTCCGTGACAATCTCCCGCAGGTTGTCGCCCACCCCCGCAGGAAGCGGCTCACCGTTGTCGTCCCAGCGCGGAGCGGCGGGCAGGTAGTACAGGATCCGGTGATCACCACGGTCCACCGGAATCATCAGCGAGTGATCTCCGAGTTCGAGAATCATGTCGTCCCGGCTCACCCCGCCCAGCGTCACACCGGTCTCGACGTGCAACGCCTTCTGCGACAGCACTTCACGCACCGTCATGCCGGGAACCTCCTAGTGCGGCGCGGCGAATGGGTCGATCTCATTGATCTTCGTGATATTCGGGTTCACTTGCAACGCGGGCTTCTCCCTGGTGTACCAGACGCTGCCGGACCACGCCTTGTGCGTCCAAGCGGTGGCCTCACCCGAGGCGTCCTGCGCATATCGCTCCGAGAGTCGCTTCCAGATGTCCATTGCCTGATCGTCATTGACGGGCGATTTATCACCAAAGAGCTGCATATCGTCGAACCGGCGGCCTCCGGGCGTCATCTCCAGCGTCACCGAAGTGACGCCGTCCACCTGCTTCTCCGCGAATACCCGCATCTTCTCGTCGTCCGGCTGTTTGCCGGAGTAGAAATTGGCGCCGTTGAACGGGCTACGGACGTTCGCGTTCTCGACCTCGTGCATCAGGCCCTTGAACGCGGTCTGCCGGCTGCCGTTCATCGTCGTCGTGGCGAGCTTTTTCGCGCCGGCCCTCTCCAGCATCTTCGCGGCCTTGCGCAGCATCGCGGCGATCTCCCGCTCGATCAGCGCCATCGCCTCGTGGATCAGCTTCCGGACCGCCACCCGGGTCAGGCCGATCCACACCGGGATCTCCGCGAGGGTCGCCCCCGCGGTCACCGTCGCCGTCGCGACCGCCTGCCCGACCTCGATCGCCAGGGCGGTCAGCTGGGCGATGAACGCCGTCTTCAGCCCGATCGTCACGCCGGCCATGGCGATCAGGGCGCCGCCGATGAGCTCCGCCGCGGTGGCCGCCTCGGTCAGGTGGTGACCGGGGCCGTCCGGGCTGTTCCACCAGCGTTCGAACGCCTCGACGGTGGCGCCCTCGTTGTTCAGCCAGACGTCACGGGCGGCCGCGGTGGCCTGGTCCGCGTGCGCGCGCATCCGGGTGCCGTGGTCGATCCACGCCCGGCCGTCGGCGTGGAGCTGGTCCTCGTCGGCTTCCGGCCATTCCAGGCCGATCCAGCTGAGCGGCTCGGTGAGCTCGGACGGCAGCGTGATCGTCATGGCGGTCATCCCCCGCTGCCCGACGCGGCCGCAGGGGGCCCCGTCACGTCGTACAGCGAAGAAGCATGTGCGGCATCAGCCGCCGCGACCGATCGCGCCTGCACGACCAGGGTCGCCGCCGCGAATCCGACCTGCTCGGTGTAGGAGTCCATGGCGTCCAGGGCGATGTCCCGGACCGCCCGGTAGGCGAGCGCGAACGTGCTGCCGGTCTCGTCGCCGCCCCAGGGGTCGGACGCCGCGCCGACCGCCGTGGCCAGCGAGCTCACGTCGTCCGCCATCCGCTGGGCGATCCCGGCCAGGTTCCGTCCCGCGGTGGCCACGCTCTCCGGGTCGATCCGGAGCTGCCCGCTCACCACGGCCGGGCCGCCCGCCGGTTCAGGTCGCTCAGGGCCGTGGCGACCTCGGCGAACCGCCGTTCCGCGGTGTCGGTCGCCTCGGCGAGCGCGGCGGTGAGGCGTTCCGGGGCGGCCGTCTCGCCGTACCGGGAAATCGGCTCTTCCGTCTGATCCCGGACCTGGTCCTGAGCGGCGGTGAACGCGTCGATCAGCGCACCGCGCAGCTCCTCCAGCGGCAGGTAGGACACCCGTGGGTCGAGGTAGAGGTCGGTGAGCCGGCCGTCGGAGTCGAGCTCGACCCAGACCCGGCCGTCCGCGGCCTCACCCGCATACGTCGCAAAGTCGCCCATGGCGCCCCTCCACCTCGGCCGCTGGGGGAACGCCGTGTGAAGCGGCGCTCACCCCCTGTGCTGCCGAATACAGCGGGGAGATGGAGCGCGTTCAATGAAAAAGCCCCGCGGACCGAAAAAGGTCCGCGGGGCTCAGGGTCGGCCCGGTCTCACTCGGCCGCGTCGGGGCCGTTCGTCAGGTCCATGAGCTGCTGGGTCACGTGGTTGGTGAGCGCCTGCTGGTAGCCCGACGCGAGCTGCCCCAGCTTGTCGATCTCGTCGATCAGCTGGGCCCGCTTCTCCACCAGGCTGTCCATCGCCTCGGCGTGGTTGCGGCGCGCGTCGCTCTCGATCGTGCTCGCCTTCATCTGTGCCTCGGCGGTGAGCTGGTCGGCCTTGCCGCGAGCCTGCTCCATCAGCGCCTCGACCTCGCGCTGCGCGTCGCGCATGTGCTCGTCGGCGGTGCGCTGGGCCATCATCAGCACGCGGGCGTTGCGGTCGTCGTCGCCGACGGTCGCCATCGCACCGGACGGGACGGCGCTGCGCGCGCGCTCCAGCTGCTGCTGCATGTTGCGGGCGTTCTGCTCGGCCCGGGCGCGGGCCTCCTGCAGCCGCTCGAGCTGGCCCTGGAGGTCGGCGAACTCGTTGGTGATCACCATGGTCGCGGCCGGGTTGCCCCCGCCGCCGCCACCGCCGCCGCGCTGCGCCTGGTTCCGGAGCGAGTTGTTCTCCTCGAGCAGGCGGATCAGCTCCTGCTCGACCTCGTCGAGGAAGGCGTCGACCTCTTCCTCGTCGTAACCCCGCTTGCCGATCGGCGGCTTCTTGAAGGCCACGTTGTGGATATCAGCTGGGGTGAGCGGCATCGCATTCCTCGGTTCCCGTCGGCGGACGTGGTGCGGCCCGAAATCCTACGCAACGGCGGCACGTTACCGCCCGTGGGCATGATCACGCTCCCCCGAAGTCGCTGACCAGGCTTGATGTGAGCAGGCGCACGCCCGGGTCATGGCGTGCAGGTCACGGATAGTACCGGCCGGGGGCGCTCGGCGCACGAGGCAGATCATGAGAGCTGGGTCAGCGAGACCACGCAATGCGCCACGAAACCGGCACCGGCGCCCAGGCACATGAACCGGCCGAAGGCCACCCGGCGCGGCTCCCGGGCCTGCCAGAGCCCGATGCCGACGACCAGCGACACCACCAGCACGCAGAGCGCGCCGGTTACGCCGGTGGGCGACAGGTCCATCACGCAGAGCAACTGCGGGACGAACCCCGCGTCGAACCCGATCATCCGTGGCCATCGCTTCCGCCACCATCCGGCCATCGCCCCCACCCCCGTACGCGCATTGTCCGAAGTAAATGTAATTACTCGGCACCTGCGAACTCGGGCACGGGATCTCAGACCTTGGCGACACGGACCTCCCCGGCGCGGTGCTGAGCCACGCCGGTGATCACGCCGGCCACCATGACCGCCGCGCAGAGCCCGACGAGGACGACCGGCGTCAGCCCCGGCAACGCGGTGACGGCCAGCACCGCGGGCACGCCGAGACCGGGCCAGATCAGGGCGGTCCGCCAACGCCGCGACAGCACGGCCTGGATCACCGCGGCGCTCGCCAGGTAACCGGCCAGGCCGGCGCCGAGCACGGCCCGCGTGCCGGCCGACAGGTGACCGTCGGCGCCGTGCAGGATCGCGTGCTCCAGCCCGACGGCCACGGCCGCGAGGCTCACGGCGACGGGCAGGTGGGCGTACACATAAAAATCGTGCACGCCCTGGCGCGTCCGCTCGCCGCCCTCCTGGACCAGGCGGCGCTTCGCCGCCCCGCCGGAGAGATCGAAGTAGGACCACCAGAGGCCGGCCGCGGCGAGGAACCCGAAGACCGCGGAGACCAGCACCTCGGCGGCCCAGTGGCCGTCACGGAGGCCGACCACGACAGCCGCCACCGACTCGCCGAGCACCAGGATGACGAAGAGCCCGAAGCGTTCCGGCAGGTGTTCCATGTGCAGCGGCGGCGCGTCCCGGACGCGGGCGGCGAGCGTGGGCCCGATCAGGTCGACGAGGACGCCGACGGCCCAGAGGACGTACCGCCCGGGCCCGGGCACCGCGAGCGAGACGGTCCAGCACGTGGCGCCTGCGGCATGGCCCCAGAGGTACGGCCGGATCCCCGCGCGCGCCTCCGGCAGGTTCCGCCACACCCGCAGGTAGCCGAGCACCAGCACCAGCCGCAGCAGCACGTAACCGAGCGCGAACCAGGGTGCGTTCTCCCCGATGGCCTGCTCGGCGGAGGCGGCCATGACGATCACCCCGGCCATGCCGCCGAGGGTGAGCAGCCGGAAGATCGCGTCGTCGGTGTCGAACCGGTTGGCGTAGAGGGTGGCGCTGGCCCACGCCCACCAGCCGGCCACCAGGATCGCCACGAACCGGAAGCCGCCGCTGAACGTCTCGTGCGCGGCCAGCAGGTCCGCGCAGCGCCCGACGAACAGCACGAAGGCCAGGTCGAAGAAGAGCTCCAGGCGGGTCGCCGAGCGGTTGGAGTCGCGGTTGACGTCGGGCGGCCGGACCAGTTCGCGTTCTTCCTCGTCCTCCTGGTCCAGCCGTTCCCGATCCGTCATGCGTTGGTGATACCCGGTGGACGAAGATCCGAATCAACGCTTTCACCATGAGGAAAGCGCTTGCCTGCATAGATATTCGCTGATTTGATGGCGGGCATGACGCTTGATCGGAGAACCCTCTTGCGCGCATCCCTGGGCGGCGTGGCCGCCGGCGTGATGGGAATGCCGGCCCTGGCCGAGGCGTCGGCCAGACGGCGCACCACCGTCTTCGTCGCCGGTGACTCCACCGCGGCGACCTACGCGATCGCCGACATCCCCCGGGCCGGCTGGGGTCAGGCCCTGCCGGCGTTCCTGCGGCACGACGTCGCCGTGGTCAACGGCGCCCTCTCCGGCGCCAGCTCGAAGAGCTTCGCCGATCTGGGCCGGCTCCAGCGGATCCTGGACGCCATCCGTCCCGGCGACACGCTGCTGATCTCGTTCGGCCACAACGACGAGAAGGTCGAGGACCCGGCCCGCGGCAC
This sequence comes from Actinoplanes liguriensis, assembly GCA_000715855.1. Taxonomy (GTDB): domain Bacteria; phylum Actinomycetota; class Actinomycetes; order Mycobacteriales; family Micromonosporaceae; genus Actinoplanes; species Actinoplanes liguriensis. Next base: position 70,431 of record KL571243.1, read on the forward strand.
CGATCCGTGGACCACGTTCCAGGACTACCTGCGGCTCTACCTGGACGGGGCGCGGGCCGCCAAGGCGCACCCGATCCTGGTGACCCCGGTCGAGCGGCGCCGGTTCACCGCCGACGGCGTGCCGTACCTGTCGCACGGCGAGTACCCGGACGCCATGCGCGACCTCGCCGCCACGACCCGGACCCCGCTGATCGACCTGACCGCCTCCTCCTTCGCGCTCTGGTCGAAGCTCGGCCCGGAGGCCACAAAGGACTATTTCCTGTGGCTCGATGCAGGCGTTTCGCCGAATTATCCGGACGGCGTCGCGGACAACACTCATTTCCAGGCACACGGCGCGATCGAGGTGGCCCGCCTCGTGGTGACCGCGGGTTGTACGATTCCTGGCCGCGACACCCGCGCCCTTCACGACCCGTCCATCCCGGACGACGTCCTGACCTGGCCGGTGACCAGGCCCGCCGAGAGCTGAAACGTGAGCGCAACCAAAGAATTGGTTAATCTCATTATTCATCCCGGCCAATCGGCGGCGAACTCTATATAACCGGTCGCCGGAGTCTGGTTAGGCCCCGGAACGGGGTAGACGATTTTCCCGTGACCGAAACAACCGTGGTCCTCATCCTCGTGGTCATCACCGCCCTAGGGTTCGACTTCACCAACGGCTTCCACGACACGGCCAACGCGATGGCGACCTCGATCGCCACCGGCGCGCTGCGTCCCAAGGTTGCTGTGCTCCTGTCCGCCGTGCTCAACCTGGTCGGCGCGTTCCTCTCCGTCGAGGTCGCGCTCACCGTCACGAACGCGGTGGTCAAAATCCAGAACAGTGACGGCACACCGAAGGCGGAGCTCCTCGCCGACGGTGGCCAGGCACTGTTGCTGATCGTGCTGGCCGGCCTGGTCGGCGGCATCCTCTGGAACCTGCTGACCTGGCTGCTGGGCCTGCCGTCCAGCTCTTCGCACGCGCTGTTCGGCGGCCTGATCGGCTCGGCGATCGCCGGGCTGGGCTGGGCCGGCGTCAAGTGGAACGGCGACGGCTCCAAGCTCGACGGCGTCGTCGGCAAGGTGCTGCTGCCCGCCGTGATGTCGCCGGTGATCGCCGGGGTGGTCGCCGCGGTCGGCACCTGGGTCATCTACCGGATCACCCTCGGGGTGGCGAAACGGTTCACCGAGAACGGCTTCCGCTGGGGCCAGATCGGCTCGGCCTCGCTGGTCTCGCTCGCGCACGGCACCAACGACGCGCAGAAGACGATGGGCGTCATCACCCTGGCGCTGATCGCCAGCGGCGAGTGGACCGACACCAAGAACATCCCGCTGTGGGTCAAGATCGCGTGTGCGCTGGCCATCGCGCTCGGCACCTACCTGGGCGGATGGCGGATCATCCGGACGCTGGGCAAGGGCCTGGTCGAGATCAGCTCGCCGCAGGGCATGGCGGCCGAGTCCGCCTCCGCCGCGGTGATCCTGGCCTCCAGCCACCTCGGGTTCGCGCTCTCCACCACGCACGTGGCGACCGGCTCGATCCTGGGCTCCGGCGTCGGCAGGCCGGGCGCCAAGGTGCGCTGGGCGGTCGCCGGCCGGATGGTGGCGGCCTGGCTGATCACCCTCCCGGCCGCCGCCGTCGTCGGCGCGGTCATGTGGTGGATCGGCGACCTGATCGGCGGCCTCGGCGGCGCGCTGGTCGTGTTCGCGATCCTGGCCGCGCTGGCCACCTACATGTTCCTCCGGTCGCGCCGCGAGCCGGTCGACCACAACAATGTCAACGACGAGTGGGACGCCCCGGCCGAAGCGCCGAAGGCGACCGCCGGCGCGGCGAGCTGAGAGGACAGGACTCATGCACAACCTGACCCTGGCCTTCGAGGGCGCCTGGAAGGTGCTGCTCGCCGGTCTGATCCTGGGCGCCGGCCTCCCGGCCGTCTTCGCCCTCGGCATCCGCTCGCTGGCCTACGGCGCGGGCGGTGAGGCCGAGGTGCACGAGGCCGGCACGACCGGCCCGCGGGGGCACGCCATCGGCACGGCCGGCGGGTACGTCGCGTTCGCGCTCGTGCTGCTCGGCATCGCGCTGGGCATCACGTTCGTCGTGGCGACCGGCTTCGGCAAGGCGCTCAGCTTCGAGCACATCTACCCGACCATCGTCGACAAGCACTGACCCTCACAGCTGACCGGAGACGACATTGAGCGAACAACGGTCGAACTTCGTCACCCGGGCCGTCGGATGGCTCCGCGCCGGCTACCCGGAGGGCGTCCCGCGCCAGGACTACGTGGTCCTGCTCGGGCTGCTGCGCCGCAAGCTGACCGAGGACGAGGTCCGCAAGATCGCACAGGAGCTGGCCACCCAGGCCGGACCCGCCGACGGCCCGATCACCAGCGCGGACATCGAAGACATGATCAACGAGACGATGCTGCAGGAGGCGACCCCGGCCGACGTGGTCCGGGTCTCCGCTCACCTGGCCGCCGGTGGCTGGCCGCTGGCCGACCCGCCCACCGACTGAATGTGACCGAGCAGGGTCCGGACGGCGCCCGCGGGCGGCGTCCGGGGCCCGGTCCAGATCGCCAGCAGATCCCGGGGCATGGTGAGCCCGGGCGACGGCCTGTCTCTTATACACCAGGACCGCGGCCCGCACCGCGGCCGTGGTGGACAACTCCAGCGCCGGCGGCGCCGGCTCGAAACCCGCCCGGCGTAGCGCCGCGGCGAAGAAGTCCCGGGTGCCCGACCCCCGCTCGCGGGTGACCATCGCGGTCTCGCCCAGCTCGGCCGGCGTCACCCCGCCCGTACGGCGCGCCCACCGATGGTCCGGCGGCACGACCAGCACCAGCTCGTCGTGCGCGACCACCCGGCTGTGAACCCCGGCCGGCAGCGTCGGCCCCTCGATGAACCCCAGATCGGCCGCACCGGCCAGCACCTGCTCGATCACCTGGTCACTGTTGGCCGCGGTCAGCACCACCTCGGGCGGCGTCCGGCCCTCCCGGGTCTGTCTCTTATACACA
>KL571243.1:73562-74222 GCA_000715855.1 Actinoplanes liguriensis
GGCTGGCACTGACCCGCAGCCGGGTCCGGGTGTCGTCGCGCAGCGTGGCGAGCCCGGCGTCGACCTCCTCGGCCAGCCGGATCAGCCGGTCGGCCCACTGCGCCACGACCACGCCCTCCCGGGTGAGCCGGGTGCCACGGGTGGTCCGGGTGGCGAGACGGACGCCGGTCCGCGCCTCCAGCGCCGCCAGCCGCGCGGAGACCGCCTGCTGGGTGAGACCGGACTCGCGCCCCGCCGCGCTCAGCGTGCCCGTCCGGGCGACCGCGAGCAGGATCTCCAGGGCAGCAAGGTCCGGCATGCGCTGGCTCAGGGTCACAACAATTGATGGTACGGAGTAACAACCGCGCCTTGTGACTCCACAAGCGCTCCACGGCTACCCGCTCAGCGCCGCACCGATGATCGTTGGCGCCATGCTCCTCGCACCGCAACGGCCCACCCGCACCGTCGCACCGATCCGGCCGGCCCCGAACTGGTACGCCTCGGTGATGGGCACCGGCATCCTGGCCACCGCCGCGGCCTCCCTCCCGTGGCGGCTCCCCGGCCTGCGCGAGATCGCGGTGACCGCCTGGATCCTGGCCGTCGTGATCCTCGCCGTGCTGCTCACCGGCACGCTGCGCCGGCTGCGGATCGCCCTCGGCCACGGCGGCGACCCGGTCCTGG
>KL571243.1:74431-75031 GCA_000715855.1 Actinoplanes liguriensis
CTCCCGGTGGTGCCGCCGATGGTGTCGGCGAGCGCCGGGGCGCTCCTGGTGCCCCACGCCCCGGGCGGGCAGTTCCGGCTGACACTGGTCCTCGGCTGCTGGGCGATGTTCGGGTTGAGCCTGATCGCGTCGCTCGTGGTGCTCACCCTCATCTGGCAGCGCCTGGCCACCCAACGGGTGGGCGGCGGCCACCGTTCCGGCGCTGTGGATCGGGGTCGGGCCGTTCGGCCAGTCGATCACCGCGGCGAACCTGCTGGGTGATGCCGGTCACGGGGTGTTGCCTGCGCCCTATGATCGGGCGTTCGCGGTGCTGGGGGTGGTCTACGGCGTACCGGCATGGGGGTTTGCCCTGCTCTGGGCCGGCCTGGCAGCGGCCGTGACCGTGCGTGCCCTTCGCGGCCGGCTGCCGTTCTCGCTGGGATGGTGGTCGTTCACGTTTCCGGTCGGCACCGTGGTCACCGGTACCTCGGCGCTTGCCGCGCATCTTGGCTCGGCGATGTTCGCTCTGCTCTCGGTTGTCTTCTACGCGGCGTTGCTGGCGGCCTGGGTGGTCGTCGCCGCCCGTACCGTTCGCGGATTGCGGGCCGGGGCGTTCCCCCG
>KL571244.1:0-178 GCA_000715855.1 Actinoplanes liguriensis
ACCAGTGGCAGCCCGGCCGCGCCGGCGACCAGCCCGGTGGTCCAGGTCGACCCGGTCTGTTCCAGCGCCACCAGTGGTAAGGCGATCGCGGTGAGCCGCTGGCCCATCCAGCTCACGAAGGTGGTCAGCAGCAGCGTCGCCAGATCCCGATGTTCTCGCACACCATCGATCGTGCCTG
>KL571244.1:506-4135 GCA_000715855.1 Actinoplanes liguriensis
GGTGAGCCTATGGGTTCATTGCCGGAGGTCGAGGATCTCCGCCTGGTCACCGCGATCGTCCGGCTCGGCTCGGTCGGCGCGGCCGCCCGCGAGCTGCTGGTCAGCCAGCCCTCGGCGAGTCAGCGGCTCGCCGCGCTGGAACGCCGGGTCGGTGAACGGCTGTTCGACCGCGATCCGACCGGCGCGCGCCCGACCGGCGCGGGCCGCGAGATGGCCGAGCGGGCGGCGCACATCCTGCACCACCTGTCGACGCTCGTCGATCAGACCCGGGCCGCCGCCCGCGAACGGCCGCTGGCCGTCGGCACGTTCTCCAGCCTGGCCCCGCTGCTGTTCCCGGCGCTGGGCGTGCCGGTCACCCAGGTCACCGACCACGGGGACAGGCTGATCGGCTGGGTCGCGGAGGGCTCGCTGGACGCGGCCGTCGTCGCGATCGCCGACCAGGTGGTGCTGCCGCCGGGCGTGGTCGCGACGCCGGTGGGGCGGGACAGCCACGCGATGCTGTTCCCGGCCGGGGTTCCGGGGCCGGGTGGCGGGCGGCGTCCGTTCCGGGATCGGGTGGTGATCACGTACACCATCGACATGTCGTCCGGCGTGCTGCGGGACCGGCTGGCCGCCCTGGGCGCCGAGACCCGCAGAGCGGCGACCGCGGAGACGGCGGTGCGGATGGCCCGGGCGGCGGCCGCACCCGCGCTGATGCCGGGGTGCCTGGCCCGGATGTATGCGGGTCCGGAGGAGACGGTGACCGCCGCGCCGGTCCGCACCACGCTGCGCCTGACCCTGGTCACGCTCGGTCCGGCGCCGGCCGCGCTGGATCCCGCGGCCCTCGCCACCCGGCTCGGCCTCGACCGGTAGGGATCCAAACGTTTCCACCTTTCCCTGATGGGCACGTAATGGGTGTACAGGAGTCAGACACGACAGGGAGGTCGCCCGAGATGGCCGGCAAGGAACACGACGTCAACCGCAGCGCACGCAGCGGCCGCTTCGTCAAGGAGTCCACGACCAAGCGGGACCCGAAGTCCACGACCACCGAGCACGTCGGCAAGGACAAGGGCGACCGGGAGGTCAACCGCAGCACCAGCACCGGCCGCTTCGTCAAGAAGACGACCGCGGAGCTGCACCCGTCGACGACCGAGACGCAGAAGGTCTGATCAGCAACAGGCCCCCGGTTGCCGCTCCGAGCAACTGACCCGCGGCGATGGCGATCAGCAGGATCGACGGATCGCCCGACGCCAGCAGACCACCGGCGGCGGCTCCGGCCGCCGCCGCGGTCACCTTGACACCCGCGCCCAGCGCGACCAGGGCCCACGCCGCACCCGCCCAGCCGGCGCCCTCGTCGGCGAGACGAGCGCGGACGGCGGCCGGCAGATATCGCGCCAGGGTCATGTCGCTCATTCTTTTCCGGGTCGTGCCCTACGGCACGTTCACGGAAATGGTGTTTGCGCATTCCGAGGCCGGGAACAAACGACAGTCGAGTCCACCGGTAAAGGAGTGATGAGCGATGCCACCGCGTAAGCGAGCGACAGTCAGCGCCACGAGCCCGAGCTACACGGTGCCCGGGATCAAGCCCGAGGTCGCCGGTGAGGTCATCGCGCTGTTGCAGGATCGGCTGAACGCGCTGAACGACCTCGCGCTGACCCTCAAGCACGTGCACTGGAATGTGGTCGGGCCGCATTTCATCGCCGTTCACCAGATGCTGGACCCGCAGGTCGACGCGGTCCGCGAGATGGTCGACGACCTCGCCGAGCGGATCGCCACCATGGGCGGTTCCCCGGTCGGCACCCCCGGCGCGCTGGTCGCCCAGCGGACCTGGGACGACTACGCGATCGGCCGTGCCGACACGAACTCGCACCTGGCCGCGCTGGACATCGTCTACAACGGCGTGATCGAGGCGCACCGGGAAGCGATCGAGAAGACCGAGGAGTCCGACCCGGTCACCCAGGACCTGCTGATCGGGCAGGCCGGCCAGCTGGAGCAGTACCACTGGTTCGTCCGTGCCCACCTGGAGAACGCGGCCGGCGTGCTGCTGACCGAGGGCGTCAAGGACGAGAAGACCGCCGCCAAGCGCGCCAAGCGCTGATCCACCCCGCACGACGACGGGCCGCCGGTCACTCCGGCGGCCCGTGTTGTTGTGTGCCGTCTACTGCTGGAGAATCCGGATCGCGTTGCCGGACGGGTCGCGCAGGCCCATGTCGGTGCCGTAGAAGTGATCGGCCGGCTCCTGCGTGAAATCGGTGAAACCGCGTGCCTTGAGCGACTCGTACAACCCGCGGACGTCGTCGGTGTTCAGGACCAGGCCGTTCAGCGCGCCCTTCGCGATCAACTCCCGGAGCTGTTCCGCGGTCGCCTCGTCGTGCAACGGCGCGCCCGGCTGCTCCAGCGAGATCTCGGTGCCGGTCTCCCCCGGGACGCGGACGGTCAGCCAGCGGTAGTCGCCCTGCCGCACGTCGTTGCCCTTCTCCAGGCCGAGCATGCCGACGTAGAACTCCAGCGCCTCGTTCTTGTCCAGGACGAAGAGGGACGCGACGTTCAGCTTGGTGATCATTTCGTGCTCTCCTCGGTAGGCTGCCCCGTCAGGCTAGGGACTCCCGCCCGGTGGCCGCTTCTCCGAAACTGCTCGATGTCGCCGGACGGGTGTTCGCCATCTGGACGCAGTGCGGCACGGTGATCGGGCGGTGCCCGCGGCGGTACCCGGACGGGGACTCCCCCACGATCCCCCGGAACGTGCGGCTGAACGTCCCCAGGCTGGTGAAGCCGACGTCCGAGCAGACGTCGGTCACGCTGCGAACGGTCTCGCGCAGCAGGAACATCGAGCGCTCGATCCGCCGCCGTTGCAGGTAGCGATGCGGGGTCTCGCCGAACGCCGCCCGGAAACAGCGGCTGAAGTGGGCCGGCGAGAGGTGCGCCACGGCCGCGATGGCGGGCACGTCGAGCGGCTCGGCGTAGGCGCGGTCGATCGCGTCCCGGGCACGCAGCAGCCGCCGGTTCAGCTCCTCGACCTCGCGGCTCACGCCGGCGGCCGGCCCTCGACCCGGGCGCCCCATTGGGTCTCGCCGGAGGCGGTGACGGCGAGGTGGACGAACACGCTGTCGTCCGTCGCGCCGTGCCAGTGCGGAACCCCCGGCTCGACGTGCACCCAGTCTCCCGGCTGCAGCTCGCGCGGCTCGTCCAGGCCCTCCCACTGGATCAGCCCGTGCCCGGCGACGACGATCAGCGCCTGCTCACCGGTGTGGACGTGCCAGTTCGAGCGGCCGCCCGGCGCGTACGTGAACCGGTGCCCCCGCAGCCCGTCCGGCGCCTGCCGATCGAGGATGTCGGCCTGCCACACTCCGCCGGCGAATGTGTCCGGTGACCCGGCCGGGGACGGGACCGAGGCTTCCGGGACGACCCTGAAGTAGGTGCTCATGGACTCCATAGTGCCGTTCCGGACTGCAACAAAATGCAAACGACGAAGTTTCTTGTGTGTTAATCGACGTCCTCCTATGCTCGGTCGGAGAACCGTAGGAAAGCGCTTTCCTGCACCCCATCCCCAAGGAGCGCCGAGCATGAGAAAAACCCGGTTCATCGCCGCCGCGGGCACCGCCGTCGCCGCGGGCGCCATCGCCCTCGTCCTGCCCTGTCTCTTATACACA
>KL571244.1:4318-7169 GCA_000715855.1 Actinoplanes liguriensis
TGTGTATAAGAGACAGGGCCACCACCGGCACCGCGATCCACCAGGCCCTGTGCAGCCGGGCCAGCGCCAGCACCCCGATCACCATCGAGGTCACCGGCACCATCAACCACGGCAACACGACGAAGGTCTCCGGCGACAGCTGCAACACCGCCGCCGACAAGATCGAGCTGAAGGACATCTCCAACGTCACGATCGTCGGTGTCGGCAGTGCCGTCTTCGACCAGCTCGGCATCCACATCCGGAACGCCAGCAACATCATCATCCAGAACGTGACGGTCCAGAACGTCAAGAAGTCCGGCTCGCCCACCTCGAACGGGGGTGACGCGATCGGCATGGAGACCGACGTCCACAACGTCTGGGTCGACCACGCCACGCTGATCGCCTCGGGCGGCGAGGACGCGGGCTACGACGGGCTGTTCGATATGAAGGACAACACGAACTACGTCACGCTCTCCTACAGCATCCTGCGCAACTCCGGCCGTGGCGGGCTGGTCGGCTCCAGCGACAGCGACCTGGCCAACGGGCCGATCACGTTCCACCACAACTGGTACGAGAACATCGACTCCCGCACGCCGCTGCTGCGTGGCGCGACCGCGCACATCTACAACAACTACTACCACAGCCTCAACGAGTCCGGGATCAACCCGCGGGCCGGCGGCAAGGCCAAGGTCGACAACAACTACTTCCAGGACTCCAAGGACGTGCTCGGCACGTTCTACACCGACCTGCCCGGATACTGGCAGGTCAGCGGGAACACGTTCGACAACGTGACCTGGTCGGCCGTGGGTGACGAGAACAACCCGGCCGGCCCGAACCCGGTCTCGAACACGACGGTGAGCATTCCGTACTCGTACACGCTGGACGGCACCTCCTGCGTGCCGGCCATCGTCAAGGCCACGGCCGGCGCGAACACCGGCCTGAAGACGTCGACCGGCAACTGCGCGACCACCACGCCGACGTCCAGCTCGCCGTCGACCTCGCCGTCGTCGTCACCGTCCGCCTCGCCGTCCACCAGCCCGAGCCAGCCCACCGGCACCAACCTGAGCCTCGCCTCGGGCGCCGGCGCGGACGGCTCCAGCAAGGCCAGTGGCACCAGCTACGGCAACGTCAAGGACGGCAGCCTCACCACGTACTGGTCGCCGAGCGGCACCACCGGCGACATCTCCATCAAGTGGGGCTCGGCGACCACCGTGTCTCGCATCAACCTCCGCGAGGTCACGAGCGGCGTGATCGGCGCCTACCAGGTGCTCAACGGTGCCACCGGAGCCGTTCTGGCCTCCGGCACGGGGTCCGGCGTGATCTCGTTCAGCGCCACCTCCACCACCAAGATCACATTCAGGATCACCAGCGCTTCCGGTACGCCGAAGGTCGCCGAGCTCGAGACCTACGCGGCCTGACCCACCGTCGTCGGCGTCCGGCCGCACCTGCCGGACGCCGACGCCCGCGCGTCAGCGGTTCCGTGCCAGGAACGACTCGTCGAACCTGCACCCCCATGTTCCTAACAGGCCGGCGCTCAGCGCCAGCCGGCCCCAGCGAGCCGGCAACCACGGCCGCCCATAGCCCGCAACCGCCAGTCGCTGCCGGAAACGCAGCCGCCCTTGCCGCCGGTCACCGGCCGTAACCGCGGGCGCGTACCGGCATTGCGGCTCTACGGCGTACCCGGTGATCAGCTTATGAATTGGATGAGCAAGCTGTAGTAATTCATCGAGATCATGGTCAGGAGGAGGGCTACGAACGTGGCACTGACCAAGCCGTAGGCCAGGTACATCCGGCGGCGCGTCGCGGAGACCGCCCGGTGGGCCGCGGGCAGGGGCATGCGGAGGATCACGTGGCCCAGGTATCGGAAGGCGCGGTCCCGCAGGTTGATCTCGCCGAGGGCGGCCTCCAGCGCGTGGTGGCCGTCGGTGACCGGGAGCAGCGGGTTGAGGTTGTTCAGGACGACGAACAGCTGCATGCCGAACAGCCAGCGCAAGCTCTCGAAGCGGATCGGGTCGTGGAGGATCAGCAGGGCGCAGACTCCGGCGGCGATCAGGTCGATCAAGGGGCCGACCAGGGCGACCGCGCTGCGACCGAAGCGGGAGCGGACGCGGTAGGCGTCGGTACGGTCGACGTAGGTGAGCGGGATCAGGAAGCAGAACAGCTTCACCCCGGCCTCCCGGACGGGCACGCCGAGGGCCTGGCAGACCGCCGCGTGGCCCATCTCGTGGACGGTGGCCTGCACCAGCAGGGCGAGCACGGTCACCAGCCAGGGCAGCCCGACGAACGACATCGGTGGCGGGAGGGCTACGGCGAGGAACACCAGGACCGTGGACGCCAGCCCGGCCAGCAGCGCCAGCGTGGTGAGCGTACGGGGGAAGCGGGCGAGCAGCATCGACGGCGGGCGCAGCACACGGTTGAGGTGGCGGGCCGGGATCCGGATCCGCGGGGTGAGCCGGAAGAAGCGGGCGAAGGCCAGGTCCCGGCCGTGCAGTGGCTCCGGCGGGACCGAGAGGACGCCGGCCGCGCGCAGGTCGGTGAGGAAGTTCAGCAGGACCGGGGCCCGGTCGCGGACGCCCTCGGGGCCGCGCGAGCGCCGTGCCGCGTCCAGCAGGGCGGTGCCGGTGCGGGAGCCGTCCAGGAGCGGGACCAGGCGCGCGCCGGTCCGGCTGAGCCGGACGTAGGTGCCGGACTCCGGGTCGAAGAGCAGGGAGTGACCGTCGGCGCCGTCGATCAGGGTGACCCGGGGAGCGAGCGCGACGGGCCCCTCCAGCCAGTCTGTGGTGGTCATCGTGCCTTCCGGAGAACGGGGTGGACCGGATCGCCCCGGGGGCACGCCGTGCGGCATGCCCCCGGTCCTGTCTCTTATACACAT
>KL571244.1:7445-9204 GCA_000715855.1 Actinoplanes liguriensis
GTGGCCACAGCCGCGGGTGCCGCCGCACGGGCCGCAGTGACCACATGGGCCGCAGTGGCCGCACGGGCCGCAGCCGCCACACGGGCCGCACGGGCCACACGGGCCGCAGCCGCCGGTGCCGAGCAGCGACGCGCTGACCACGGTCGGCAGCTGCTCGGCGGTCAGATCGTCCTCGAGCCAGAGGTCGAGTTCCTCGACGACCTCGGGTCCGTTCAATTCACTTTGCATGCGACTCAGCTCCTTCGATGTGTCGTATCCATGCAGGGCTCCGGCCGGCCGTCGGGCCGCCCGGCCGGGATCCGTACGCCGGAAGCGCGGACCCCAGGCTGTGGACCGGGGTGCTACACCGCCAGGTCTGCCGCGGGGTGCGCGGCGGCGAAGGCGAGCAGGGGCGCCCGGTGATATCCGTCGGCCGCCGCGCGTTCCCGCAGCACGTGGGGCAGGAGGCCGGCGAAGACGCTGCCGGCCAGGTGCAGGCGCAGGGCGGCCAGCCACGCGGCGTGCCCGGCGGCCCCGGCGCGGGACAGCAGCAGGCGGTGTCCGTGGCTGCCGTGGCGTTCGACGGCGCCGGCCAGGTTGCCGGTGATCAGCAGCAGGGCGGCCGCCTGGGCGAACTCCGACTGCATGACCAGCTCGGCGGCTTCCGGGCCGGCCGGGAGGTTCGCGACGCGGCGCAGGGCGTTGCGGCCCGGCAGGTAGCGGTAGAGGCCGGTGTCGACGCCGGTGACCCGCCAGGCCGCGCAGAAGAGCTCCAGGCCGAGTCCGGCGTCGCGTTCACCGGGCCAGGCCTGGGCGTCCATCGCCTCGGCGGCCGCGAAGATCGCCGCTACCTCGGCGGCGGTGATCGGGGTGGGCTCGTAGTCGCGGACCGCGGTCCGGCCGAACAGCACGTCGTCGACGGCGGCGCGCGGGGCGGCCGGCTCGGGCAGTTCGGTGATCGGTCCCTCGTCGTCGAGGGCCGGCATCAGGTGGGCCGGCACCGGCCGCAGCGGGCGGCGGGCCGCGACGGCGTCCAGCCGGGTGTCGGTCATCAGGTCGCCGAGGATCCGGAAGCGGTCCTCGTCCACGGTCACGGTCATCGCATGCCTCCCAGGGCGACCACGGCGGTCACCGGCTCGGCGTTCGGGTCGAGACGCAGGGCGTCGTGGATCGCCTCGTCGTCCCAGCGGTCGGCGAACCGGGTGGTGATGCCGTGCGTTCCGGCGACGGCGCTGAGCTGGGCGAGCGCCACCCCGGCGTCGAGGTTGACCACCCGGTAGGCGAAGTCGTGGTACTTGGCGCCGACGACGGTGAGCGCCCCGGTGAGGACGAGCAGCGCGGACGGGCCGGTCTCCTCGAGCGCCGGGCAGACACCGGTCGACGCGCCGCGGACACGGCCCAGGGTGTGGTCGGCGCGCTGGTAGAAGTACCAGGCCGGGTCCAGCCCGTCGAGGTCGAGGGCGAGCAGGTACGCCTGCACCGAGCCCAGGTTCCCGCCGGTCGGCGCCCACCGGCTGATCTGCCCCGGCTGGGCCCGGTCACCCAGGTCACGCAATCCGGCCGTACGGCGAAGAAGATCTGACAGTGACCCGTCGCCCAGCGGAAGCCGGGTAGCGGCCTGATATTCCTTGTTGTAGCGCTGCAGCGCGTGGTTCGCGGGCTTGTAGTGAACCTGGTGCTCCTTCAGGTTCAGCCACTCGCGGGGCGGGAAGGTGACCGCCTGCTCGTAACGGTGGGCGAGCGGCGCCCGGTCGGTCTCGGCGCGCGGATCGGCCGGCAG
>KL571244.1:9453-11409 GCA_000715855.1 Actinoplanes liguriensis
GTGTATAAGAGACAGGGTCGTAGACCGTGCAGACGTGCATCGACGGCACCTCGCCGACCCGGGACAGCACGTGCACCGCCTCGGTCGCGGCCAGCGCCGCCCAGGCCGCGGCCCGGGCCGGGGAGGGTTCGCCCGCGGGGCCCGGCCGGTTCCGGGCGAAGCAGTCGTGGCAACAGGTGTAGCGCGCGTCGAAGAGCGGCCCGATCTCGGCGGTGTCCGCGCCGGCCGCGGTGCGCAGCCAGGCGACACCGGCCTTGCGGCAGGCCTCGTCCACCTCCGCCATCGCGACGGCGTTCCCGTCGTCGACGGCGACCAGGAAGTCACCGGCGGTGAGCGACTCGCCGGTCCAGGCGTGCGCGTCCGCCCCGGCGGTGGCGAGCTCGGCGCACAGTGCCGTGGCGAGCGGCCCGGTCCCGGCGACCAGCACGCGGGTGCGGGCCAGGCGCTCGCAGGCCTCGTTGCGGCTGCGGTTGACCCGGGTGGTGTCCAGGTTCCGGCCCAGGTAGCCGGCGACCTCGGGCGGGATCACCTCGACGACCTCGCCGATCGGGCCGTCCTGCAGCAGGCCGCTCACGTAGAGCAGGGACACGCAGGCGTGCAGCGACTTCAGCGGTACGGCCGGGATCCGCTCGGCCAGTTCCTCGACCGTACGGGTGCCGTCGAGCAGCGGCAGCAGCCTGGGGATCAGCTGGACCGCGGAACGGCCGCGGAGCACGGTCTGGCGGTTGCCGGTGCCGGCGAACGCGACGCCGTCGACGAGCGGCACCTGGACCAGGCCGGCCGCCAGGCACGGACGGACGGGCGGGGCGAACTGCGGATCGGCGACGACCGCGTACGCCATGGTCGCGGCGTCCATGCGTCCCCCGGTCCGGGAGGACTCCTCGGTCTGGATCATCGCCACACTCCTTGCAGCATCTCGGGCAGCCGTTCGTACGACCGCGTCGTCTCGTCCCGTCCCAGCCCGCACCGCGGGCAGCCGTGGGCGCTGACCACCCGGCCGGCGCGTACCTGCTGGGTCGGCACCTCGATCTGGCGAACCCGGCCGGCCTCGCCCGCCGGATCGGCGCGCAACCGTTCGACGGCTTCATGTGTATAAGAGACAGCTCGGGATGCGTGTCGTAGTGGTCGCCGATGGCGGCGCGGATCACCCGGGCGGTGTCGTGCTGCGCCTGCCGGCGGCGGTAGCAGTCATGGCAGGGGCCGAGGCCGGGGACGACGGCGGGGCCGACCTCCAGTTGCGGGTGGTCGAGGATGACCGGCAGCCAGGGGCGCCCGGTCGTGAACGACTCCTCGTCGAATGCGCGCTCCAGCCGGGGGCTCCGGCGCCACATGGCGAGCAGGTTCATGCTTTGTCCCGATAAAACGGGCACCTGGCCGGGCGCGCCGATGACCTCGACGTCGGGGACCAGGTCCCGCAACCGCTCGGCAACGGCGAATCCGAACGGCCCCACGGGAGTGACGATCAGGTGCGACATGCTGACTCCTTCACAGGCCCATTCAGGCGAACGGCTGCGGCCAGGGGTTGAGCTCGGCCTCGGGCAGGCTGGGGTAACCCATCCGCACCGGCGCCTCGTACAACCGGGGACTGCCGAGGAAGCGCGAGCGGTACGTGAACGAGAGCGGCAGCAGCCCGGGGATCACCGCGCGCACCACGGTCATCCCGGCGCGGATCGCCTCGTCCGGGGTCAGATCCACCAGGTACGAGTCGAGCCCGGCCGCGTCCAGCCGGGACAGCACCACCCGCAGGTCCTCGTCCGGGTCGCCGGTGGCCAGGTTCGGCATCTCGGACAGGCGGCGGCTCGCGGGGGTGCCGAGCAGGAAGTCGAAGGCCGGCGCGCGGGACGGGTGGCCCATGTAGACCGCGCCGTCCGACACCCCGGTGAAGTCCTGCACGTCGTCCGGGGCCTTGTCGCCCTGCAGCGCGATCCGCACCGACACCTGTCTCTTATACACATC
>KL571244.1:11716-11877 GCA_000715855.1 Actinoplanes liguriensis
ATGTGTATAAGAGACAGGGGTGGTTCGGAGCGATCGAGAGGGCGTAGACGATCGGGATCCCGAGGTCCGTGGTCGCGTCGAAGAGCTGGACCGTCACCTCGCGGTCGGCGTACAGGTCGAGGTGCTGCCGCAGCTGCGGGCCTGTCTCTTATACACATCTC
>KL571244.1:12087-22777 GCA_000715855.1 Actinoplanes liguriensis
ATCTCGATCCGCGGCAGCGCCAGCTTCTGCAGCCACACCAGGGTGATCGCGTCGCGCTCGATCACCTCGCAGAGCCCGCCGATGATATGTGTATAAGAGACAGGGCTCGGAGTGCGCCGCCGCGCCGGTCGAGATGGGGTTGGTGATGCTCTCCGCCCCGTGCCCGGAGAAGTGCATGTAGACCAGGACCGCCGGGACCCAGGCCCCTTTGCGCGTACGGAGGTTCATCCCCCGCACCCAGCGCATCCGTCCCGCCCGGTCCGGCAGCACGACCGGGCAGTGCGGGTCCGCGAGCTCGGTCGCCGAGCAGCGCGGCAGGACGTCGAGGTCGAGCGCCTCGTCCCCCAGCTCGTCCGCGGTCGCCCAGCGCAGTTGCGAGTCGTCGTACAGGCAGTTCGCGTACCGCTCGAGCGCCTCGGCGCACGCCACGATCCGGGCGTGCTCCGGGTCCACCCCGGTGCCGGTGCCGTCCAGGCTGCCCAGGCACTCCGGCCCGCACATGGTGTCGATCACCTGCGACACGTCGCCGAGGTTCGCGGAGAAGACCTTCAGCGGCGGGTTGGACGGCTCGACCGGGAGCTGCCCCACGCCGGTTATCAGGCCGCCCAGTGGGGAGACCAGGTCCTGCAGGGTGCCCGCCTTCCGCTGCGCCACCCCGGTGGCAACCGCACTCATCGTCGCGCGCCCTCTCGTCCGTCGGCTCGCGCCGGCCGGGAGGTCCGGCGCGTTCTTAAGCCTCGTCCTGAGAAAGCGCATTTCGCTGGGGTTTACGAAAAATGCAGCCCGGGTACTGTAATGTACGTTTTGTACGTACATAGGGACAGTAACCTGCCCCCTTACCCGGTCGTTCTGCCCCATTCGATAGGCGGCACCGGGAGCCGATTCATCATCAATTTCCTAGTACGTCGATAGAAATCGTCCCGGCACCGATCACTCCAAGGTGACCGTCACCTGGGTGATCGTGTCGTCATCCAGAAGTGCACGCCGCAGGCCCGTCACCCGGCTCACCAGATCATCGTCGGTCTTCGGGGTCACCCACAGGTTCACCAGCAGCTGTGACGGCCCGACCCAGACGCCGTGCAGGTCCTTGATCGTGGCCACCCATTCCTCGTCCTGCACCCGCTCCCGGATCGGATCGAGCACGTCGGCCGGCGCTGACTCGTCCAGCAGCAGCCCCTTCGCGCGCCGGGCCAGCAGGAACGCCACCACGATCAGCAGCAGCCCGATCGTCATGCTGCCCACCGCGTCCCAGCCCGCCCAGCCGGTCGTCGCGTGCAGCACCAGCGCGACGAGGGCCACCGCCAGACCGATCAGCGCCGCGCTGTCCTCCAGGAAGACCGTGGTCGCGCTCGGGTCGGAGGCGTGCCGCAGGTGGTGCCGCATCGACCGGTCCTGCTCACGGGCCTCCTCCCGCAACTGCTTGTGCGCGGTGTACCAGGAGTAGCTCTCGAACCCGGCGGCCACGACCAGCACGCCGACACCGATGCCGAGCGACTCGACCGGCTCCGGCGCGAGGAGACTGCGCACCCCCTCGCCGATCGACAGGACGCCACCGACCAGGAAGATCCCCAGGGCCGCGAGGAACGTCCAGAAGTACCGCTCCTGCCCGTACCCGAAGGGGTGCTTCGCATCCGGTCCCTTCTGGGACTTCCGGAGGCCGACCAGCAACAACACCTCGTTGCCGGTGTCCGCCACGGAGTGCGCCGCCTCCGCCCACATCGACGCGGACCCGGTCAGGAACCCGGCGACGATCTTCGCCACGGCGATGGCCAGGTTCGCGGCCACCGCCACGATCACCGTCCAGGTGCTGCCCTTCTCTTTTTCCGACCCATTTCCCGTACGACCGTCGTCCGCGCTGTTGTCCACGAACCGCCGTTACCCGCGCCGCCGCTCGGGCACACCCGTCGATCGGACGCTTTGCCGACCTTTCAGCCTTTCCGCTCGCGGTCGACCCGGTCGAGTCGGGCAGCGGTGAAGCCGATAAGCGCGTTGTCCGATTTCCCTTTCGAGCCGGGCCGGAGACCGGAATAGCGGCCGAATTCAGGGAGAGGAGATCACCGCCGGTGTCCTGATCGCGGTGGCCACCGGCGGTGTCGTCACCTACAGCCGGGCGTCAGTGCGGGCTGACCCGGACGTCCGGCGCCGGCAGGCCCTCGAACCAGGCGGCCTCCCGCAGCGTGTCCAGCAACCGCTGCCGGCCGTCGGCGTCCTGCCGGTCGATGAACAGGATGCCGTCCAGGTGGTCGGTCTCGTGCTGCATGCAGCGGGCGAGGATGCCGTCGCCCACCACCTGGACCGGGTCGCCCTTCTTCGTGTAGCCCTTGGCGGAGACATTCATCCGCCGTTTGGTGTCGAGGTAGATGCCGGGAATGGAGAGACAGCCCTCGGGACCGGACTGCTCCTCCTCGTCGGGGAACTCCAGCACCGGGTTGACCAGGTGGTCGAGCTTGAGATCGTTGCCGGGCAGGTCCGGGTTCATCGCGAAGACCCGCAGGCTGACCCCGATCTGCGGGGCGGCGAGCCCGGCGCCGCGGGACTGGACCAGGGTCTGCGTCAGATCCTCGATCAGCCGGTCCAGCTCGGCGTCGAAATCGGTCACCGGCGCGGCGACCTGGCGCAGCACCGAGTCACCGACCTTCCGGATGGGGACTACGGACACGGGGGACCTCCAGGAATCACTGTCGATGTGCCATCTATGTCGTACGCCATCAGATGCTCCCGTGACCAGTCGGCGACCGCGCCGAGCACCGGGATGACGGTCCGGCCCAGCTCGGTCAGCGAGTACTCGACCCGGGGCGGATGCCGCATGTACAGGTTGCGTTGCAGCAGCCCGGCCGACTCCAGCTCACGCAATCGCTGCGCCAGTGTCGCGGTGCCGACCGGGTAGAGCCGGTTGCGCAGGTCCCCGTATCGCAGCGGCCCGTCCTCGCCCAGCGCCCACAGGATGTGCGGCGACCACCGGCTGAAGATCAGCTCGACGGCCGGCGAGAGCGGTGACCCGGTCGTCAGCGAGGAGGAACTCATATCGGGTACGACGGCCCCCACGCCCCGCCGTTCATTCCCGGCCCGCCGTCCGGTCCCGCGGACGGGTGATTCCGGCGGCCGGGGGCTGGGGCCGGCGGGGTCCCGCGTGATGCGATCTACCCGCGCGATCCCCCCACCCGCTGAGGAGCGCCCGTGAAGCATCGCCTCGTCGTCCTTGCCTCGATCGCCCTCCTCGGGAGCGGCGGCTGCGGTGTGATCAACAACGCTGACGACAACCGGGCACCCGCGCCCGCGGCGACCACCCCGGCGACGGCGACCGCGGACAGCAGCGGCACCGGCTCGGTCGAGGACGGTGGGGACATCCCCGACCCGTGCACGCTGCTCACCAGGGCCGAGGCCACCAGCCTGACCGGCCGCGACGTCACCCGGATCGACCGGGACGGCGCCGACAGCGGCGACGTCTCGCGCTTCTGCCAGTGGCAGCAGGACAACGGCCAGCTCGCGGTCTTCCTGAGCCGCACCACCGCGGACGAGTTCACCGTGACGGTCGCCGAGGCGCAGACCGTGGACGGGGTGGGCGAGGACGCGTACTCGGCGAATGGGCATCTCTACGTGCTCCACGGCACCGTGCAGATCGACGTCTACTCCCGCGGTGGGTCGGACGCCGGGAACCTCGCGACCGCCGAGAAGGTCGCGAAGGTGATCATTCCGAAGATCTGAGCCGCGGCGCGAGCAGCTCCTCCGGGATCGGGCCGGTGCCGATGCGCGCGATCAGATCCGTGGTCCAGGCGGTCAGCGCGGCGACCGGGATGCCGTGGGGAGCATTCCGCTCGTACGCCGAGATCCGCTCCCCCGCCCGGCTGAGCAACCGGACCGCGCCGACGTCGTTGCCGCGCCGCAGGTGGGTCACCCCGACCGCGAGCTGCGCCAGGCCCTTCCACAACTCGCGCGTGTCGTCGTGGCACGCCTTCCACGCCCCTTCGAGCACCTCGTGGGCGTGGAACGGCCGGCCGGCCACGAGCAGGCGCTCGGCCTCGCGCAACGCCTCGGCGGGCGGGAGCACGAGATCGTCCGGGGTGGTGGGGACACCGGTCAGGCCGTGCGGCAGGGGGCGGCCGAGCCCGTCGCGCGGCCGGGCGTTGCGGGCCCGGCCGGTCACGTCGCGATCCCGCTCCACACGCTGAGGTTCCATGCCCTCCATACTGCCCCGGCGCCCGAAGTGATCAAGCACACCGGGGCACCTCCTTTGACCTGAAGTCAGCTTGAGGTTTTAGCGTCTCGGAGTGGATCTGAGAACAGAGCAGGACATCGGCGAACGGATGAGGGGCGCGTTCCGCCGATATCCGACCGGGGTCGCGGTGATCACCGCCGCCGGCCCGGACGGCCCGGTCGGGTTGACCGCGTCCAGCGTCGCGTCGGTCGCGGCCGACCCGCCGGCCCTGTCGTTCTCGGTCATGGGCACCCACTCGGCGCGGGCGCTGCTGGCCGCGCCGAGCTTCGTGGTCCATCTCCTCGGCACCCGCCACACCGGGCTGGCCCGGCACTTCGCCCGCTCCGGCGGCGAGCGCTTCACCCCGGACCAGGGCTGGAGCACGCTGCCGACGGGCGAGCCGATCCTGTTCGACGCGGTCGCCGCGCTGCGCGGCGAACCCCTGCACCTCGTACCGGTGGGTGGTTCGACGCTGGTCGTCGCGAACGTCCTCGAGGTGTTCCACGGCCCGGAGGACCGTCCCCTGATCCACCATTCCCGGCAATTCATGAGCACGGAGGAATCCTGATGCGTCTGTCGCGTCTCCTGCGCCCGCGCACCGTCGTGAGCGCACACTGCGATCTGCCCTGCGGCGTCTACGACCCCGCGCAGGCCCGCATCGAAGCGGAGTCGATCAAGGCGATCGCCGAGAAGTACCAGGCCAACGAGGACCCGGAGTTCCGCACCCGCGCCCTGATCATCAAGGAGCAGCGCTCCGAGCTGGTCAAGCACCACCTCTGGGTGCTGTGGACCGACTACTTCAAGGCGCCGCACTTCGAGAAGTACCCGCAGCTGCACCAGCTCTTCAACGAGGCCACCAAGCTCGCCGGCGCGGGCGGAGCGAAGGGCTCGGCCGACCCGGACGTCGCCGACAAGCTCCTCGCCAAGATCGAGGAGATCTCGACGATCTTCTGGGAGACCAAGCAGGCGTGATCCCCGGTGCCAGGTCACGGCCGGGCACCGGCCGCGCTTCACGTCCGGCCGGCCGGACCTGAAGCGAGCGCCGCTTTGTCGGGCTTGCCGCTCGGGGCGAGCGGGACGTGATCGATCACGGTCACGGACCGCGGCACCGAGGACGGGCCCAGGTGCGCGGCGACCAGGTCCCGCAGGGCGGCCGGGTCCGGGGTGCGTCCGGTGGCCGGCACGACGTACGCGTGAATCGCCTCTCCCGTCTCGTCGTCGGGGCGCCCGATCACGTAGGCCTCGGCCACCGCGGGATCCGCCGCGAGGACGCGCTCGATCGGGCCGGCGTAGACCAGCGCCGCTTGGACGATGATCACGTCGCGGGCCCGGCCGAGCAGCCGCAGGTACCCGTCGTCGCCGAGCGTGGCGAGGTCCCGGGTGCGGACCCAGCCGTCGACGAAGACGCGCGCCGACTCCTCCGGTTCCTGCCAGTAGAAGCTCGCCTGCGCCGGCGTCCGGACGTACAGCTCGCCGTCCTCGAACCGCAGCGAGGTGACGGCCGGCGGACGGCCGACCGAGTCCGGCCGCTCCCCCGGCGTCGCCATCGCGATCATGCCGGTCTCGGTCTGCCCGTAGCCGTGGAAGACCACCGGCCCGAGCACGTCGAGCGCCTCCCGCAACCGGCCCGGCTCCAGCGGCGAGCCGGAGACCATCAGCGCCTTCAGGCTGCTCAGATCCACCGGATTCGTGCGCTGGGCGCGCACCAGCTGGTGAAGCTTTCCGACGGTGATGACGCTCCCGGTGGCGCGGTGCTCGACGATCGCGCCCGGGAACGCCGGCGGGTGGGCGGCGACCAGGGTGCCACCGGCGGCGAGCGTGAGAATGCCGTACTCGAGCATGACCTGACTGGTCAGGGAACCGAAGACGAGGTAGCGCTGCAGCCGCCCGGCCAGCTCGGCGATCGCCGGCGGCCAGCGGTCCGGGTAGGGCGCCCAGGCCGCGGACATCGCACCGTACGTCTGGGCGCAGCCCTTGGGGTTTCCGGTGCTCCCGCTGGTGTAGATGATCCGCGCGACGTCCCCGGCCCGCCCGGCGGCTTCCAGCGGTTTCTCCGCAAAGCCGGCCAGCGATCGGACCGCCGCGTCGTCGATCAGCACCGCGTCGTCGCGTTCGAGCAGGTGGGACAGCTGGCCCGGGGCGAGCCCGGACGGGATCCCGGAGACCCGCGCCCCCACGGCGAAGGCCGCGATCGTCGCCGCGAACGCCTCGGCGCTCACCCCGAGGCGCAGCGCCACCCCGCGCCCCGGGCCGAGCCCGTGGTGCCGCAGCCCCGCCGCGATCCGCCGGACCAGCGCGGACATCTCCGCGGCGGTGACCACCCGGCCGGCCTCCTCGAAGACCGGCCGATCCCCGCCCCCGGCGAGCAGGTCGAGCACCGGAGCGGGCCACATGTCAGAGAACGCCCTTGATGAAGCGGGCGAGCGGCTCCTGATGCACCGGCGGGATGTTCCAGTGGTTCTCCAGGTTCTCCGCGAGGTGGTGCTCGGCGACCACCTCGCCGTCGCGGCGCACCCGCACGACCGGATGCAGGTAGCTGGCCCGGTGCGCGGTGGTGGCGTCGTTCTCGGCGATCCGCGGGATCGTGATGTCGAACGGGTCCACCTGGTCGTGCCCGGGCCCGTATTCGAGCGTGACGACGAACGCGAGCGGCTCCGGGCCGAGGTAGGAGACGGGCACCTCCTCGTGGTACTTCGCGGTGCCGTTCTCGACCGTGACCACGTCGGCGAGCACCGCGAACTGCTGCCACAGGCCGGAGGACCGGTTGATCCGGGCGACGATCGCGTCGGTGATCGCCTCCGGGGTGGGATCGACCGGCGTCGACGGCCACGGCACGTCGTGGTAACGGCTGCGCAGGATGTGGTGCAGTGCTCGGACGGCGTACCGGAAGCCATGAATGAAGCCGTTGGTGGACTTCTTGAAATCACGCTGCTGCGACAGGGTTCCGGCGAAGTAGAGCCCGGGCACGTCGACCGATTCGAATGCCGGGGTCTGCTCCGGGAACCGGTCGTTGATGACCAGTCGCGGGCGGGCCGACTCGTCGAAGACGGACGCGTCGAACCGGAATCCGGTCGCCAGGATGATCCGGTCGTAGTCGATCTCGCGCAGGCGCTCGACCGTCCGCGCGTACCGGAAGGTGATCCGGAATCCGCCGTCCTCGCGCCGGACGATGCGCTCGACGGTCCCGTCCAGCACCGCGTTCTGCGATTTGAGCTGATAGGTGTCGAGGAAATTGTTGTTCACCGCGCGCAGATGCCCGACGTAGTGGGTCTGCCAGGCCAGCCGCACCGAGTGCGGGCCGGCCACGTGGATGACGGCGGCCGTCTCGACCAGGGCGTCCGCGGTCTCGAACGCCGAGTTGCCCTTGCCGATGATCAGTACCCGCTGGTTCTCGAAGCCGGCCGGGTCGACGCTGACCGTGTCGTAGCGCTCGCACAGCTCGGCACCCTCGATCGGCGGGACGTAAAGCTGCGAGACGCCGGTGGCGACGACGACCCGCTTCGCGGTGAAGGTTTCCGCCCCGGTCGTGACGGTGAAAGTTTCCTCCGCGCGGGACACCCGCTGGACCTTCCGGCCGTAAAGGACGTTCAGGCCGTCGGCGAAATCCTTCAGGTACCGCACGAAGTCGTCGGCGGCGGGAAAATACCGCCGGCTGTAGTTCGCGAACCGCAGGGCCGGATCGTCGGTGAGCAACGAGTTCCAGTCCGCCCGCAGGTTGAACTCCGGATCGTCGGACCCGGTGAAGACCTTGTTGATGGAGATCAGCGTGCGGTGCCGCGGGTACCGGGTGAAGAAGGTTCCCGCCGTCTCACCGGCCTCCAGGACGACGTAGTCATGACCGTCGCGCTCCAGCAGCGCGGCAAGCTGCAGACCGGCGGGACCGGCGCCGATGATGAGGTAGTCGTGCGTCATGCGGCGGAAACTACCGACGCGATTTCAGAGGGCTCTGAGAAGTCGTCACTAGCGTCCGGTCCATGACGATCGAGGTGGATCTCGCGGCCCCGCTGCGCATCGCGGACCTGCTGTCTCTTATACTGTGTATAAGAGACAGTTCCTGGCCGGGGTGCTCGGCGAGGACCGCGCGGTCTACGGCGCGACCACCGGCTTCGGCGCGCTCGTCGGCTACGCGGGCCGCGCCGACCAGCGCGACCAGGCCGACAACACGCTCGCCCACCTGGGCGCCGGCCAGGGCCCGGACCTCGATCCGGACCTCGCCCGCGCCACCCTGCTGGTCCGCGCGCACTCGCTCGCCCGCGGCGCCTCGGGCGTGTCACCGCACGTCGTCGACGCGCTGGTGGCCGCGCTGGGGACGACCTTCGCCCCGGCGATGCCGCGCCTCGGCTCGGTCGGCGCGAGCGGCGACCTCATCCCGCTCGGCGCCGCGGCGCAGGCTCTGCGCGGGCGAGGACACGCTTACCTGTACGGCGTCCGGATGCCCGCCGGCGACGCGCTGGAGAAAGCCGGGCTCGAACCGCTGCCGCTGGACGGTCGAGACGCGCTCGCCCTGGTCAACGGCACGTCGCTGACCACCGCCGCGACGGCGCTCGCCCTGGACCGGATCCGCGCCTCCCATCGCGTGATCCAGCTGCTGACCTGCGTGCTGGCCGACCTGCTCGGCTGCGATCCGCAGTTCCTCGACGCGGGACTGCTGACCGCGTACGGCCACACCGGCGCGACCGCGGTCGGCGCGACCATGCGCTCGCTGCTCGACGGCGTGACGCCGTCCGGCACGCGGCCGTTGCAGGAGCCGTACTCGATCCGCTGCACCCCGCAGCTGCTCGGCGCGGCCGAGGACGCCCTGCGCTACGCCGATGGGGTGGTCGCGGCCGACCTGGCGAGCGTCAGCGACAACCCGCTGTTCTTCCCCGGCGCCGACCAGGTCGTCCACGGTGGAAACTTCTTCGGCCAGCCCGCCGCGTTCGCCGCCGACGTCCTCACGATGGTCCTCGCGCAGCTCGGCAACCTGGCCGAGCTCGCCGCCGGCCCCGGCCTGCAGCACGGCCTGCAGGGCGTCCAGCTCGCCTCGACCGCCCTGATCGCCGAGATCCGCCGGGACGCGATGCCGGCGAGCATCCAGAGCCTGCCGACCAACCTCCACAATCAAGACATCATTCCCCTGGGTACGCAATCAGCGCTGCGAGCCCTGGACCAGTCCCGTCTCCTCGCCCTGATCACCGGCTCGCTCGCGCTGGGACTCCGCCAGGCCGTGCACGTCGGCGCCCGCACCCCGACCGCGCCGGCCTGCGCGCGACTGATCGCCGCTCTCGCCGACGCCATCGCGCCGATCGACCCGGACCGGCCGCTGGAGGAGGACGTCCGGCGGGCCGCCGCGATCGCCGAGACCCTGGCGGTCAGGAGCCTGTGTGTATAAGAGACAGGTCCACCACCCGGCCGGGAGCGGTACTCCGCGACGCCCACGCACGTGAACAGCAGGGTCACCAGCTCCTCCGGTTCGCCCTCGCCGAGCAGGCCCGGCACCTCCGAGTCCAGGAAGGTCATCCCGGTGGCGCTGGCGCCCAGGGCGTACGCGGCGAGATGCAACCGGCCCTCGACCAGCCCGGCCGCCAACTGGGCGTCGCGGTAGCCCCGATCGTCGAGGCCGGCGGCCGGGACGGCGGCAATCACGACGTACGCCGCGTCGGCGGCCAGCGCCTGGTCCAGGCAGATCCGCAGCAGCTCGTCACGCAGGTCCCCGGTCCGCAGCGGCTTCTCCAGATCCGGCCACCGGTACAGGCCCGGGGTGACGCCGTCGACCCCGTGCACGACGACCCAGTGCGGCACCCGGATGCCACGCATCGCCACGGCCAGCGGCAGGCGCAGCTGCTCCCCGGTCAGCGTCCGGGTGCGGTCCATCCGGCGCTGCGAGCCGCGGCGGCGGACGATCTCGTCGAGCGAGGCGGACGGCGGTGCGCCGACCGGCGCGGGCTCGTCCGGCCACGGGTCACCCAGGGTGTCCCGCTCACCGGCCCGCTGCGCGGCCGTGCACAGCGGGAACTCCACCCCGGGCAGCTCACCGGAGGCCGCCGGGCCGGCCGGGCGGATCGCCGGGTCGCCGTCCCCGATCGAGAGCAGCGCCAGCGGGAGCTCGTGGACGCCGTCCGCGCCGACCAGGCTCCGCACCGTCGCGTCCGGGAACAGCGAGCGCAGCCGCGGGGCGAGACCGGCGCTGTCCGCCGCGGCGGTCAGCTGGGCCAGCAGGGTGCCGGCATCCCAGTACAGGTGGCGCCAGCCGCGCTCGGCGTACCGCCAGCCCGTCCGCCACGGGATCCCCGTGACGACCAGGGTGGACACGTCACCGCCGGCGGCAGCGGCGATCCGGACGAGGGCGTGCCGGACCGGGTCGTACCAGTACACCGCGTCCGGGACGCCGGCGATGCCGCGGGCGCTGACGTAGACCTCGAGCGGGAACCGGGCACCGGCCGACCCGGACGCGCGGAACAGGAACGGCTTCCCGTTGCGCTCCGCGGTCCGCACCACCCCGGCGCCCAGGAACAG
>KL571244.1:23042-23927 GCA_000715855.1 Actinoplanes liguriensis
GGGCGCCTCGACGCCGGCCAGGACCGCGGTGGCGCTCACGCCCGGATCGGGCAGGTCCCGCGGCAGCTCCAGCACGTCCAGACCGGCCGGATACGCCTTGACCTGCGGCGGCATCGTGCCCGGATCGTTCGGAACCAGGTCGTGGCGCACCCTCGGGTCGTCGGCGGGGACGTCCCACTCACGCTCCGGGACGTACGACGTGAGCCGGTGCAGCAGGCCGGCGCCCTCATCACGATTCACCCCGTCACTCTGCCAGACACCGGGAACGGCATCATGGGATTCATGACGGTGGTCATCGTGGGCGGGGGCGTCGCGGGCGCGGCGACAGCATTGGCACTGCGGCAGGCCGGGATCGAGGCGGAGATCCACGAGGCGCACAGCTCCGGCGGGGAGGACGCGGGAGCGTTCCTGACCGTGATGGCGAACGGCATGGCCGCGCTCGCCGAGCTCGGCGCCACCGCGGCCGTGGAGGCGGTCTCCTACCCGGCGCGGGCCGTCTCGCTCTGGGACGCGCAGGGCCACCACCTGGGACGACGCCCGATCGAGGGCGCGGCGCGGTCGATGACCCGGGCCGCGCTCTACCGGGCGTTGCAGGACCTCGCGGTCGCCCGTGGAGTCCCGGTGCACCACGGCAAACGGATGACCGGCGCTGTCGTCACCGGCGGCGGCGTCGAGGTGTCCTTCGCGGACGGCAGCACCGTCGCCGGCGACCTGCTCGTCGGCGCGGACGGGATCCACTCGCGGACCCGGCGGCTCATCGACCCGGACGCGCCCGAACCGCGGAACTCGGGGCAGCACATCGTCTACGGCTACGCGCCCGGCAACCCGGCCGGCGTCGAGCCCGACGAGTACCACATGGTCCGCGGCGGCCGGGCGTTCTTCGGC
>KL571244.1:24128-27033 GCA_000715855.1 Actinoplanes liguriensis
GATGTGTATAAGAGACAGGACGAGTTCCGTGACGACGACACCCCGGCCGCGGCGATCATCGAGGCGACCGGTGACGTGGTCGGCGGCGACTCGTACGACATCCCGACCACCCCGCACTGGCACAACGCCCGCATGGTGCTGACCGGCGACGCCGCGCACGCCGCGACCCCGGCCGCCGCCCAGGGCGCGTCGATGGCGGTGGAGGACGCGGTCGCGCTGGCCGCGGCGCTGCGCGAGCACGGCGATCCGGCGACGGCCTTCGCCGCGTACGAGAGCCGGCGCCGCGAGCAGACCGAGGAGACCGTCGCCGCCAGCGCCCGCCTGCTCGACGGCCGCTGACAGCCGCTTTTCTCAACGGCCGCCTTTTCTCAGCTGCCGGCTTTTATCAACGGCCGGCTTTTATCAACGGCCGGCTTTTATCAACGGCCGGTGACCCCGTCGATCAGCTCGCGCAGGATGTCCGCGTGCCCGGCGTGCCGCACGGTCTCGCCGGTCATGTGCGCGAGCACCCACCGCAGGGTGCGCTGCTCGTCGCCGACCGGCTGCGCGGTGCGGGCCTCGGGGCCACCGGCCGCGGCGATGTTCGCGTCGCTCTCCGCGATCGCCGCCCGGTAATCGGCAAGAACCTGCTCCGCCGTCCGATCCTCCGGAACGACCATGTCGAAGTCGACGTCGCCCCACCGGTCATCACCGGCGAGCGTGTACCCGAACCAGTACCGCTCGGCGTCGGTCAGGTGCTGCACCAGCCCGAGCAGTGTCGTGTCGGACGCCACCAGCCGCCGCCGGAGCTGCTCCTCGTCAAGGCCGCCGGCTTTCTTCAGCACGCACGAGCGGGCGAACGCCAGGAACGCCAGTGTCGTGTCCAGCTCGCCGTCGTCGTCGAGCGGCACGCGCTCCCGCTGGGTCTCAAGCATGCGCCCGACCCTACGACAGATGCGCTCGCGGCCGCCGCCCGCGCCGGCCGGCAGTGGCGGGCGCAGCTCTGAAAATTCGCTGAGTTCTGGTTCGTACCGTCGGCGGCATGCCGCTTGATTACCTGATCGTCGGAGCCGGGCCGGCCGGCCTGCAGCTCGCCAAACTGCTGGAGGCCGACGGCAAGCGTGACTACCTGGTGCTGGAGGGCGCGGCCCGGCCCGGCGCGTTCTTCGCACGGTATCCGCGGCATCGGACGCTGATCTCCATCAACAAGCCGCGCACCGGTCACGACGATCCCGAGCTGAACCTGCGCCACGACTGGAACTCGCTGCTCAGCGACGACCCGGAGCTGCTGTTCGGCAGGTACACCGAACGGTACTTCCCGGCCGCCGACGACTATCTGCGCTATCTCGCCGACTTCAGTCGCGGACTGCGGATCGAGTACGACACGCGGGTCACCCGGATCGGCAAGGACGGCGAGCTGTTCACCGTCGTGGCGGGCGACACGACGTACGAGGCAAAGCGTCTTGTCGTCGCGACGGGCGTCTCGAAAGCCTATCGGCCGGACATTCCCGGGTTCGAGCTGGCCGAGGGCTACGACGAGATGTCCGTGGATCCCCGTGACTTCCTGGACCAGCGGGTGCTGATCATCGGCAAGGGGAACTCCGCGTTCGAGACCGCGGACAACCTGATGGAGACGACCACGGTGATCCACGTGGCGGGGCCGAGCTCGGTGCATCTGGCCTGGCGGACGCATTACGTCGGGCACCTGCGGGCGGTGAACAACAACTTCCTCGACACGTACCAGCTGAAGTCCGGGAACGCGATCCTCGACGGCGACATCAAGCGGATCGAGCGGGACGGCGACGGTTTCCGGGTCACCTTCAGCTTCACGCGGGTGAACGAGGTCGTGAAGGAGCTGCGCTACGACCGGGTCCTGGCGTGCACCGGTTTCCGTTTCGACGCGTCCGTCTTCGACGAGTCGGCCCGGCCCGAGCTGACCGTCAAGGACCGGTTCCCGGCGCAGACCGCGGCCTGGGAGTCGGTCAACGTCCCCGGGCTGCACTTCGCCGGGACGATCACCCAGGTCCGGGACTTCAAGAAATCCACGAGCGGCTTCATCCACGGATTCCGTTACGGGGTGCGCGCGCTTCACAAAATCCTCGAGCGTACGTACGAGGCCGTCCCCTGGCCCGCGGAGAAGCTGGACGCCACCCCCGAGGCGGTCACCGACGCGATCATCGCCCGGGTGAACCGGACGTCGGCGTTGTGGCAGCAGTTCGGTTTCCTCGGCGACGTCGTGACGGTCGCCGCGGCCGGCGCCCGCTACCACGACGAGGTGCCGGTCGCCTGGTTCGCCGGGCACGGCCTCGCCACCGCGGATCACGACTACCGGCACGCGTTCGTGGTGACCCTGGAATACGGCCCGGACCACGACAAGGTCGACCCGTTCGACGTCACGGTCACCCGGGTGGCGCAGGACGTGCCGGGCCAGGCGCACGACGCCGCGTACCTGCACCCGGTCGTCCGTTACTACCGCGACGGTACGCACCACACGACGCACCACCTGGCCGAGAACCTGGAGAACCAGTGGGACCGTCCGGACGTGCACGTGGAGCCGTTGAAAAGTTTCGTCGAGCGCAGCCTGTCATGAACCCGGTGCACGCCGACTACTTCGCCGGTGGCGCCGGCGAGGAGCGCACGCTGCGGGGCAACCTCGCCGCGTTCGACCGGCTGCGGATCGTCCCCCGGGTGCTGCGCGCCACCGGTGACCGGGACCTGCGCACCACCCTGTTCGGCACCGAGCTGGCCACCCCGATCCTGGTCGCGCCGACCGCGTTCCACCTGCTGGCCCACCCGGACGGGGAGGCGGCGACCGCGCTGGGGGCGGCCGCCGCCGGAACCGTGATGGTGGTCAGCATGGCCGCGACGCAGCCGGTGGAAACCATCGCCGCGGCCGGTGGCCCGCTGTGGCTGTCTCTTATACACA
>KL571244.1:27266-30367 GCA_000715855.1 Actinoplanes liguriensis
GTGTATAAGAGACAGACCGTGGACTCCCCCGTGCACGGACACCGCGAACGCGACCTGCGCAACGGATTCACGGACCTTCCAGCTGGCTTGACCTGCGAGAACATGCGCGATGACACCGGGCGGGTGCGGGACATCGCGATGGACGCGACGCTCGGCTGGGACCTGATCCCCTGGCTGCGCACGGTGACCACGCTGCCGATCCTGCTCAAGGGCGTGCTGCATCCGGCCGACGCGCGGCTCGCGGTCGAGCACGGCGTGGACGGGCTGATCGTCTCCAACCACGGCGGACGGCAACTGGACGGGGCGATCGCGACGATCGACGCGCTGCCGGCCGTCGTGGCCGCGGTCGGCGGGCGGATTCCGGTGCTGATCGACGGCGGGATCCGGCGCGGTACCGACGTGCTGATCGCGCTCGCGCGGGGAGCCGACGCGGTGCTGCTCGGACGGCCGGTGCTGGACGCGCTCGCGGAGGGCGGGGCCACCGCCGTACACGAGAAATTGCGGAAGCTGACGGCGGAGCTGGACCACGCGATGGCGCTGGCCGGAGCGAAGCGACCGGCCGACCTGACCCCGGACCTGGTGGCAGACCCAGTGGGTCCGGCTGCAGGTCCGGGGTCCGGTCCGGCTTCGGGTCCGGTGGCCGGGTGAGCGCCGTCGTCCGGCTCCGCGAGTGGATCTTCCAGCGGGTCAACGGCGCGGAGGGCATCCCCGTCCCCGGCCCGCTGGTCGGCGCCGAGCACTTCGAGCAGGTCTACAGCGACCCGGCCGCGGACGGCCGCAGTCGTGGCGCCGGGCTCTCCGACCTGTTCTGGTACTGGCTGGCGCCCGGCCCGCAGATGCACCAGGAACACCTCGAGCCGGGTGATCGCTATCAGACAGTCGCGCGGACCACCCGGAAGGTTCTCGCGGTGCCGCACGCCCGTTCCGACGAGCTGGCGACCGCGGCGACCCGGCGGATCCTGGACGAGCTCCCCACGGCGAGAACTTCCTTCGTCAGGCTCCGCGACCTGATGATGCCGGTCTGGGCGGAAGTTTTCTTCGAACTCGTCTTCGACGAGAGATGCCCACCGGAGGCGAAGAAACTTGTCGTCGCCAACGCGGACGACGTCGTCACCGCGTTGAAGGGCCTGAGCCTGCGGCACATGCGGCGCCGCCACCGTCTGACGCGGTACCTGCTCGCGCGGCTGACGGAAAAAACCTGCCCGGTCGTCCTGCCGCCGCCGTTCACCGACCAGGAGACCGCCTGGTACCTGCAGGGCGCGTTCTTCAACACCGCCGTCGTGCAGATGTCCGAGGCGATGGCCCACATCCTGCTCTGCGCCGCGAACCACCCGACGGAACTTTCCGACGACGCCCTCGACCGGCTCATCGACGAGACCCTGCGGGTGCACCCGCTCTTCGGCATCGCCCACCGGATCACGTCGGCGCCGATCGTCGCCGGCGACGTCACCATCCCCACCGGATCGGTGCTTCTCTTCAACTACCTCGCGTACCAGCGCACCGGCCCGGCCGCCGACGACGAATTCCGCCCGGAGCGCTGGCTCACGCTGAAAAGAAAAAACGCGAATTTCATCCCGTACGGCGTCACCGCCAACCGCGCGTGCCCGGCGCGCGGCGCCGCACCGGTGATGCTGCGCGCCGCCACCCGTGAGGTGCTCCGCCGGTTCACCCTCGCGTCGTCGGTCGCGCACACCCGCTCGCTGCCCAACCGCGGTCCCGCCTACCTGACCCCGATCGGTCACGAAGGGCCGGGCAACGGCCGGCTGATCGCCCTGCGCCGCGCCGATCGTGTCGCCGACGCCGGCCGTTCGCTCAAGCAGCTCGTGCTCG
The DNA here is from genome assembly GCA_000715855.1 of Actinoplanes liguriensis. Lineage (GTDB taxonomy): Bacteria > Actinomycetota > Actinomycetes > Mycobacteriales > Micromonosporaceae > Actinoplanes > Actinoplanes liguriensis. The sequence goes on from KL571244.1 coordinate 29,097, forward strand.
GCACCTGGATGGTGCTCGACGCCCGCCGCCAGAAGCTCTGCACCACCCACTTCCAGGAGGTTCGCCGGTGACCCCCACCGAGCTCGCGCCGCGGTTCTTCATCGCGGTCGCGGTGATCATCCTCTTCTGCCGTCTGGTCACCTGGCTGCTCGCCAAGGCCGGCCAGCCACCGGTGGTGAGCGAGATGCTGGCCGGCGTGCTGCTCGGCCCGTCCCTGCTCGGCCTGCTGTTCCCGCAGGTGCAGGCGGCGCTGTTCCCGGCGCCGCTGCTGCCGATCCTCTACGTGGTCGGGCAGATCGGCCTCGTCCTGTTCATGTTCCAGACCGGGTACGCCTTCAAGTCGCACAAGGTCACCAACCTGGCCGGCACCGCGGGGGTCGTCTCGCTCGCCGGCGTCACCGCGCCCCTGATCCTCGGGGTGCTGCTGGTTCTGGCCACCGCCGGCGTCGTCCCGATCCGGGTGGACGGCGTGTCGATCGGGGTCACCGCCGCGTTCGTCGGCGTCGCCCTTGCCATCACCGCGTTCCCGATGCTGGCCCGGATCATCACCGAACGCAACATCGCCGGAACCCGGCACGGATCACTCGCCCTGGCCAGCGGCGCGGTCGACGACGGCGTCGCGTGGATCATGCTGGCCGTGGTGCTGGCGTTCGGCTCGGGCAAGGCCGGCCCGGCGTTCGTCACCGCGGGCGGCACCATCCTGTTCGGACTGATCCTGTGGCAGGTCGGCCCGCGGGTGGCCGGCGCGCTGATCAGAACCGACCGGCTGGACGACCGCGGCCGGATGCTGGGCGTGGTCGCGCTGCTGTTCCTGGTCGCGTTCTACACCGACGAGATCGGGCTCTACGCGGTGTTCGGCGCGTTCGCGCTCGGCGTGGTGATGCCCCGGCACGAACGCACCGACCGGGTGATGGAGCGGGTCGGCCCCGTCTCGTCGGCCGTCTTCCTGCCGCTGTTCTTCACGTTCTCCGGGCTACGTACCGAGTTCGGGCTGTTCGGCGACCCGCGGGTGCTGCTGTTCGGCGCGGCATGCGTGGCGCTGGCCATCGCCGGGAAGTTCGGCGCATGCTGGGGCGCGGCCCGCCTTCGCGGAGAGCCGGGGCCGGTGGCGCTACGCGTCGGGATCCTGATGAACGCGCGCGGCCTGATGCAACTGATCGCGCTGAACGTGGGCCTGGAAGCGGGGATCGTGAACTCGTCACTGTTCACGGTGCTGGTGCTGGTCGCGCTGGTCACGACGCTGATGACAACGCCTTTGCTGCTGTCTCTTA
>KL571244.1:30623-32653 GCA_000715855.1 Actinoplanes liguriensis
CGCCCCGGCCGACTCGCCGGAGCCCGCGCTGGCCGGGAGCTGAGAGAGATCGGGCGCGGCCGTGCGGAGCCTCGTGAATGTGAGGGCCCCGGGCGACTCGCTGGAGGCGGGCGGCGGCTGTGCAGGCCACGCGGCTGTGCAGGCCACGCCGTTGTGCAGGCCCGCGGCCGAGTCACCGGGGTCGGGCGCGGCTGTGCAGGCCCCTCGGCTCAGCGGGCCCCGGCCCAGTCACCGGGGTCGGGAGCGGCTGCGTGGCCCCGGCTGACCCACTGCAGCCCGGGCGCGGCTGCGCGGCCCGGCCGAGTCACCGGAGGCGGCGCGCCAATGCAAGCCCCGGCCGACTCACCAGAGCCCCGCGCCCGAGCAGTCCCCACCCCAACCATGGGGGCAGGCCGCCCACCGACCATTATCGCGGGAGAGCTCAAGATCGTGCCGGCCGCCTGTGGACAACCGGCTTCTGTGGACAACCGCATGCCGCCCTCGCCGGAGCGCTAGGTTCGTCACAGGCGCACGACAGAAGCTCGCACAACGGGAGGAAACGATTGGGGGGCGGTGCCACGGCCGTACCATAAGAAAGATCTTGTGGGTTCTTAAGAAGTTGATTGAAATATAAAACTTTTTCTCCCGGAACGTCCGTCCATATGAGATCTTCGATGTCATGCGCCGGCTTCTTGTGGTCGAGGACGACTCGGATCTGCGCGAGATGGTCACCGAGACGCTGGTCGACGAGGGGTATCACGTCGACCAGGCCCCGGACGGCCAGCGCGGACTGCATCTGGGCCTGACCAGGCCCTATGACGTGCTGGTGATCGACCGCCGGTTACCAGCGCTCGACGGCCTGGACCTGATCACCCGGCTGCGGGCGCGGGCGGTGGCGGCCCGGGCGCTGATGCTGACCGCGCTCGGCACGGTCGACGACCGGATCGCCGGGCTGGACGCCGGCGCTGACGACTACCTGGTCAAGCCGTTCGACCTGGACGAGCTGAGCGCCCGGATCCGCGCCCTGTGCCGGCGCACGTCCGACGCCACCGACGTGCTGCGGCTCGGCGACGGGCTGCTGGATCTGGGGGTACGCGACGCCGTCCTCCCCGACGGCACCCGGGTGTCGCTGTCCGCGCGCGAGTTCGAGCTGCTGCGCGTGCTGGCGGCGCGGCCCCGCGCGGTGCATCCGCGGGCGGTGCTGCGCACCAAGGTGTTCGACGAGGCCGCGGCGGCGTCGATCGTAGACACCTACGTCTACTACCTGCGCCGCAAGCTGGGCCGCACCGTGGTGCAGACCGTGCACGGGCTGGGCTACCGGCTGGGCGCGCTGTGAAGCTACCGACAGGGCGCGCTGCGAAACGAGCGGCCGAGCGTTCCATGAGCCTACCGACGGGGCTGTCTCTTTGTGTATAAGAGACAGCCATGAAACCAAAGGCCGGGCGCGCCATGAAGCTGCTGACCGGGCGCGCTGCGCGACTGCCGGCTGGGCGCGCTGTGGGCCAGGTCCTGGAGCTGCGGGCGGTGCGCCGGGCCCGCTGGCGGATCGGGCTGCTCGTCGGGCTCGCGATCGGCGTGCTGCTGGCGATGGCGGGCGCGACGTCGTACGCGCTCCTGCGCCACAGCCAGGAGGAACAGATCGGCCTGGAGCTGGACTACGGCATCCAGAACGGCGTGATCGCCGGCCCGCCCGCCTGCAGCTGGGTGCTCTTCTACGCCGCCGACGGCACCCTGACCCACCGGGACCGCGCCGCCCCCACCGGCCTGCCGTTGAGCGGTGACGTCGCCACGGTGGCCGCGACCGGCGTGACGCAGAACCGGCAGGTCGACCGGAACGGCACCACCTACTGGGTACGCACCCAGGCCCGCGACGACGTGATCGTGCAGGCCGTGTTCGACGGCCGTTTCCAGCTCGCCGACCGCCGGCATCTGCTGACCGCGTTCCTGCTGGCGGCCGCGGCCGGGCTGTTCGCGGCGGTGCTGACCGCGATGGTGGTGGGGCATCGGGCGGTGGCGCCGCTGGCCGAGGCGCTCCGGCGGCAGCGGCGGTT
>KL571244.1:32880-33327 GCA_000715855.1 Actinoplanes liguriensis
GATGTGTATAAGAGACAGCGACGAGATCGAACGGGTTCTGGATCCGTCGACCGCTGTCACCCTGGACACACCGCCGACGCCGGTGCCGGTCGCCGGGGTGGAGTCGGCGCTGCGCCGGGTGGTGAGCGAGCTGCTGACCAACGCGCTCACGCACACGCCGGGCGGGAGCATCACGGTCACCGTCCGGGCCGATGCGGGTTTCGCGGAGCTGATCGTGGCGGACACCGGTGACGGGTTCGACCCCGCCGACGCCGACCGCATCTTCGACCGTTTCCACCGGGGCGCGGGTGCCGGCGAGCGCCGGTTCGGCCTCGGTTTGGCCCTGCTGCGCGAGGTGGTCACCGGTCACGGGGGAACGATCGTCGCCGACGGTCACCCGGGCGCGGGCGCCACTTTCACGGTGCGGCTGCCGCTCGCCGACCGGGGCGACCTGATCAGATCCGGTCC
>KL571244.1:33571-38034 GCA_000715855.1 Actinoplanes liguriensis
GGCACCAGCTTCATCGTCATCAGCAGCTCGTGCCGGAACAGGTCGAACGGCATGCTGATCATCCGCGGCGGGCGCGGCACGTCGGGCACTTCGCCGCGCGCGACGGCACGGGCCACGATCCGGTCGAGCCCGCTCGGCTGACCTTTCGGCCGCAGTTCCTCCCGGAGCTCGGCGAAGCTGCTGCCGGACTCCTGCAGATAATCCATGAGCTGCACGCCGAGCAGCGTGAACAGGCGGAACCGGCTGTCCGCGGCGTGCCGCAGGAACTCGACCGCGTCGTCGCGCAGGTTGCCGGTGTCGGGCACCGGGATCGGCTGTGACCACCAGTTCCTGCGGAGTGTGGCCATCAGCAGGTCGTCGCGCTGCGGCCAGCGGCGGTAGAGCACGGGGCGGCTGGTGCCGGCTCGGGCGGCGACCGCCTCGTACGTGAAATTGGGGTAGCCCTGTTCGATCAGCACGTCCCAGGCGGCGTCGAGGATCGCGTCCTCGAGTTCCGCGCCCCGGCGCCGGGTGCCCTTAAGACTCACTTGCGTATCTTATCGCGGCGTCGTACCGTGGCCAAAGTTAGATACGCTTGCGTACCTTAAGGCGGCACCGATGTCCGACAACCGCATCGACCCGACTGCTCTGCGCACCGCGATCGCGGTGCTCGTGGGCGGCATCACGGTCATTCTCGACTCGACGATCGTCAGCGTGGCGCTGCACGAGCTCGCCACCGACCTGCACACCGACGTCAGCACCATCCAGTGGGTGAGCACGGCGTATCTGCTGGCGCTGGGTGTGGTCACCCCGCTCGTCGGCTGGCTGCAGAGCCGGCTCGGCGGCAAGCGGCTGTGGATCGCCGCGCTCACCGTCTTCCTGCTCGGCTCGGTGCTCTGCTCGTTCGCCTGGAACGCGCCCAGCCTGATCGGCTTCCGCGTGCTCCAGGGCGTCGGCGGTGGCGCGATGATGCCGCTGATGATGACGATGATCATGCAGCAGGTCCAGGGGAAGGACGTCTCCCGGCTGATGTCGGTGGCCGCGCTGCCGGCCGCACTCGGGCCCATCCTCGGCCCGGTGATCGGCGGCCTGATCCTGGGCGCCGGCGACTGGCGCTGGCTGTTCCTGGTGAACGTGCCGCTCTGCCTGATCGGCCTGGTCCTCGCCGTGAAGCTGATCCCGGCCGACGAGCCCGGGCGCCGCGTCCCGCTCGACACGGTCGGCCTGGCGCTGCTCTCCCCCGCGCTGGTCGCGCTGCTCTACGGCCTGTCGAAGATCGACAGCGAGATCGGCGCCGATGCCCTCGTCCCGCTGACCGGCGGCGCGTTGCTGCTGGTGGCGTTCGTGTGGTGGGCGGTGCGCCGGCCGGCGACCGCGCTGGTCGACCTGTCGGTGCTGCGGTCCCGGCCGACCTGGGCGTCGACCGCGCTGATGTTCCTCTCCGGCGCCTCCCTGTACGGCGCGATGATCCTGCTCCCGCTCTACTGGCAGGAGGTTCGCGGCGAGGACGCGCTCGGCGCCGGTCTGCTGCTGATCCCGCAGGGCGTCGGCTCGCTGCTCAGCCGGGCCGCCACCGGGCGGCTCATGGAACGCGTCGGCGGGCGCGGCGTGGCCCTGATCGGCTTCGTGCTGACCGGCCTGTCGACCTTGCCGTTCGGGTTCGTCGGCACGGACACCGAGACCTGGCCGCTGCTGGCCACGCTCTTCGTCCGCGGGCTCGGGCTGGGCATGGTGGTGATCCCGCTGATGCAGATCGCCTTCGTCGGGCTGGAGCGGGAGAAGGTGCCGCACGCCAGCATCGTCGTCCGGATCGGGCAGCAGGTCGGCGGTTCGGTCGGGGTCGCCCTGCTCACCGTCATCCTGGCCACCACGGCGCAGCGGACCGGCTCGCTGGTCACCGGGTTCGACACCGCGTTCTGGTGGTCGATCGGCTTCACCGGCGTCGCGGTCCTGGTCTCGTTCCTGCTTCCCGGGAAGGCCCCGGCCCCGGCCCCCGCGCCGGTTCTCGCAAGGGGATAGATTCCCGGCCATGTCGCAAACGGCCGCCGAGGAACGGCACGCCACCTGGCTGGAGCTCTTCTTCGACCTGGTGATCGTGGCCGCCGTCGCCCAGCTCGCCCACCTGCTCCACGCCGAGCCGGACGGCCGGCTGCTGCTGGTCTTCGCGGTCCTCTACTACGCGATGTGGAGCGTCTGGACCGGCTTCACCCTGTACGCGAACGTCGCGGCCACGCAGACCCGTCTGGTCACCATGCTGGCCGCGATGTTCGGCATCGCGGTGATGGCCGCGTCCGTCCCGCAACTGGCCGAGCACGACCATCCGCAGCCGTTCATCATCGCGTACGTCGCCTGCCGCATGCTCGCGATCGCCTCCTGGAAACGGGCGAACGAGGTGATGACCGAGTGGCCCGGCGTGCACCAGGCGCTCGGGCTGATCCCGTGGGTCGCGTCCCTCGGCTTCGACGCACCGGCGCGCTACTGGCTGTGGGCGCTCGGGATCGTCTTCGACGTCGGGTTCTCGCTGCTGGCGTCGCGCTCGCCGGAGCGGCTGCTGGCCGCCGAGCGCCGGGACTACGAGCGCGACCAGCGCCGGTGGACGACGCGACTGGTCCGCCGGTTCGCGCCGTGGCACGAGGCCGACCCAGCTGGGACTGTTCGTGATCATCGTGCTCGGGGAGGCGGTGGCCCAGCTGGTCAACGCTGCCGCCGGGGTGGAGCAATGGTCGTACCAAGTCTGGTTGCTGGGTTTGATCGGTTTCGGTCTTCTCGTCGCGCTCTGGTGGCTGACCCTGAACGCCGCGCCGGCCTCCGAGACCCTGCGCGCACTGCGGTTGACCATGCCGGTGCACTATCTGACCACCGCCGCGATCGTGGCGATCGCCGCCGGGCTGGGCGGCCTGGCCGGTGAGCCCGAGCACTCCGGGACGAGCATCCGCTGGGTGCTGTGCGGCGGCGCGGCCGTGTACTTCCTGGTCGCGGGCCCGATCGGGTTCACCGGCGCGGCCCACCGCTGGACGCTGGGCTGGGCGCTCCCGGCCGCGGCCGGCGCGATCCTGCTCGGCGTGTTCGGCGCGCACCTGGAGGCCTGGCTGCTGGTCGGCGGCCTGCTGATCCTCGCGCTCTGGCAGGTCGGTCACCGCCGGCTTGCGCGGATCCCCGTCGAGGCGGCCTGACCTGCGGCTATGGTCGGACGGTGTTGTCGAAGACGGCCCGTCCGGTCATCGAGGCCACCCTGCCGCTCATCGGTGAGAACATCCAAGCGATCGCCGAGCGCTTCTACGCCCACATGTTCGCGGCGCACCCCGAGCTCCACGACGGGGTGTTCAATCGCGGTCACCACGCCGAGGGCAGTCAGCCGAAGTCGCTGGCCGGCTCGGTGCCGGTGTTCGCGTCCGCGCTGGTCGCCAACCCCGGCCGGCTCCCGGAACGTCTGCTGATGCGCATCGCGCACAAGCACGCGTCTCTGGGCATCCGGCCCGAGCAGTACCAGATCGTGCACGAGCACCTGATGTGGGCGGTCGCCGACGTGCTGGGCGCCGCGGTCACGCCCGAGGTCGCGCTCGCCTGGGACGAGGTCTACTGGCTGATGGCGCACGCGCTGATCAACCAGGAGCGCGGGCTCTACTCGGCGCGCGGCGTCACCGCGGGCCGCGTCTGGCGGCAGTGGCGGGTCGCCGAGAAGATCACCGAGACCGACGACGTGGTCACCTTCGTCATGCGCCGGGTCGACGATCGCCTGGTCAAGACGTCACTGCCCGGCCAGTACGTCACGGTCCAGGCCCCGATGCGCGACGGCCTCCGCCAGCCCCGGCAGTACAGCCTGATCCGCGCGGACGACGGCGAGCATCGATACTTCGCGGTCAAGCGCGTGCACGGCGACGGCAAGCCGGACGGCGAGGTCTCCAACTTCCTGCACGATCAGGTGCACCCCGGCGACCAGTTGACCATGAGTGTCCCGTACGGCGACGTGGTCCTCGACGACAGCGGACGCGCGGTCGTCTTCGTCTCCGCGGGCATCGGCGTCGCCCCGATCGCCGGCATGATCTCCCACCTGGTGGCCGCCGGCTCCCAGCTGCCGGTCATGCTCCTGCACGCCGATTCCGGCGAATCCGCCTTCCCGCTGCGCCGCCAGATCCTCGACGACCTCGCCCACCTGCCGAAATCCGAGCTGCACGTCTGGTATGAGAACGGCGGCGCGAGCACCCTGCCGGTCACCGCGACCCACGCCGGCACGATGGACCTCGGCCAGGTCAAACTCCCCCGCGGCGCGGTCTTCTACCTGTGCGGGCCGCTGCCGTTCCTCCAGTCGATCCGCGACTGGCTGCTGAGCCGCGGCGTCGCCCCGCGCAACATCCAGTACGAGATGTTCGGCCCCGACCTCTGGCAGGCCGACAGCGACGTCTAGAAAAACTTCACATTCTTCATTGCCTGTCTCCGCCGGGGTCGAGCTCCGCCGCTCCCGCGGGGACCCTTCCGGGCTTCGC
>KL571244.1:38243-41703 GCA_000715855.1 Actinoplanes liguriensis
AGCCCGAAAGGGCGGCCTCCGTGGCGGGTCGAGCTCACCCCGAACCCCGCCGCACTCAGACCGCCGCCCGCCGCCGCCATCCACCGGGCTGGCCCTCACCGTTGTTATGCAAGCCCCAAAACAACAGTGAGCACCAGCCGGCCAACCGCAAGCGCGCCACACACCTGGAGGGGCGGCGAGCTCGCGGAGGGGCTTGGCGGGCGTGGGCTCACGACGTACCGGGGAAATTGCGGCCTCTGACACCGGGGAGGGTGACAGAGGCCGGGGGTGCTACTTCTCGGAGTGGTGCAGGTGTGGGAGGTGGAGCTCGTCGGGCTCCGGGGGCAGGTCGGCGACGCCGGTGGCGACCGCCTGGTCGTGACGGCGGCGGGCGGACGGGACCGCGAGGGCGGCGGCGACCGCGAGGACCGCCACGCCCGCGCAGGTCCAGAAGCCCATCGTGAACGCGTCGTCGGTGGGCAGGCCCTGTGCCGTCGTGTTCGAGGTGATGACGGCGGCGACGATCGCGGTGCCGATGCTGCTGCCGATCGTCCGGGCGATCGTGTTCACGCTTGTCGCCTCGCCGGTCTGGGCGGTCGGGACGGCTTCGATGATCGCGTTCGACATGGCCGCGAAGGCCAGGCCGATGCCGGTGCCGGTGAGCACGCCGGACGCGAGGACCTGCCAGATCGCGCCGTGGCCCAGGCCCGGCAGCGTGAACGCGACGACGACCGAGACGGTGCCCAGGAACATCGGCAGCTTGGGGCCGAAGCGGCGGGACAGCAGACCGGCGAGCGGGCCGAAGAAGACCATCATGACGACGGTCGGCAGCAGGAACAGGCCGGACTGGGAGACCGACTTGCCGAAGCCGTAACCGGTCGCCGCGGGGAGCTGCAGCAGCGTCGGGACCAGCAGGAACGTGCCGAACATGGCGAAGCCGAGGATCATCGCGACCAGGTCGGTGGACCAGACCGCGCGCAGTTTCATCAGGCGCATGTCGACGAGCGGCTCGGCGACCCGGAGCTCGGCGAGAACGAACGCGACCATCAGCACCACACCGGCGATGAGCAGGCCGATGGTCTTCCCGGCGTCCCAGCCCCAGCTCTGGCCCTTGCTGATCGCGAGCAGCAGCGACACCAGGGAGACCGACAGCAGGAGCGAGCCGAGCACGTCGAGGCGGCCGGGCGTTCGCACGGGGGACTCGGGCATGCCGAAGATCGCCCCGAGCAGGGCGATCACGACCAGGACCAGCGGCAACCAGAACAGCCAGTGCCAGGAGAGGTGCTCGACGATCGGGCCGGCGCCGACGATGCCGACACCCGCGCCGATGCCGAAGATCGCGGAGAGCAGGCCGACGACCACGCCGACCTTCTCCCGGTCCAGTTCGTCGCGGACGATGCCGATCGACAGCGGGAGGATCGCGCCGGCCGCGCCCTGCAGGACGCGGGCGGCGATCAGCACGGACAGGTTCGGCGCGAGCGCGGCGAGCAGCGTGCCGGCGGCAAGGGTGGCGAGGACCCCGATCAGCACGCGGCGCTTGCCGACCATGTCGCCGAGGCGCCCGAGGATCGGGGTGAGAACGGAGGCGGCCAGCAGGTACGCCGTGATCACCCAGCTGCCGTCGCTCGCGGAGACGTTCAGGTCCCGGGCGATGGTCGACAGCGCGGGTGCGACCAGCGACTGCAGGACGGCGAAGGCGAGACCGCCGAGGGACAGGTAGAGCACCAGGAGCGTGGAGTGCACGCGCGGGCGCTGCTCGGTTGCTGTTGTCACGGATCCCCCGGGGAGGTCGATGTAATTCCTGGATTACTTGCCGACATTATGAGACCAAGGCGACTAAGTCATCCAGGGATTACATCAGTTACGGTGATCACATGAGACGTCGTGACTCTGCCGCCACCAAGCAGCTCCTGCTGGATGCGGCACGGCGGCGCTTCGCCACGGACGGGTACACCGCGACGTTCATCCGGGACATCGCCACCGACGCCGGGGTGAACGTGGCGCTGATCGCGCGCTACTTCGGCAACAAGGAGGGGCTGTTCCGGGCCTGCCTGGCCGGCTCGGCGGACGAGCTGGAGCGCTCGGTGGCCGAGGACGTCACGCTCGACCAGCTCGCCGCCGTGATGGCCCGGCACCTCACCGACGCCCGCGCCGGTCAGCACCAGACGCGGATCATGATGTTGCTGCGCTCGTCCGGGGATCCGCGCGCGGAGGAGATCCGGATCGGCACCCTGCAGTCGTTCGCGGAGCGGCTCGCCGGGCTGAGCGGGGCGCCGGTGCTCGACGCCCAGGTCGTGCTGGCCGCGATGCTCGGGTTGACGATCCTGCGCTCGGCCGGGGTCGCGCCGCTGGCCGGCGCCGAGAAGGACGAGCTGGTCCCGCCCCTGCAGCGATTGATCAGCGCGATGCTCTGACGCGGTACAGCAGCACGATCATCACCACCGCGGCGATCACATTGATCGCCGCCAGCACGGCGCGCGGCCCCAGGAACAATCCGATGAACGGCAGCGCCAGAAATCCCGTCACGCACAGCACCGGCACGACCGGGAACGGGCGGTCCGGCGCGCGCATCCGCCGGGCGAAGTCCGGATCGGCGACGCAGAGCCGTTGTTCGATGTCCGCGAGCACGCGGCGGTCCTTCTCCTCCAGCATGCCGTCCCCCATCCGGGCATAAGAGGAATAGCCGATCTGGCACGAATTAAAGCATTAGAAGCCTATAACAGAGGGTGAGCAGTAGTTCTCCGTATGCGCAGCCGAGGAGTCTGGATGACCACCGTCGCCCCGAGGCCTACCCCCACCAGGCCTCATCCGGTTCGCCGGCAGGTGAGAGGGTCAGCGCTGGCCCGGACCATACGCACCACCGACGCGAAGCAGATCGGGATCATGTACATGATCACGTCGATCATCTTCTACGTCATCGGTGGCATCATGGCGCTGCTGATGCGCGCCGAACTGGCCCGGCCCGGCATGCAGATCCTGTCGCCGGAGCAGTTCAACCAGCTGTTCACCATGCACGGCACGGCGATGCTGCTGTTCTTTGCGACGCCGATCGTGTTCGCGTTCGGCAACTTCGTGGTGCCCATCCAGATCGGCGCGCCCGACGTCGCGTTCCCACGGCTGAACGCGTTCGCCTACTGGCTGTACCTGTTCGGCGTGACGCTCGCCATGAGCGGCTTCATCCTGCCGGGCGGCGCCGCCGACTTCGGCTGGTTCGCCTACACCCCGCTCAGCGACTCGCTGCACTCACCGGGCATCGGCGGCAACGCGTGGGTGGTCGGCCTGGCCATCTCCGGTCTCGGCACGATCCTCGGCTCGGTCAACCTGATCACCACGATCCTGACCCTGCGCGCGCCCGGCATGACCATGTTCCGGATGCCGATCATGGTCTGGAACATGCTGGTCACGGCGTTGCTGGCAATCATGGTGTTCCCGTTCCTGGCGGCCGCGCTGTTCGCGCTCGCCGCCGACCGGGTGCTCGGCG
>KL571245.1:0-10567 GCA_000715855.1 Actinoplanes liguriensis
GAGATGTGTATAAGAGACAGGTTCCGGGACGGACGGCTGCTGCCCGTACTCGTCGTAGTACTCGTTCTGCTGGTCCACGTAGGCGGGTTCGGCGTCGTAACCGTTGTTCGGGCCGGGTCCGGGGCCGTAGGTCGTCGGCTCCTCAAATCCAGGCTGCCCGTCAAACCCGGGCTGCCCGTCAAACCCGGGCTGGCCGTCGAATCCCGGCTGGCCGTGGAAACCCGGCTGAGCGTCGAATTCGGGCTGGCCGTCGAACCCGGGCTCGCCGTTCATCGCGGGCTGGCCGATGAAGCGGGGCTGACCGTTCATCGGCGGCGGACCGTTGAAGCCAGGCCGGCCGTTCGCCGGCGGCGGGCCGTTGAAAACGGGCTGGCCGCTGAAGGCCTGCTGATCCTCGTAGCCGGACTCGTCACCGAAGAAGCCGTTCGAGGGACCCTCGGGCGGGAACCCGAAGTCAGCCCCTTGCTCAGCGCCCCGGCCCGGCTGCGGACCGTAACCACCGGGCGCTCCGACAGGGGCGCCGGCCTGGACCCGCGCCCCGTTGGGCTTGCGCGGCGTCAGCGGCGGCCGGTTCGGATCCGGCCCGGCCGGCCCGGGGGCGCCCGCCCGCGAGGTGATCTCCGCGGTCAACTCCTTGCGGAGGCGGTCGATCTCCTCCGCGACGCGGTCCTCGACATCCATCCTGAGCAGCACCGGATCACTACGGATCAGCACCGAGGCACCGACCAGGACGACGCTGACCGCGATCAGCAGCACCGCGAACCGGATCGATCCAGGGCTGCCGCCGATCAGCACAAGGGCGGCTGCCAGGGGAGCGAGGATCACCCCCGCCCACAGGAGACCACGGAGCAGGCGTGCGCTGTGTCCCGCTTGGGAGTCGCGTTCCGGCATGGGGGCAGATGTTACCGAGAGTGCGTCCGGGACGAAACGGCCGAACGCCGGGTGGCACACACCGACCCGGCGTTCGGAACAAACGTTCGACGATTCGTCAGCCCGCGGCCAGCGCGCCGTCCGAGCTGAAGACCAGGCCCACCGAGATGGTGCCCTGCTTCAGACCGTTCTTCGTGAGCGGGCCGCCCGCGTCCAGGGTGTCGAACTTGCCGGCCTGGAAGCTGTACGTCGTGACCAGGCCCTGCTGGCACTTGGGCCGCTGCGGGCACTCGGCCGGGCCGCCCAGCACGGTCGCCGCGCCGGAGCACTTCGAGGCCAGGTCGGAGAGGGTGGTCAGCGCATACTTCTCGGCGAAGGCGGTGGTGACGGCGAACGCGTTCTGGTCCTGCGCCTGGCTGGCCTGGCCGAAGACCAGGCCGCGCTTGTCACCGAGGGCCTTCAGGTTCGTCACCGTGGTGTCGAGGTCGGACGAGGACGGGTCCGGCGCGTTCTTGTCGACCTTGCCGGAGAGGAACGTCGCGAGGGTCGCCGCATACTCCGGGACCACTGTGATGTCGCCCTTCTCCAGGGCCGGCTCGTAGAGCTCGCGGTTGCCGATCTGCTGCACCTTGACGGTGTAGCCGGCCGCGGTCAGGACGATGCCGTAGAGCTCGCCGAGCGTGGCGTTCTCGCTGAAGTTCGCCGCGCCGACGGTGACCTTGCCGCCCTTGCCCTTGGCGAGACCGGCGGTCAGGTTGTTCGCCGTGGCGAAGTCCTGAGCGGCGGCCTTGGACGACTTGCGGTCGATGTCGACGGCCTTGTTCAGCTCGACCAGCTTGGCCGTGTCGAGCGCCGCGGACACCTTGTCCAGCGCGGCGATCAGCTCGGGGCTGGACGCCTTCTTGTTGATCGCCGGTAGGACATTGTCCGTGTTCTGCAGCTTCTTGTCGTCGGTCAGGACGACCAGCTTGTCGCCCGCGACCGGGGCGCCGCCGGCGCCCGCACCGGCCGCGGCCGACGGGGGAGCCTCGGTGCCCGAGGATCCGGCCTCGCCACAGCCGGCCAGGACGACGACAGCCGCGGCGAGGACCCCGGCCGTACGGAAAAGGTTGTGACGCATTACTGCCGCCTTCTGTGTCCCGGCGCCGCCCTCGTGGCGGTGCCGCGTGTCCGGTGGGCAGCCGAGGTGCGGTGCCCGCTAGTTGCTCCAGTCCTTCGTACCCGCTGGGTACGACAAGATCGGCCTTTGATGCCGGAGCGTTATGGCGTGCTCACCGTCACAGCCGACCGACGGCGCTTCCGGACCCGCAGCGCAGGGGGTGTGACCAGGCGCTGGAAGATCGCCAACAGGCCCTCCACCAGGAGTGCGAGCAGCGCCACAGCGAACCCGCCGGCGACGATCTGACCGCCGCCGCCGTTGCTCATCCCGATGCCGAAACCGGCGCTGATGATCTGGCCCAGCCCGCCGCCGTTGACCAGAGCGGCCAGTGCCGCGGTCGCGACCACCTGGACCGCCGCGGTACGCAGGCCGGCCGCCAGATAGGGCACCGCGAGCGGCAACTCCACCTGACGCAGCAGTTGCCCGCCGGAGAGGCCCATGCCGCGGGCCGCCTCCCGGGTCTCCGGGTCGATCGAGCGCAGCCCGGTGACCGCGTTGGCCAGCAGCGGCGGCACCGCGAAGACCGCGAGGGCGACCACGACCGGCGGCTTGCCGAAGCCGAGCGGGGTCAGCGGCAGGATGGTGAGCAGCGCGAGCGTCGGAACGGCGAGAGTGAGGTTGGCCACCGTCACAGCCGTGCCGCCGCCACGGCCGCGATGACCGAGCCAGATGCCGATCGGCCAGCCGACCACGCAGGCGAGCAGCACCGCCCAGAAGCTGATCACCAGGTGCTCGGTCAGCCGGTCGAGCAGGCCACCGGGGTTCGTCCAGTTCAGCGGGTCGTTGAGCCAGGTGATGCCCTCCTGGAAATAGCTCACGCCGCCCCTCCGCTGCGCTCCGGGCCGTCATGAGCTTGATTCCTGAGCTCGATGGTTCGCCCCCTTCGGTCGCTCACGCTGCCCTCCCCCGGGTCCACGGGGTGAGCGCCCGGCCCAGCCCGGCCAGCAGCAGGTCGAGCACCAGGGCGAGCCCTACGCAGAGCAGGGTCCCGGTGAGGATCTCCGCCTTGTAGAAGTTGTTCCGGAAGCCGCCCAGGATCAGGTCGCCGAGGCCGCCCTGACCGATCAGCGACCCCACCGTGACAAGCGCCACAGTAGAGACGGTGGCCAGGCGCAGGCCGGTCAGGATGCCCGGCAGCGCGAGGGGCAGCTCCACCCGCAGCAGGCGGCCGAACCGTCCGTAGCCCATGCCGTTCGCGGCGTCGATGACCTCGGGCGGGACCTGCGTCAGCCCGGCCAGCGAGTTGCGGACCAGGACCAGCAGCGCGTAGAGGACCAGCGCGATCAGGACCGACGTGGTGCTCGTCGTGCCGACCAGCGGGGCGAGCAGGGAGAGCAGTGCCAGCGAAGGGATCGTGTAGAGAATGCCGGAGAGTGCGAGAATCGGCGCGGTCAGCGGTTTGATCCAGTAGGCGACGACCGCCAGCGGCACGGCGACGACCAGCGCGAGGAGCACGGTCTGCGCGGTGAGCCCGGCGTGGAAGCGCAGGGCCGTGCCGATGGTGTCGGCGTTCTCGTGGACGTACCGCCAGGAGAACCACGGATTCCCCGGGCCGTCATCGGCGGGTGCGGCCACCGGCGTCAACGATGCCGGTCCCCAGAGCAGGAGAGACATACGTGGACGCTACCGCGGCATCGATCACCCTGTCGGACGTCGGCAAGGTGTATCCGGACGGCACGGTCGCCGTGGACGCATTCAGTCTCGACGTGCGCGCGGGTGAGCTCGCCGTGCTGATCGGCGCGTCCGGTTCCGGCAAGTCGACCATCCTGCGCATGATCAACCGGCTGATCGAGCCGACCCGCGGGACGATCACGATCGACGGCCGGGACGTGCTGAAGCAGGACCCGGTGCAGCTGCGGCGGCAGATCGGCTACGTGATCCAGAACGTCGGGCTGTTCCCGCACCAGACCGTCCGCGCCAACGTCGGCACCGTCGCGCGGTTGCTCGGCTGGGACCGCAAGCGGACCGCCTCGCGCGCCGACGAGCTGCTGGAGCTGGTCGGGCTGGACCCGGCGCGGTACGGGAAGCGCTTCCCGCACGAGCTCTCCGGCGGTCAGCGGCAGCGTGTCGGCGTGGCCCGGGCGCTGGCCGCGGACCCGCTGGTGCTGCTGATGGACGAGCCGTTCTCCGCGGTCGACCCGATCGTCCGGGCCCGGCTGCAGGAGGAGTTCCTGCGCCTGCAGGCGGCCGTGCGCAAGACGATCGTGCTGGTCACGCACGACATCGACGAGGCGGTGAAGATGGGCGACCGGATCGCGGTGCTCGCCGAGGGCGGCCGGCTCCTGCAGTACGCGACGCCGGCCGAGCTGCTGAGCCGGCCCGCGTCCACCGAGGTCCGGGACTTCGTCGGCGCCGACCGCGGCATCCGGCGCCTGGCCGTGACGCCGGTGCGGGACGTGATGTCCGCGGTCGACGGCGCTGCCGACGGCCTGCCCGCCGTGGACGCGTCCGCGACCCTGCACGACGCGCTGGCGGTGATGCTGACCGAGGACTCCGCCACGGTCCTGGTGACGGAGGACGGCCGCCCGATCGGTCAGGTGACCCGGGCGGCCGTGTTCGAGACTCCGGCACCGAGCGATTCCGTGGTGTAGCCGGGACTGCCACGCGACCCGCACCGCGGAGCGCGGCCGCCGAACTCAGCTCTTGGTGCCGCGCCAGCCTCCGAGGCTGGCGAAACCGACGACCCAGCCGACGAAGAAGCCGTACTGGGCGCCGCTGCCGGCCGCCCGGAACGCGCTGAGCAGCGAGGGGTTGGCCAGGAACAGGGTGGCGAGCAGGGAGGCGAAGCTCCCCGCGAAGATGTACGCGGCCCAGCCGGCGAAGAACTGGCTGATCGTGCCGCGCGCCCGGGCCAGCTGCGAACCGGGCAGCAGGACCAGGAAGAGGAACGTCAACAGGACGAGCAGGATCGCGCGGAGGTCACCGACGACCACGTCACGCAGCGAGTCGGACGTGTCGAACTGCCAGGCCGGCCAGTGCAGCAGGCGCAGCCACCAGCCGCCGGCGGTGTTCTCGCTGGTGTTGTCCACGACCCAGTCCCCGTACCAGGGGCTGCCGAAGACCAACACGAGTATGAGTGCGGCTATGGTGCCCGCACCGGGCGCAGTCTTGTACTTGCTTCCGAGAGCCATGGCCCGCTATTTCCCAGCGGGGCCATGGCCTCAAACGATGGCTGTCACTACCTCGACAGATAGTCGATGAACGCGGCCCGCAGCAGCGGCTCCTGCTCACCGAGGTCGCGGCCCTCCAGCTCGCGCCAGAGCGCGACGGCCTCGTCGACGGTCGGGCCGATCGAGTTCGGAGCGCCGTCCAGCCCGGCGGCCTCGTCGGCGTCCGGCAGGTGCTTGAACACCGACCAGAAGAAGCGGACGTCGTGTTTGTCCCGAGCCTTGGCGAAAGCGCGTTCCCGCAGCTCTTCGGTGGGCAGGGCGTCCAGTTCAGCGAAGCCGGGCGTGGTCATGAACGAAAGCATACTTTCAGCGGGTGGCGCCCCACGGGCCCTCGTCCCAACGGTCGCTGCGGGCCGGCTGGGCGGGGGTGTTCCAGGTTTCCGGCATGGTCGGCGACCAGCTGGGGTCCAGGCCGCTGGAGGGCGCGGCGTTCCAGTCCTGCGTGGTCACGGCGCCGGCGAGCCGGCCGTAGGACTCGACGATGCGGGTCGCGACCAGGCCTGCCGCGAAGACCACGCCGGCGATCGCGAAGAGCGCGATCTGCAGGTCCCGCCGGGCCTGGTAGTCCAGGAACAGCGTCAGCGCGATGACCGCGAAGAGGGTGCCGAAGATCCCGCCCCGGCGACCGTAGGCGCTCGTGCCGCCGAGCAGCGCCAGGCCCAGACCGATGCCGGTCCACTCCAGGCCGGTGCCGGGCCGGATCGGGGCGGTGGACTGGGCGGCCATGATCACGCCGGCACCGGCCGCGAAGACCGACGAGCCGATCAGGGCCACCAGCACCGGCAGCACGACCGAGAAGCCGCGGCGACCGGCCGGGTCGCCGGCCGAGCGCATCCGGCCGAAGAAGCGGCGCACCGGGCCGACCGTGCCCAGCACGGCGCCGAGCACGGCGAGGATGGCGAACCCGCCGAAGAGCGGGAACGCGCGGCTGGTGGGCTCCCAGTCGCCCTGCACCACGACCGCGTTGACCCGGAGCTGGTCGAAGGTGATCACGCCGAGCGCGGCGGCCAGGGTGGCCGCCCAGCCGGGCACGTGCAGGACCAGGATCAGCACGGCGACGATCAGGCCACCCGCCGCGGCGATGATCAGGGCGGGGACCAGGGCCTGGAGGATGCCCTTGTCACCGTTCTCCGCGAACTGGAACTCGGCGGCCAGCGCGATCGGGCCGATCGCCAGGTTCGGCACGCCGGCCCGCAGGGACAGCCCGGCGCCGAGCGTGATGAGGCCGATCGCGGCACCGGTGACGAGCAGGCCGTCCAGCGCGGGGCGTTGCAGCGCGGCCGAGCTCTCCCGCCAGAGCAGGAAGCCGAGCACACCGGCCGCCACCAGGAGGACGACCTCCCAGCCCAGGTGCACGCCGAGCCGGTCCCGCCCGTCCTCCGCCGGGGCGGCGGTGACCGGGGTGCGCAACGACTGGTCGAGGGTGTTGCCCGCGGTGTCGTCGAGTTGGACGCGGCGCCGATACGCGGCCGGATCCGTCTCGCCGGTGGTCTCGCCGGGCCGACGGAACGTCGTTTCGTCGTACGCCATGGTCCGCGCCTCCTTACGCCCCCAACAGCGGTTCGAGGCGCACGCTACTCCGGGTCGGGTCACCCGCCGCACAGGATACGGATACGAGATGGCCTCAGTTCAGAGCATGCAACGCTTTGACAAGTATCAACGTCGGCCGGTGGGGCGACCGGTGTCGTTGCCCTCGCGATCGGGGTCGTCCGGCACCCGGCAGGACCGCTCCAGCCAGAGCGCCGTGCCGATCAGCGAGACCGCCGCGACCAGCGTGGTCGTCACCGTGGGGACATCCGACTTGGCCGAGTCGGTGGGCTCCATGACGAGCCAGATCAGGATGCCGGCGGAGAACCCGGCGGTGAGCGAGCCGACCAGCGAGGACGCCTTGGCGAGCGCGACATAGCGCGCGACCACGAGCGGCTCGACCCGCGGGGCACCAGGCCTGCGCTGGATCCGGGCGCTGGTGTTCTGCGCCAGGTAGCCCTCGGCCACCGCGAGCGCGAAGAGCACCACGGCCGCCGTCCAGGGCAGCGGGCTGATCTTGTAGAACATCTGGTTGTAGCCGAGCAGCAGCCAGCCCAGCGCCGCGCCGACGAGGGCGGCCAGCACCAGAGCCGAGACGCTCGTCGGGCGCAGTGACGGGTCGGTCGGGCGCCCGGTCGGGGTGCCGTCGGG
The DNA here is from genome assembly GCA_000715855.1 of Actinoplanes liguriensis. Taxonomy (GTDB): domain Bacteria; phylum Actinomycetota; class Actinomycetes; order Mycobacteriales; family Micromonosporaceae; genus Actinoplanes; species Actinoplanes liguriensis. The sequence continues at coordinate 7,378 of KL571245.1, forward strand.
GTTGGTGCTCACGCCGTCGACTCTAGCGACAGATCCGGACGAGGCGTCATTCCGGCGACGTCCGTGGCGAGTTCCGGTGTGGAGAGCAGCACGGCCAGCGGGCCGTGTCCGGGCAGGACCGCGTCCGGGCTCAGGTCGAGCCACGGCCGCAGCACGAAGGCTCGCAGACGGGCGCGCGGATGCGGCAGGGTCAACTCGGGATCGTCGCTGCTCACCGGGCGGCCGTCGGCGTCCCACACGGTGATCACGTCGACGTCCAGGGTGCGCGGCCCGAAGCGGCGCTCCGGGTCTCGCTCCCGGCCTTCGGCCAGTTCGCAGGCCCGGGCCCGCTCCAGCCAGTCATGCGGCGCGGCGGCGGCATCCTCGGCGACGATCACGGCATTGAGGTACGACGGCTGGTCCGCGTCACCCCACGGAGGCGTCTCGTAGACCCCGGAGACCTGCCGGACGCTCGCGCCGAGCACGGTCACCGCCGTCCGCAGGTGGGCGAGCCGATCACCCAGGTTGCTGCCGATCGACAGCACGGCCCGGCTCACGCCGCCCTCTCCCGGCGCAGGGTGACCGCGACGTCGGCGAACTCGTGCGGGATCGGGGCCTGTGGCTTGTGCACGGTGACCTCGGCGGCGGACACCCTCGGGTCGGCCAGGCAGACGCCGAGCAGGCGGTCGGCGAGACGCTCCAGCAGGTTGACCGGCTCACCGGTGAGCACCTCGACCAGCGCGGTCGCCAGCTCGCCGTAGTGCACGGTGTCGGCCACGTCGTCGGTCGCGGCGGCCCGGCTCAGGTCCAGGTCGAGCCGGACGTCGACGACGAAGTCCTGGCCCTGCTCGCGCTCGAAGTCGTAGACCCCGTGACGGCCACGGGCGCGCAGCCCGGTGAGCGTGATCTGTCCGGTCACCCGGAATCCCCCTGTCCGCAGTTCTGCTTCGTCACTTCGGCGCGGCTCACGCCGTACCGAATCGTGTTTTAGATCTTGGAAAGTCGCGGCGAGCCGGAGGCGCGCCAGACGGCCCGGGCATCAGCGGTCTCGCGAACCTCGTGGACCCGGACCCCCCAGGCGCCCGCGGCGAAGGCCAGCAGCGAGGTGGCGAGGGTGGCCGCCTCGCGACCGGCGATCGGGCGGGGCGTGCCGTCCTCGTCCGCCAGAAGTCTGCCCAGGTAGGTCTTGCGGCTCGCGGCGAAGAGCACCGGGAAGCCGAGCCCGATCAGGACGTCGAGGCGGGCGCTGAGCGCCCAGTTGTGCTCCGCGGTCTTCGCGAAGCCGAGACCCGGGTCGAGGATGATCCGGCCGGGGTCGACGCCGGCCGCGACCGCGGCGTCCGCACGTGCCCGCAACTCGTCGCGAACCTCGGCGACCACGTCCTGATAGGTGGCGAGCGCCTGCATGTCACGGGAGTGCCCGCGCCAGTGCATCAGGATCCACGGGCAGCCGGCCGCCGCGGCGACCGCGGCCATGTCCGGATCGGCCAGACCACCGGAGACGTCGTTGATCACCGTGGCGCCGGCGGCGAGCGCGGCCTCGGCGACGGCGGCTCGAGTGGTGTCGATGCTCAGCGGCACACCCGCGGCGGCCAGACCCTCGATCACCGGCACCACCCGGGACACCTCGGTGGCGGCGTCGACACGCTCCGCGCCCGGGCGGGTGGACTCGCCTCCGACATCGACGATGTCCGCGCCCTGACGGAACAAAGAAATGCCATGTTCGACCGCGGAGTCCCGGTCCGACCACAGGCCGCCGTCGGAGAAGGAATCGGGCGTGACGTTCAGGACGCCCATCACGACCGGGTGATCCCGATGCAGCAGTTCAGCCGTGATGACCTGGGCTTCTGTCGGCGGAGTGAGCACCCGTCGAGCCTACGGGGCCAGGGTCTTTCGAACAGGTGTACGATGCCTCGGTGACTCTCATTCATCCATTCCTTCACCTTGGGTAACGAAACGGACGCTTGTTGCTCGCAAGTACGAGCCGTACTCTTCGGAACTGGGCATCATGAAGTAACCGAAGAGAGCAGAGACGAGCATGGCAGTGCCCGAACGGTTCACTCGACGTGGTGAGCTACAGGTAGCACGATATGGGCAGTGCCGTACGGCTTCACAACTGCAGCGTGTCCGTAACCCCCATACCGGACACGGGGAGGTTTACCGATGATCGCCACTGAGCTCGCCGGTCAGGTCGCGACGGCGCTCCATAGCGGTGTGCTCGCCGCTGCGGCCGAGCCGACCGGCATCAACACCTCAGGCATCGTCACGTTCTTCGCGAAGAACATCGCGCCGATCCTGCTCGCGGTGCTCGGCGTGATCTTCATCGGTCGCGCCAGCCGTGGTGAGGTCTCCAAAGTGCTCACCAGCTCGGCCATCGCGATCGTGGGCCTGGCCTTCATCGCGGGCGCGGCGACGCTTTTCTTCCTCGGCGACTTCCTAGTCAAGTTGATCTTCAACTGAGATGCGGCTCAGGACCGACGACGACATCTACCGGGCTCGCCTGCTCTACCTAGGGCCGCCCGGCTACACACTGCCGATCCATTTGCCCTACGCGCAATACGGCATGTTCGTGGTGCTCGTACCAGTCTTCATGGTCCTGCACTACCTGATCACGTTCGACTTCGATCCGTTCCCGGCCTGGGAGATCGCCCTCGCCATGGTGACGACGTCGTACGTGTTCCGGCACGTCGACCCCGATCGGCCGGCCCGGGTCGTGATCCGCACCGCGCTCACCGACTGGCGCCGCACCCGCGAGCCGGCCGCAGAACGCCGCGACCCCAGACTTGTCGCCACTCGCATCCGGGTTCGGGAGGAGTTGGTATGACCGGTTCTGCCATCCTCGGCGGTGTTCGCGCATGACCGCGAATCCTCCTCCGCACGGGCATCCCCGCGCGGGTGCATCCGCGCCGGGCAGACAGGGTAACGGTGTGCGTCCGGACAACTACTCCTCGGCGGATTCCCTGGAAGAGGCCGAAGAGTTGGTCGCTGCTCCCGGGCACGGGGGCGTCGGCGTGTTCCAGGCGCCGAACGCTGTCCGGCCGTCGTCCGCCCCGGTGGACACCGCCATGGACATCGACTCGCCCTTCCTCGACCTCTTCGGCGGGGTCGCGCCCGCCCGCACGAGTGACCTTGCGGCGCCCACTCCGGCGGTCGCTCGGCCGCCCGCTCCGGCCGTCACTCCGCCGCCGCCCGCTCCGGCGGTCGCCCCACC
>KL571245.1:10756-11148 GCA_000715855.1 Actinoplanes liguriensis
CCGCCGCCGCCCGCTCCGGCGGTCGCCCCACCGCCCGCACCGGCTCCCGCTCCGCTGCCCGTCAACGGGCATCGCACCAACGGGTCGGGGCCGGCGCCGTTGCCCGTCTCCGCGGATCCACCGGCGACCAACGGGTGGAATGGCGCGTCCGTCACGCGGGCTCCGGCCGGGCCGGAGCCTGACTTCTACTCGGAGCCGGGTGCGATCAGCCCGGATGAGGACGATTGGTCCGAGTTCGACGAGTGGCCGCCGCGGCCTTCGCGCACGGACTCCGCGGGGCCCAGGCCCTCACCGGTCGCTCCTCTGACCAGTGCTCCCATGACGAGGTCGCCCGGACTGCCGCCGGCGCCCGCACCGGCTCCGCTGCCGGTTCCGGTGCCGGAGAAAGCGCC
>KL571245.1:11367-19424 GCA_000715855.1 Actinoplanes liguriensis
AAGCGGCGGGAGAAGTCCCCGGCCCGGCGCGAGCCCAAACCGGCGCCGATCAGCCGCCGGGAGCCCAAAGCGCCGAAACCGGTGCCGCTGCGCCCGCAGAAGCTCAAGTTCAGCGACCGCGACCCCGCGATCGAACTGGCGATCAGCGAGATCGCCGGGCACCTCACGTTCACCCAGAGCACCGTCACGGCGTGGTACTACCTGCCCGAGGTGCGTTGGGCGTTCCGGCCCGACGCCGAGCGCGAGGCCCTGCTCAGTGCGATCTCCGAGCAGTACGCGGGGCTGGCCGGCTTCCGGCTGCACCTGCGGCGCACCACCCGGCCGTTCCCGGCCGACGAGTGGGCCCGCACGGTCGACTCGTTCACCACCAAGCCGCTGCCCGACGTGCAGAACGCGACCTCCTGGTCGGATCATCTGGTCGCGGCGCAACGGCACCTGCTCTCGGTGAACCACGCCGAAGGGCAGACCTATCTCGGCGTCACCTTCGCCCGGCGCTCGCTCGGCGACACGTTCTCCGAGCGGATCCTGCGCGCCTTCGGCCGCGGCACCTCGGAGAACGAGCGGCGCAAGCTGGGCCGGACAGTCGAGCAGTTCGACGAGGTGCTGAACGCGTTCGGCATGCGCGGCCGGCGGGTCACCCCACAGGAACTGGAATGGTTGCTGTTCCGCTCGGTGGCGCTCGGCATGGCCCCGCCCGGGCTGCTCTCCCCCGTCTCCAACGGGCACTGGGAAACCGGTGACCTGCTGGCGCTGACCGAGCAGGTGGAGCGGTACCGGACGCCGTACGGCTCGACGGTCAAGCTGGTCAACCGGATGACCGGCGAGGAACGCCACGTCGCGGTCCTCTCGGTCGGCCGGATGGAGCCCCTGGAGATCCCCGAACGGCACGAGCCGTGGATGCACTTCCACGAGCGCCTCCCGTGGCCCATGGAACTCTCCTCGCGGCTCGACATCCTCGGCTCGAACAGCTCCTTCAAGAACCTCGAACACCGGCTGCGGATGATCCGGTCGCAGCAGCTGGACTACGCCGAACACGGCATCGACGCCCCGCCGGAACTGGAACGCCTGGCCAAGCGGGCACTGGTGATCGGCGACGAGATGACCACCGGCCTGCCGACCGACTCGGCCCGGGCACACGGCTGGCACCGGATCGCGGTCAGCGGCGCCAACCGCGACGAGTGCCTCGAACGCGCCCGCCGACTGATCCAGCTCTACTCCCGTGAACTGCGGATCTCCCTGCAGCACCCGAAAAACCAGGACCAGCTGGCCCGCGAGTTCATCCCCGGCGAGCCCATCGCCAACACCGGATACGTCCGGCGCATGCCCGTGAAACTGCTGGCCGCGGCGCTGCCCCAGGCCGCGTCCACGGTCGGCGACCGGCGCGGCGACCTGATCGGACGGACCGCGGGCACCTGTCGCCGGCCCGTCTTCCTCGACCTGCACTTCCCGATGGAGGTGCGGGAACGCTCCGGGCTCGGCGTCTTCGTGGCCGAACCCGGCGGTGGCAAGTCGACCCTGATGGGCGCGCTCGGCTACCTCAACGCGCGCCGTGGTGTGCAGGTCACCCTGCTCGACCCCTCGGGGCCGCTCGCCCGGCTGTGCCAGATGCCGGAGCTCAAGCCGTACAGCCGGGTCCTGAACCTGACCGGATCGGAACAGGGCACCCTCGCCCCCTACGCGCTGATCCCCACCCCGATCCGCTCCGAGTTCTCGACCGGGCCGAGCGGCGACCGGGAATACGAGATCGCCGTCTCCAACGCCCGGGCCGAGCGGCGCATGCTCGTCCAGGACATCTGCTCCATGCTGGTGCCGCCGCAGGTCGCCAAAGAGGCATCCACGGCGACCCTGCTGCGGCACGCGGTCCGGCAGGTCCCGGCCGAGGAGACATCCACCCTCGACGACGTCGTCACCACCCTCCAAGGACTCGGCGACGACGAAGGCCGCGAACTGGCCAACCTGCTGCTGGACACCGCGGAAATGCCGCTCGCGCTGCTCTTCTTCGGCCGGCCGCCGCAACACCTGCTCGGCGCCGACGCCGCCCTGACCGTGATCACCATGGCCGGCCTGCGACTCCCCGACCTCAAGATCGAACGGGAGTACTGGTCCGCCGAGGAATCGCTGGCACTGCCGATGCTGCACACCGCGCACCGGCTCGCCGTCCGGCGCTGCTACGGCGGCTCGATGTCGTCCCGCAAGATGGTCGGCCTCGACGAAGCACACTTCATGGAAGGCTGGCGGTCCGGCCGGTCCTTCCTCGTCCGGCTCGCCCGCGACTCCCGGAAATGGAACCTGGCCGCGCTGGTCGCCTCGCAGAACCCGCGCGACATCCTCGGCCTCGACGTGCAGAACCTCGTCTCCACCGTCTTCGTCGGCCGGATCGCCGAAGACCAGGAAATCGCATCCGAGGCGCTGCGACTGCTGAGAGTCCCCGTGCATGACGGATACGAGGCGACGCTGGCCTCGCTGTCACAGGTGGACACCTCGTCGCAGCATCGGCTGGGCTTCCGGGAATTCGTGATGCGGGACGTGGACGGGCGGGTCCAGAAGGTTCGCGTCGATGTGTCATACGTCGACGGGTTGTTGGAGCACCTGGACACAACGCCGGGAACGCCTCCGCCTTCGGTGGTGCCGCTTCCGTCCGACCTGGAGGTTTGAGATGGTGCGGCGGGGGGTGGCGCTGTTTTCGGCTCTTCTGGTGATGGTGGTGGCGTCGATCGCCTGGGCGGTGGCAGCACCAACCGGTGCCTACGCCGCCCCAAACAAGGCACCTACTGGCCCGTGCAGCCTGGAGGAATGGAAAACAAATCTCAATCAATGCGTAAACCGACTTGTAGAAGCGGTTGGCGAAAAAGCAAAGTGCGAGAATGCGCCCATTCCAAGTACCCCCGACTCAGGACTAGCAGGCTGGTTCGCCGAAAGACCTGCGGCGTCGAACGAACCTGGCCCGAAGGGTATGTACACCTTATACGGCTACGCGGGATACAGTCTGCCAAACTATGATCAGAACGGCGGATGCGCTGCAGCAGTAACCGAGGCTGATTCACGAGTTGAAACAACTATCGCCAACGGCGAGTTCATGGTGGCCACTGCCACCATCGGAGCGTCGAACGCTCTTCGTGAACGCGCGTGGGATCCGCAGTCGCTCTGGGGATGGGCCGACACGCTTGTGGAGCAAGCGACCACGGCTGTCTATCAGAAGGTCTTTACTGTTTTCGGTGTAATTACCCTTGCGATTGTTGGCCTCTACCTGCTCTGGCGTTCCCGACAAGCAGACATGGGTGCGGCAACTACAACCGCCGGCTGGGCCATCCTAGTCATGGTTGGCGTCACAGCAATTGCGGCGTGGCCAGTGCGCTCAGCAAACCTCGCGGATCAGACTCTAGTAACATCGCTAAGCGTTGTACACAACGCAATTGGACCTCAATCGCAGAGCACCAACCCCGGGTCAGGTTGCAAGCTCGGAAAGGCCGACGCCTGTACCGATAAGCGTCCGCCAGCAGTACGCGCCAGTGATACGGCAACCGAGACGATGCTTTACCGAAATTGGCTGCGCGGCATTCTAGGATCCGCAGACAGTGAAACTGCCCAAAAATATGGCTTGGCACTCTACGATGCGCACTCTCTTCGATGGGATGAAGCCGAGGAGATTCGAAAAAACCCTGCCATTCGAGACGCCACGATCGAGCGCAAGCAAAATCAGTGGAAGGCCATTGCGGCCCAAATCAGCACCGAAGATCCTGAAGCCTATCAGTACCTTACGGGGACTAACGGCATGGAGCGTATCGGGTCAGGCTTTATCGCCGCCCTTGCCGCGCTCATGTTTGCCATGTTTGACCTAACAGCCTCCATTCTAGTGCTTCTCGGGTTCCTTATATTCCGGTGGGCCGTTATTGCAGTGCCTATTCTGGGAACGGTCGGTCTATTGCGACCCGCAAGCGCTGGCATCCGCCGCCTCGGAAACGCCGTAATAGCCGCAATTTTTAATATCGCCATTTTTGGCACTGGTTCTGCCATCTACCTATTCGCAGTTGATTTGATCATGAACACGGCCACCCTTCCTGGATGGCTTCAGGTTGTTTTGGTGTGGCTGTGCGGTGTTGTCGGATGGCTGCTGCTCCGCCCATATCGCCGAATCACACAACTCGGCGGTAAAGATGGCGCTGCGACCATCGCTTCCGGAGGTTCGTGGCATCGTCGGTTCTTCCGGGACATGCGTGAGGCGGCAAAGCTTGACGTCGCCGATGGCGGCGGCACTCGGGAACCAACTTTCGGCAAAGGCCGGACCGTGTTCGTCGAGTCAAGGAACATGCGTCCCGAGTCCCGCTTGGAAGACCCCGCGCATTCGGCATCGACCCGCGGCGGGTCGACTCGTGCGCCCTCCGCCGACGACTCCAGACTGCCGGTTCCGAAGCGCTCGGACGGCACAGAGACAGTCCGCGACGAGCGGCCTGCGACGAGGCCGACCAGCACTGAGGTCGATACCAGCAGACGCCCGGCCTCGGCGCGACCCAAGCCCCGGCGTACCGAATGGACCGAGCCAGACGTAGCCGAGCAACCTGCGTCCTACACGATTTACCGGCCTGCCACGGGTTCCACAACGCAGGAGCCGGTTACCCCGCGGGTGCGTTCCGAGGCAAGGTGATCGTATGTCCGGAATAGTCGCGCGCGGACTCAACGCGCTGTTTCGTACACGCTGGGGCGTGGGTCTAGTCCTCATCGCCGTCGTGCTGGCCATCGTCGGTGTCGGACGGCTCCTTTCCGACGGGAAGTCCGGTTCCACCCCGATCGGATTGGGCTCGCCGGCGCCGGCGATCAGTGTCGACCCGTCCGAGGACGACAGCATCGTCTCCTCCGATCCGCCTCCCAAGCCGAAAACGAGTCCGGGCCGAGCCCAGCCGGAGCAGGTGGCCTACGCTTTCGCCTCCGCTTGGGTCAGCCACAACGGCGTCAACTCGAAGAAGTGGCTGGATCGTCTGTTGCCGAACGCCACGACGGATCTCTCCGAACAACTCCGCGGTGCGGACCCGGCAGGCGTCCCGGCAGACCAGGTACTGGGGCGTCCTGTCCTCGATGTGGTCAACGAAACACAGGTCAACGCGATCGTCACGATGAACTCCGGCAAACTCAGCCTCCGGCTGGTCGCTCCGGACGGCCATTGGCTGGTCGACGGCATCGACTGGGAGGGGGCATGACTCTCCGGCGCCCCCGCAAAGCCGTACTTCTGGTCGCTCTGGTTACGACACTCGCCCTGTTGTGCTGTGGCGGAAGTGTCGCGCTGCTCCTCTACGGCGAACTCGCCGACAACGACGACCAGGGCAATCTGAACGCCGCCTCGTTCGAGTGCGGACAGGGTGGGCCGATCGACGCGAACGCCAAGCTGCCGAAGGCCCGGCAGTACGGTGCGCAGCAGGTCCGCAACGCCGCTGTCATCATCAACGTCGGCGCAAAGCTGAAGATGCCGCCTCGGGCCTGGGTGATCGCCGTGGCTACCGCAATGCAGGAGTCCCGCCTCTCCAATCTCGGCAACTTGGGCGCCCACAACGACCATGACTCTCTCGGGCTGTTCCAGCAGCGGCCGAGCTCCGGATGGGGAACACCGAAAGAGATCCAGAATCCGGAGTACGCCGCCACTAAGTTCTACGAGAAGCTCAAGACGATCAAGGGCTGGGAGAACATGTCGCTGACCCGGGCGGCACAGGCGGTACAGATCAGCGCCTACCCGGACGCGTATGCAAAGCACGAGTCGGCCGCGACCCAGATCGTGAACATGCTGGCCCACGGCGCGGCGAACGCGGTCGGAAACTCTCTCTCGATGTCATGCGCAGGGGCCGGCCAGATCGCCGCCTCCGGATGGACCATCCCGGTGAAGGCGGAGGTCGGATCCGGCTTCCGGAGCCCGGAGCGGCCCAACCACCAAGGCGTCGACCTGATCATCGGGCGTTACACGCCCATCGTCGCTGCCGCGAGTGGCATTGTGTCCGTCGTGAAGTGCGACGAGGACTTCAAAGGACGAAAGACCTGCAACGTCGATGGGTACCCGGGTAAAGGCGGATGCGGCTGGATGGTGGAGATCCAGCACGCCGGCAACATCATGACCCGTTACTGTCACATGGTGCAGCAGCCCTTCGTCAAGGTGAATCAGAAGGTAACCGCCGGCCAAGTCATCGGCAAGGTAGGAACGAGCGGCAATTCCTCTGGTCCTCACCTACACTTCGAGGTTCACTACAACAACGACCGTTCAAGTTCAGGTGCAACCAATCCCGTGACGTTCATGCAAAAACAAGGCGCACCGCTAGGCAACGCAGGATGACGGGCGATCCATCCCCAGATCCATTTGCCAGTCAGGGTTTTTGGAAGATAGACCAGCCTCGTCCAATTGCGCCGATTCCAGCCACCATGACCGGAAATTCGCGTGGCCATCGAGTACTTATCGGACTCCCCGGGCTCGGCTGGCGCGGTGACCTTCGTGCAGACGAAAAAGTGATCCAAGGAAGCCGAACCTACATACCTGTAATGCCAGAATCAGAGTGGTATAGGGCAGAATCAGAAAAGACTGAGGTTTTCGCCGCACTTGTCCCCGTTGATCGGGTTTGGGTGGAAGAACTCGGTCTTCCAGACCCGCCAGACTCAGCCGCCTCACTTCGACCTCGTCTAGTTTCCCTCGACCAGCCTCCGCGGCGAGCACCAATACCTGCGGAACATGCTGGCGCCATAACTGGTCGGCGTGTGGTTCGACTCCTTGAGGACGGGGGCGAGCACCGAGATTTGCGTGCCACCACCGAGCTCTACACCAGCGAGGATGGCGCCGTCTGCGCACGAGTTTGCATTGAACTCGAATGGTACCGGTGGTCTTGGAGTGGAAAGGTTCCACAAACGCTAGAGGTTCCTTCCACACTATTGTGGATTGAGTAACCTAAGAGCCCGGGGTAGCAGAACACACTCTCCATCCGCCCTGATCAGACATTTCGAATTTCCACGGATCGAATGTCTCCTCGGCGCCGCCAGCAATTGTGCGCACGATATCTACGGTCGCGGAGGCCTGGCTCCCCGCGGTGTGGATGGCCAAGTTTTTCCAAGTGACCATGACCCCTACAGAATACTTGCCTTCAGTTTCCCTAATATTTTCACGGAAGGCACTCAACTGAGTGAAATCAGCATTCTCATTGCAAACGTAGAGGTCCGCCTGTTGATCATTTCTATCTGTCAGATAGGCTCCCAGAAAGCTGACCAGAACAACCGTTGGGTCTGTTCGTTTGATCTCGGTGGCGTCGTCATAGATGGCGACGAATACACCCAGCCCGCCTAGGCAAAGCAAAGCCAAGAGGCCCGCACCAAGAGCTAACGACAAGCGCGCGCGGCGGCTCCGGAAGCGGCCGCCCTTTTTCCTAGACGTTCCCGACGGGTGACCGGCCGATCCGGAACTCTGAGCCGCAACTGCAGGCAACCCGCTCCCCCTAGATCCAAGAACGGGAGGGCCTGCCGACACGTCTGACGGTGCTGGACCGGCTTGGGGTTTCGGCTCGGGCGGCTGCATACATACGACACTAATTCGTCATGGCCTGCGCATCACTGCAGGGCGAGGGCCGAACCACGCGAACCTGCCGCCCGTACCCATGATCGCAAGCTCCTGATAGGACACACCCCTGGGACATCTCGGGAGTCATCGGCCCGGATGGCACCAAAGCGCACCGGGACCGCATTGCGTGGACCCTCGCTGGTCTGGGATAGGTTTTATGCGCGCGACAGGAGGTGACAGCAGTGGCGGATTCGGCTCTGCGGGTCCGGCAGGCCGCTGCTTTGCACCGGCAAGCGGTGGCGACAGCGGATGCGGCCTCCGCCGCCCTGGAGGCATATGCGCCGGGGGCCGCCGGTGACCCCGGGGAGCAGCACCGGCTGGCCAAGCAGCTGCAAGCGGCGGCCGCCCAGGTCGCGCCGGGCTGGCTCGGTGCGCCGCTCGACGCGATGACGCCGAAGGCGCCGCTCGGTGGTGGGCAGACGCCGCAGTTCGTGCGGCTCGGGGTGGCCCAGCCGCTGGACGACGTTCGTTTCCCGGCGAT
>KL571245.1:19665-19901 GCA_000715855.1 Actinoplanes liguriensis
ACTGGACGACGTTCGTTTCCCGGCGATTGTCCCGCTGCTCGGGGTGGGTCACCTCACGGTCGATGCCAGCGCCACCGATCCTCGGGTGTTCGGGCTGCTCAGGTCGCTGCTGCTGCGCATGCTCGCGGCGGCCCCGGTCGGTTCGCTGCTGGTCCGCACGGTCGACGGGGTGGGCGGCGGCGCGGTTTTCGAGCCGTTCGAGGAGTTGGCTGACGCCGGGCTGATGTCGCCGCCGG
>KL571246.1:0-4449 GCA_000715855.1 Actinoplanes liguriensis
GCAATGCGTTTGGGTCAGGCCTGGCGCTTTTCGGCGTACGTTTCGAGCCACGCGACCTGCGCGGGGTCGAGTGACGGCCGGATCCGGTCGCGGGCGGCGTTCACGTTCGCGAGCGTGACCGTGGAGGCCTCCAGCGAGTCCCGCATCGCGGCCAGCGCGGACTCCCGGATCAGCGCCGCGCAGTCCGCCGCCGAGAAGCCGTCCAGCGCCTCGCCGAGCGCGTCCAGATCCACCGACTCGTCCAGCGGGACCGCCCGCGCCGACGCCCGCAGGATCGCGGCCCGGGCCGGCCCGTCCGGCGGCGGCACGTAGATCAGGCGCTCCAGCCGCCCGGGACGCAGCAGCGCCGGGTCGATCAGATCCGGCCGGTTGGTCGCCCCGATCACCACGACGTTGCGCAGGTCCTCCACCCCGTCCAGCTCGGTGAGCAGCGCCGCGACCACCCGGTCGGTGACCCCGCCGTCGGTGCCCTGACCGCGGGCCGGGGCGAGCGCGTCCACCTCGTCCAGGAAGACCAGCGTCGGCGCGGCCTCGCGGGCCCGGCGGAACAACTCCCGGACCGCCCGCTCGCTGTCACCGACCCACTTGCTGAGCAGCTCGGCGCCCTTGACCGAGAGCACGTTCGCCCGGCCGGTGCCGGCGATCGCCTTCACCAGGTACGTCTTCCCACAGCCCGGCGGGCCGTAGAGCAGCACCCCGCGCGGCGGCGAGACGCCAAGCCGGGCGAACGTGTCCGGATAGGTCAGCGGCCACAGCACCGACTCGGTCAGCACCTGCTTGACCTCGGCCAGGTCGCCGACGTCGTCCAGGGTGACCGCGGCGACCTCCAGCGTGGAGTCGGCCATCGAGGTGGGACGGACCACGTCCAGCGCGGCCTCGAAGTCGGCCATCGTCACGGTCGGCGACTCGGACACCTTCTGCCGGAGCGCGGCCCGGACCCCGGCCTCCCGGGCCAGCGCGCCCAGGTCGGCCGCGACGAACCCCGGCGTGCGCCCGGCCACGTCGTCCAGCCGGACGTCCTCGGCGAGCGGCATCCCGCGGGTCAGCACGCCGAGCTGCTCGCGGCGCATCGCGGCGTCCGGCAGCGGCACGGTCAGCTGCACGGCGAGCAGGTCGGGCGCGCGCAGCGACGGGTCCACCGACTCCGGCTTGCTGGTGGTGCAGACCACCGCCGCGCCGGCCGCCACGGTCTCGGCGAGCACCTGACGGAACACGGTGGAGAGCGGGCCCGGCTCGTCGCGCGGGGCGAGCGCCTCGACGTCCGAGACCAGCAGCACCGCGTGCTTCCCGCCGCGCACCTCGCCGGCCAGGGCCCGCAGTCGCCGAGCCGCCGCGTCGTTGGTGAGCGCGGCCAGCTCCGGCGCCCACACCGGGTGGATCGCGGCGCCGACGGTGGCGGCGACCGCTCGTACCAAAGCGGATTTTCCGGACCCGGAGGGTCCTGAGACCAGAACCCCCAGACTGACCTTGGTGCCCAGCTTCGCCAGCACCTCCCGGTGGTGGAAGCCCAGGTCGAGCAGTTCCTCCAGCTCCTTGGCCTGCGATCGGAGGCCGGGCAGGTCGTCGATGCTGGGTGGCGGCATCTCCGGATCGGTGGAGGCGGGCGCCTCCGGGCTCGACGCGCGGACCGCGACCGTGCCGCCCGCCGCGGCCGCCGCCGGCCCGTCCTGCCAGGCCACCACAGTGTCCATGGTGACCAGGGCGGTGTCCGGCGCCTCCAGGCCGACGACGGTCAGCAGCGCGCTGGTCCACGCGTAGCCGACCCGGTTGGCCAGGCTGCGCCGGGCCGCCTCGACCAGCGACCGGTGGCCGGCCTCGGGCAGCACGTCCTGCGGCAGCAGCGACACGTCGTCACCGGCGCTGACCACCTTCCCGAGCAGGGCCAGGCGCAGCATCTCCGGGGACACCACGGCGACGATCTCCGGCGCGCCGGTGAGCGTCACCCGCCGCGCCGCGGTGACCTGGATCGGGGTGACCGTGACCTGGCCGCCGTCGCGCATGCCGAGGTTGCCGAGGGTGAGATCGTCGGCGTAGAGCAGGGCACGACTGGCGCTGCCGTCGGCCCGGGCCACGATCCCGGCGGTCACCCGGCTGCCGGCCAGGCGGACCGCATCGCCCGGCTTCAGGGCCAGCGCAACCATCACCTCCGGGTGCAGACGGACGATGCCGCGCCGGGCATCCAGGGCCGCGGGCCGCAGGGTCACGGTCAGCGTGAGATCATCTGCCACCGCGGATGCCTCCGATTGATCGTCTGGGGCTTAAGGTGTCAACGCTATCCGCCGAGGGGCCGCTGAGGCCGCCCCACGGCAACGGGGGAAAGGCTGTGTCCATGAAACGCCATCTGGTCGTACTGACCGCTGTCGCGCTCGCCGTGAGCCTCGCCGGCTGCACCGACGACGATGACAAGACGACTGCGCAGCCGCCCGCGCAGTCCACGTCCGCTGAGCCGCCCACCAAGCCCGCCGACTCGCTGCCGCCCAGCGTGAACAGCAGGACCGAGACGCTTCCGATCTCGGCGACCGGCGTCGCGCCGTACGAGGTCGGCGCCCTCCGCTCGGACCTCGCCGCGGACGGCATGCTCGACGCCGTCAAGGACGCCGGCTCCGGCTGCGTCACCGCTAACGGGGCGGCGCCGTTCAACCCGCCGTCGCTGGTCTTCACACAGGACAAGCTGGCGGCCGTCCGGGTCACCGGCGGCGTCGGCACCTCGATCGGGCAGAGCCTTGACCAGGTGAAGGCGGCCTACCCGGCCGGCAGCGTGGTCACCGGCGCGAACGGGGCGACCGGCTGGTCCGTCCCGGCCGAGACGAACACCCTGCTCTTCGAGATCACGTCGGACAAGGTGAGCGCGGTCACCGCCGGTGTCGCCACCACCGTGACGAAGCTGTTCACTACCGGTCAGGGCTGCTGAGGCCGAGCTTCACAGGTCCTGCTCAGGCGCGCCCGGATAGGTTGGGCGCCATGTCTGCGTTACCCCGGGTGACCCGGCGCCAGGCGGTCACCGCCGCGGTCGTGCTCGTGCTGGTCGCCGCCGCGACGATCTGGGCGGTGCTGCCCGAGCGCACCGCCTGGACCGCCCAGGACCTTCGGATCACGGTCCGCACCGGCCCCGGGGACGACCAGCCGGTCGATCTCGACGCCCGCTTCCTGCTGCCCAGGGAGCGGGCCGGGAAAGTGCCGGCGGTCCTGCTCGCGCACGGCTTCGGCGGCAGCAAGGACTCGGTCCGCTCGGATGCCGAGTCCCTCGCGGCCCGGGGCTACGCCGTGCTCACCTGGACCGCGCAGGGCTTCGGCCGCAGCACCGGCGAGATCCACCTGGACAGCCCGGACTACGAGGTCAAGGACGCGCAGCGCCTGCTCGACTGGCTGGCGCAGCGCCCCGAGGTGCAGACCGACGCGGCCGGCGACCCACGGGTCGGGGTGGTCGGCGGCTCCTACGGCGGCGCCCTCGCCCTGCTCCTCGCCGGGCAGGATCAGCGGGTCGACGCGATCGTCCCGTCGATCACCTGGAACGACCTGAGCCGCTCCTTCCTCCCGCAGGCCGCGGAGACCACCGCGCCCGGCGTGTTCAAGAAGGGCTGGGCCGGGGTCTTCTTCGGGTCCAGCTCCGGCGGTGACAACCCGGCCTGCGGGCGCTTCGCCGCCGACGTGTGCGCCGCCTACCTGTCGATGGCCACCACCGGCACCCCCGACCAGGCCTCCCTCGACCTGCTGCGCAAATCCAGCCCGGCCACCGTGCTCGACCGGATCAAGGCGCCGTCGCTGCTGATCCAGGGCGCGGTCGACACGCTCTTCCCGCTCTCCGAGGCGGATCTCAACGCCAAGGGGATCGCGGCCACCGGCACCCCGGTCAAGGTCGCCTGGTTCACCGGCGGCCACGACGGCGGCGCCGGGCCGGGCTCGGATCAGGACAGGGTGAAATACCTGACCGCCCAGTGGCTCGACCACTACCTGAAAGGCTCGGGCGACGCCCCCGGCGACGACTTCACCTGGTCCCGGGTCGCCGGGTTCAGCGCGCTCGACCGGGACCTGGTCACGAACGGGTATTCGACCTCTTCGTACCCGGGGATCACCGGCAGCGGGAACACCCAGGTGAGCGTCACCGGCCCGGCCCAGCCGATCGCCAACCCGCCGAACGGGAACCCCGGCGCCATCTCGTCGCTGCCCGGACTCGGCAGCCGCCTGTCCTCGCTACTCAGCGGCAACGTCGCCACCGACATCCCGGGCCAGCACGCCACGTTCGCGACCGCGCCGCTGACCAGCGCGATCGACGTCGCGGGCGCGCCGACCCTGCGGCTGCGGGCGGCGTCCCCGACCGGCGAGGCGGTGGTCTTCGTCAAGCTCTACGACCTCGACCAGAGCGGCACGCCGACGCTGAGCGCGGGGCTGGTCGCCCCGGTCCGGCTCACCGGCCTGCCCAAGGAGATCGGCTGTCTCTTATACACATCT
>KL571246.1:4575-7003 GCA_000715855.1 Actinoplanes liguriensis
TGTGTATAAGAGACAGCTGCAGATCGTCGTCGCCACCTCCGACCAGGCGTTCCTCACGCCGGCCGCCCCGGCCACCTACACCGTCGCGATCGACGGGCAGCTCACGCTGCCGACCCTGGTGGGCACGCCGATCGCTTCGCCGGCGGCAATTTACTGGTACGTGCTGGGCGCGCTCCTCGCGGTCGTGCTCCTCGGCCTCGCGGTCCTGCTGCTCGTCCGCCGCGCGCGGCGCCGGCGGCGGGTCACCGCGGTGAACGCCGAGCTCGCGGAGACCCCGCTGGTCGTGACCGGGCTGCGGAAGGCGTACAAGGACGGATTCGTCGCGGTCGAGGAGATCGGCTTCACCGTCGAGCGCGGCCAGGTCGTCGGCCTGCTCGGGCCGAACGGCGCCGGCAAGACCACCACGCTGCGGGTGCTGATGGGCCTGACCACGCCGACCGCGGGAGAGATCCACGTCTTCGGGCACCGGCTGGTCCCCGGCGCGCAGATCCTGTCTCGGGTCGGCGCGCTGGTCGAGGGCCCCGGCTTCCTGCCGCACCTGACCGGTCATCAGAACCTGGAGGCGTACTGGCGGGCCACCGGCCGCCCGTGGGAGGACGCCCGCTTCGACGAGGCCCTGGAGATCGCCGGCCTGGGCTCCTCGGTGCACCGGAGGACGAAGAACTACAGCCACGGCATGCGTCAGCGGCTCGCCATCGCCCAGGCCATGCTCGGCCTGCCCGAGCTGCTGGTGCTCGACGAGCCGACGGACGGGCTGGACCCGCCACAGATCGCCGAGATGCGCCGGGTGCTCCAGCGTTACGCCACCGACGGCCGGGCCGTGCTCGTGTCCAGCCACCTCCTCGCCGAGGTCGAGCAGACCTGCACCCACGCCGTCGTGGTGAACAAGGGCCGGATCGTGGCCTCCGGCCCGGTCGGCGACATCGTCGGCGAGTCGCCGTCGGTGACCATCGACGTCACCGACGTGCCGGCGGCCACCGAGATCCTCACCGGTCTCGGCGTCCGCTCGGTCACCCCGGACGGCGCCACCGGCCTGATCGTGGACATGAACGGCACACCGCGCGCCGAGCTGGTCGCGTCCCTGGTCCGTGCCGGTGTCGGCGTCGACCGGGTGGTCCCGCGCCGCCGCCTGGAGGACGCGTTCCTGGCCCTGGTCGGCGACAACTCCCGGGGAAGTGGAGACCGATGAGCGACCTTGCGAGCAAGTCCGTGACGCCGGGGCGTGACGCGAGTGCCTCGGCCGCGACGGGCTATCGGCCGTCCCGCACCCTGCCGATCGTCGCCGAGATCCGCCGTCAGGCGTCCCGGCGGCGTACCCAGCTGGCGCTCGGCTTCATGGTGCTGCTGCCGCTGATCATCCTGGTCGCCTTCGAGTTCGGTGGTGGGAACGGCGACGACGACAGCAACGGCGGGGGCGCGTTCAGCAGCCTCGTCGATCTGGCCACCTCGGGCGGGCTGAACTTCGCCCTGTTCTGCCTGGCGGTCTCGGCCGGCTTCCTGCTCGTGGTGGTCTTCGCCCTGTTCGCCGGGGACACCGTGGCCAGCGAGGCGAGCTGGGGGAGTCTGCGCTACCTGCTGGCGATCCCGGTCCCGCGGGCCCGGCTGCTCGCGGTCAAGCTGGTGGTCGCGCTGGGGTATGCGTTCCTCGCGCTCTTCCTGCTGGCCGGGACGGGGCTGCTGGTCGGGACCCTGCGGTACGGCTGGCATCCGCTGGGCAGCACCATCGCGGCGCAGATCCCGCCCGGTCAGGGGGTGCTGCGGCTGCTCGGGATCCTCGCCTACCTCGCCGTGATCCTGCTGGTCGTGGCCGGTCTGGCGTTCCTGCTCTCGGTCCTCACCGACGCCGCCCTCGGCGCGGTCGGCGGTGCCGTGCTCCTCTGGATCCTGTCCAGCATCCTCGACCAGATCACCGCGCTCGGCTCGATCCGCAACGCCCTGCCGACGCACTACAGCGACGCGTGGATGGGCCTGCTCTCCACCCCGGTCCAGACCGAGGACCTGGCGAAGGGCGCCATCTCGGCGATCATCTATGCGGTGATCTTCTGGGGTGTCGCGTTCTTCCGCTTCACCCGCAAAGACATCACCTCCTGATCCAGCTCCGCGATCTCCACCCCGGTCCGGCCTTCCGCGCGACTCACGGCCCGAGCTGGCACTCAGGGTTGTTTTCCGGGCTGTGAAGGACCGTGAGCGCCAGCCGGGGTCGCGAGCTTTGCGCGCGGTTGGGCCGCGGCGCGGGTTGCGGGGTGGGCTGGTTCTCACGGTTGTTATGAGGGACGGATAACGACCGTCAGAACCAGCTCGTGAGCCGCGGGCGCGGGCCACCGGTCCGGTCCAGGGGACTGCCCGCGCGGGGTGACGGGCCGTAGGTGCGCCTACCGGCCGCGGTCCCGTCCGGGTCCGGACCTCCCCGCCGGGGTTTTGTGGGGTG
>KL571246.1:7243-11536 GCA_000715855.1 Actinoplanes liguriensis
TGAAGATCTTGAACTTGATCTTCAAAGGGTGAACCTCGACCGGCCGATGAAGGAGGTCGCTCACACCTCGGGAACTCGGTGGGGTGTTGGCGAGATCTCGTCGTAAGCTTCGGGAAACAACTGAATACCTCATCCAGAGGGGCAGAGGGAACGGCCCTGCGAAGCCCCGGCAACCACCGCGCATGTCTCGATGACGAGGCCGCGTGCGGCAGGTGCTAATTCCGTCCCGCCGGCAGGTCGCCGCCGGGAAAGATGAGAGGGAAGGCCTCGATGACGTCTACCGTCAGTGCACCTGCTGCTACCACCGCTTCGCCCGCCCGCGGGCTGATCTGCCGTGCGTGCGGCGCCGAATATCCGCTGGCCGCGCAGCACGCCTGTTACGAGTGTTTCGGCCCGCTCGAGGTGGCCTACGACGAGGCCGCTCTCGCGCGGGTGACCCGGGCCCAGATCGAGGCGGGCCCGCAGAACATCTGGCGCTATGCGGCGCTGCTGCCCGCGGGGCAGGACCCGGCGACCCGGGTGACCGTCGACCCGGGCATGACGCCGCTGGTCAGCGCCCCGCAGCTCGCCGCCGAGCTGGGCATCACCGGCCAGCTCTGGATCAAGGACGACTCGCAGAACCCGACGCACTCGTTCAAGGACCGGGTCGTGTCGGTGGCGCTGACCGCGGCGAAGGAGCTGGGCTTCACCCGCTTCTCCTGCGCGTCGACCGGCAACCTGGCGAATTCGGTGGCCGCCCACGCGGCCCGCGCCGGGGTGCCCAGCATCGTCTTCATCCCGAGCGACCTGGAGCCGGGCAAGGTCATCACGACCGCGGTCTACGGCGGTGAGCTGGTCGCGATCGAGGGCTCCTACGACGATGTGAACCGGCTCTGCAGCGAGCTGGTGGAAACGGACGAGTTCGAGGACACCGCGTTCGTCAACGTGAACGTCCGGCCGTTCTACGCGGAGGGCTCGAAGACCCTGGGCTACGAGGTCGCCGAGCAGCTCGGCTGGCGGATCCCGGCGCAGGTGGTCATCCCGATGGCCTCCGGCGAGCTGCTCACCAAGGTGGACAAGGCGTTCAGCGAGCTGGTCGAGATCGGACTCGTGGAGGCGCCGGCAGGTGGCTGGACGGTGTTCGGCGCGCAGTCGGCCGGCTGCAACCCGATCGCGGTGGCGCTGCACAACGACACCGACGTGATCACCCCGGTGAAGCCGACCGGCATCGCGAAGTCGCTGAACATCGGCGACCCGGCCGCGGGGCCGTATGCGATCGAGGCCGTCCGCCGGACGGGTGGCTGGATGGACTACGCGACCGACGAGGAGATCCGTGAGGGCATCAAGCTGCTCGCCCGGACCACCGGCGTGTTCGCGGAGACGGCCGGCGGCACCACCGTCGCGGTGCTGAAGAAGCTGGTCGAAAGCGGCAAATTGGACCCGTCCAAGGAGACTGTCGTCTACAACACGGGCGAGGGTCTGAAGACGCTTGACGCGATCGCCGGCGAGGTCGGCCCGACCCACCGGATCAAGCCTTCCCTGCGTGGCGCTCGGGAAGCCGGGCTGCTGGGATAACTGTCGGTAACCGGTCATCTGCCGGTTGTCGAATATTCCTTCCTCCGAGGACTTGCGCGCCGATCTCCGGATCGGCAGGATGCTTGTCGCGGGAGGACGCGACGCCGT
Source organism: Actinoplanes liguriensis (assembly GCA_000715855.1). GTDB lineage: Bacteria > Actinomycetota > Actinomycetes > Mycobacteriales > Micromonosporaceae > Actinoplanes > Actinoplanes liguriensis. The sequence goes on from KL571246.1 coordinate 8,906, forward strand.
ACGAGGCCCCTCACCTGAGCTTGGCGACAATCTCCGAGGGATCCAACGACCCCAGCGCTGACCCAATGGCTACGGCCGGAGGCGCTGTGCGTTCCGTCCTCCCGACCAAACTCTTCGCAGCCGGGCTTTTCGCAGCCACGGCCGCAGCGGCACATCCTCGGGATAGCCGCCTCCGGCCAGCCCGGCGTGGCGTTCGAACCAGTTGCGGACACCCCACGAGCCGGTCGTCGCGAACGACCAGCCACAAGCGACCCAGTACGCCGGGAAGAACAGCGGGCCGAGCACCGCGTACTGCCCGGCGTGGCGGCTCTCGTGCGCGAGCAGCGCGGCGCGTTCCTCGGCGAGCAGCCACTCGGCGCTGCGCCGCGTGATGATCACCGAGCCGATCGTGAAGCAGGACGCCGGTGGCACCGGCAGCCGCCAGCCCTCGGCGATCAGCACCCCGTCGCGCCCACGGCGGACCCTCGTCCGGGTGACCATGGCGAGCAGCAGCCCGGCGCCGGTGGTCCCGTTCGCGGCGGTCAGCACCGTCCGCGTGACATGCCAGCGCCGGGGCGTCATCAGATCCGCCGGCGCATCTGGAGCTGGGTCATGACCGGCACCGTCGGATGCGGCTGGCGCACGCCGGTGTCCTCGAAACCCAATTTCTGGTACGCCCGGACGGCCCGATCGTTCCCCACCACCACTTCGAGCATCAACTCGTGGCGGCCGGCCGCGGTGGACCAGTCGGCGACCGCCTCGACCAGGGCGGCGAGCACCTTCCCGCCCCGGTGCACGGGCGTCAGGTAGACCGAGAACACCACGGTGACCAGCGGATCCTCCGGGAGCTCGGTGCCGCCGGCGTGCCCGATCAGCGGCCCGGCGCCCGGGTCGGCGACGAACTGGGCCAGCTCCGGGCCCTCGGCCGCCATGCCGAGGCGCTGGCGGTATCCCTCGTGTGACCGGGACGCGGCCTGGGCCAGGGTCTCCAGGTAGGCGAGGGGACTGTCGGCGAGCATCTCCAGGCGGAGGGCGCGCATCCGCCCGGCGTCGTGCGCGGTGACCCGGCGTACGGTCCAACTCTCCATGTCGTCCTGATTACTCCCAGCGGCGGGTGTGAGCAACCTTCTTGCCGTAAACGAGACCGGGCCCGGAAGGTTCGCCCTGACCTGGGGATGAAGATCTTTAGCGGGTTTGCGGACCGGGCCCGGACCTTTCGCGGGAAGATGGGGTTTCTTGCACTCGGTACCGGGGAGTGCTAAACAAGTGATTGGCACTCGCGACCCGTGAGTGCCAAGCAGGTCGGGACGGTGGGGTTCCGGTCGCGGCGCCGCCATCGGCGCCGGGACACGAAACCGGTCGTCGCGGGCTATCCGGCTCGGCCTGAGGACGTCACATCGCCAGGTGGTGACGTCCACAGACTTCCTCAAATGTGCGGGCGGGGCCGACGAGGCCCGGCGCCGCGGATGTCCGGGAGGACAACGCCGTATGGCCAAGATCATTGCATTCGACGAGGAAGCCCGTCGCGGCCTCGAGAGCGGCATGAACCAGCTCGCCGACGCCGTCAAGGTGACGCTCGGCCCGAAGGGTCGCAACGTCGTCCTCGAGAAGAAGTGGGGCGCTCCCACGATCACCAACGATGGTGTATCCATCGCCAAGGAGATCGAGCTCGAGGGCACCTTCGAGAAGATCGGCGCCGAGCTGGTCAAGGAGGTCGCCAAGAAGACCGACGACGTCGCCGGTGACGGCACGACGACGGCGACCGTCCTGGCGCAGGCGCTGGTTCGCGAGGGTCTGCGCAACGTGGCCGCCGGTGCGAACCCGATGGCCCTCAAGCGGGGCATCGAGGCCGCCGTGGCCAGCGTCTCCGAGGGGCTCTCGCAGCTCGCGAAGGACGTGGAGACCAAGGAGCAGATCGCCTCCACCGCCTCCATCTCCGCCGGTGACTCCACGGTCGGCGAGATCATCGCCGAGGCCATGGACAAGGTCGGCAAGGAAGGCGTCATCACCGTCGAGGAGAGCAACACCTTCGGTCTCGAGCTGGAGCTCACCGAGGGCATGCGCTTCGACAAGGGCTACATCTCGGCCTACTTCATGACCGACGCTGAGCGTATGGAGGCCGTCTTCGACGACCCGTACATCCTCATCGCCAACAGCAAGATCTCCGCGGTCAAGGACCTGCTCCCGGTCCTGGAGAAGGTCATGCAGTCCGGCAAGCCGCTGGTCATCATCGCCGAGGACGTCGAGGGCGAGGCCCTGGCGACCCTGGTCGTGAACAAGGTCCGTGGCACCTTCAAGTCCGTCGCCGTCAAGGCCCCGGGCTTCGGTGACCGCCGCAAGGCCATGCTCGAGGACATCGCCATCCTCACCGGTGGCGCGGTCATCAGCGAGGAGGTCGGCCTCAAGCTGGACGCCGCTGACCTGTCGCTGCTGGGCTCGGCCCGCAAGATCGTCATCACCAAGGACGAGACCACCGTCGTGGACGGCGCCGGCAACGGCGAGCAGATCCAGGGCCGGGTCAACCAGATCCGCGCCGAGATCGAGCGCTCGGACTCCGACTACGACCGCGAGAAGCTGCAGGAGCGCCTGGCCAAGCTGGCCGGCGGCGTTGCGGTCATCAAGGTCGGCGCGGCCACCGAGGTCGAGCTGAAG
>KL571246.1:11723-13290 GCA_000715855.1 Actinoplanes liguriensis
CACCGAGGTCGAGCTGAAGGAGCGCAAGCACCGCATCGAGGACGCCGTTCGCAACGCGAAGGCGGCCGTCGAGGAGGGCATCGTCCCCGGTGGTGGCGTCGCGCTGGTTCAGGCCGGCAAGACCGCGTTCGACAAGCTGGACCTGGTCGGCGACGAGGCGACCGGCGCGAACATCGTCAAGGTCGCGCTCGACGCCCCGCTGCGTCAGATCGCCGTGAACGCCGGCCTCGAGGGCGGTGTCGTCGTGGAGAAGGTGCGCAACCTCCCCGCGGGTCACGGTCTGAACGCCGCGACCGGTGAGTACGTCGACCTGCTGGCCGCGGGCATCATCGACCCGGCCAAGGTCACCCGCTCGGCGCTGCAGAACGCCGCGTCGATCGCCGCGCTGTTCCTCACCACCGAGGCCGTCGTGGCCGACAAGCCGGAGAAGAACCCGGCCCCGGCCGGCGCCCCCGGCGGCGGAGACATGGACTTCTGAGTCCAGCCGTCACGCACTGAGAACGGGCGGGTCGCTTCGGCGGCTCGCCCGTTTCGCGTCTCCGGGCTCGACGGTCAGGTCTTCCAGATTCCGCAGTTTCCGGATCGGGGAGAGCAGGTAGATCAGCGGCGACACCGCGGTCAGCGCCGCGAAGAGCAGCAGGGTGGTCCGCGCGCCGAGCGGCCCGGCCAGCGCGCCGGCGACCAGCCCGCCGATCGGGATCGCGCCCCAGGACACGAACTTCACCGTGGCGATCACGCGGGACAGCAGCTCCGGCGGGCTGGCGGTCATCCGGTACGTCCGGGTGGTCACGCTGAGCACGACCGTCGAGACCGCGAAGATCACGTTGCCGGCCGCGAACGCCAGGTACGCGGTCGCGCCGGTGCCGAGCGGGATGATCAGCGCACCGGCCACGCCCACCACGGCGGCCACGATCAGGCCCCGCGCGGTGCCGACCCGGGTGGTGAACCACGTGGTCAGCGCCGCGCCGGCGAGCGAGCCCAGGCCGTCGGTGGCGAGCAGCAGACCGACCAGCCCGGGTGCCGCGTGCAGCTCACGGACCAGGTAGTACGGGAACAGGGCGAGCATCGCGCCGCAGACGAAGTTGGTCGCGGTGGCGTCCCACATGCACGGGCCGATGATCGGGTGCCGCACCACGTACCGGAAGCCCTCGCGGATCAGCACCAGCATCGGCGGCCGTTCCCGGTCCGGCTCGACCCGGCGCTCGGGCAGGGTGCGCAGCAGCGACGCGGAGAACAGGTAGCTCGCCACGTCGGTGACGAGCGTCGGCACCGCCCCGAGCACCTGCACCAGCACGCCGCCCAGGGACGGCCCGCCGAGCTGGGTGGCCGCGTGCATCCCGGACATGAAGCTGTTGCGGGACTGGATCTGCTCGGCCGGCACGATCGTCGGCAGGAACGTCTGGTTCCCCACGTCGAACAGCACCGTCGCGAAGCTGACCACCAGCGCGACCGCGATGATCTGGGCGATCGTCAGCCACCCGGCCCACCACGCGAGCGGGATGGACAGCACGGCGGCGGCCCGGACGAGGTCCGCGCCGACCTGGATCCGGCGCAGCGGCAGCCGCTG
>KL571246.1:13525-19407 GCA_000715855.1 Actinoplanes liguriensis
CCGCCGAGCCGAGGTGGCTGGTCGCGCCCGCGGTCCACAAACGCCAGAACGCAGTAAGTTTCATAATGGAACTGACTATAGTGGTGAGCGTGAGGCAGGTCGACCTGGATGACGTGGACTGCGGAATCACGCAGGCGCTCGGTGTGCTCACCGACTGGTGGACGTTCCTGATCGTGCGGGACGTCGCGGGTGGGGTGACCCGCTTCGACGGGCTGCAGAAAGAGCTCGGGATGAGCCGCCGCGCGCTGGCCGAGCGGCTCGCCGCCCTGGTCGAGCACGGGGTGCTGGAGCGCCGGCGCTACACCGACCGGCCCCCGCGCTACGACTACGTGCTCACCGGCAAGGGCGAGGGCCTGCTCCCGGTGCTGCTCGCGCTGCAGGACTGGGGCGATCGCTACGTGCTCGGCGACGGCTCGCTCACCGCGACCGCCGAGGCCGGGTCCGCCGAGCACCGCCGGGTTCTCGCGCTGACCGGGCACCGCCTGCCGGCGATCACCCTGCCCCGGCAGGACGGCACGCCTGTCCCTCCCGCCGAGCCCGGCGCCTGGACCGTGCTGTTCTGCTTCCCCGGCGCGTTCGCGCCCGGCTCGCACGGGCTTCCACCGACCTGGGGCGACATTCCCGGCGCGCCCGGCTGCACGCTGGAGACGACGACCTATGCGGCCCGCGCCGAGGCCTTCGCCGCCGCCGGCGCCCGGATCCGCGGCGTCAGCACCCAGCGTCCCGACCAGCTCAACGAGTTCGCCGAGCACGCCGCGCTGCCCTACGACCTGCTCTCCGACGCCGACGGCCGGCTCGCGGCGGCGCTGCGCCTGCCCACCTTCCGGGCCGGTGGCGCCGACCGTCTCAAGCGCCTGACCATGCTGATCGACCCGGCCGGCACGATCCGCGAGGTGCAGTTCCCGGTCACCGACCCGGCCGCCTCGGTCGACGAGATGCTCACCGCGGTCGAGAAGAGTGCCGCCTAGCCCAGCGATGCTGCCCCTTTCCACCATTCTCCCGACGATTTCCCGGTACGGCCGCAGCCCGCCCGCCACCCACCAGCAGCGCGACCCCGAGCAGCGTGAACACCCCGGACGCGGTGAACAGGCTCATCGACGCCGGCCCGCTCGTGGTGGGCAGAGCGGGCGCCGGGCTACGGGCCGGCGACCGGGACGGCGACGGTGAGGCGGCCGGTGGTGCGGGCGGGGTCGACGGGGCCGGGGACGGCGTCGCCGGCGGGCTGGGACTGGGGGAGGCGGGCGCGGGGACCGTCACGACGATCGTGCCCTGGGCCGTGTTCCCGTCCGCGTCGATGATCACGTAGGTGAACCGGTCCTCCCCGGTGAACCCGGGATCCGGGGTGTAGGTGACCGACCCGTCCGGGTTGAGCCGCGCCCGCCCGTGCGCCGGCTGCGTGATCCGCCGGTCCGCCACCGGCCGTCCCAGCCCGTCGGTGCCGGGCAGGGACACTGACACGGGCTGCTCCGGTGGCGTGATCACGGACTTGTCCGGGACCACGGGCGGGGCGCCGACCGTGACCGTCACGGTGGACGCGCTGGTCGCGCCGAGGGTGTCGGTCACGGCGTACGGGAAGCTCTCGGTCCCGGACCAGCCGGTCGGCGCCGCGTATCGGACCTTGCCGCCGACGATCGCCGCGTTGCCCCTGACCGGCGTGCCCACGGTGCTGATCGTCAGGCCGCCGGCGACCGTGCTCGTGTCGTTGGCCAGCACGTCCACGTCGACCGGCTGCCCGGCGATCGCCACCGCGTGATCCGGCCGCGCCACCGGCGGACCCGGGGGCGGCGGGATGTCCACGGCGATCGTGACCGTCGCGGTGTCCGTGCCGCCCAGATCGTCGGTGAGCACGTAGTCGAAGGTGTCCGTGAGGTACCCGGGCGCCGGCGTGTAGCTCACCGTGAGGGGCCCGTCGACGATGACCGTCCCGTGCGTGGCCGGCCCGGCGGAGAGCACGCTCAGCGCCTGCCCGGTGTTCGGGTCGCGATCGTTGGCGACCACCGGGAGCGTGGTCGTGCCCCGCACCCGGAACGCGTCGTCCACCGCGACCGGCTGCGCGTTGCGGACCACGACGGTGATCGCCGCGGAGTCCGGCACGCCGTGCAAGTCGGTGATCGTGTAGCCGAATGCGTCCGTCCCGGTGAAGCCGCCCGCCGGGGTGTACACCACGCTCCGGCCGGGCCCGGCGACGACCGTCCCGTGCGCGGGCGCGGTCCAGCCCACCAGGGTCAGCACGTCGCCGTTGGGGTCGTCGTCGTTCCCGAGCGGATCGATCGTGACGGCGGTGCCGGTCGGGGTGGAGGCGGTGTCCGCCCGGGCCGTCGGTGGCGCGTTGACCAGGACGATCGTGACCGTCGCGCCGGACGTGTCGCCAGGCCCGTCGACGATCGTGTAGTGCAGCGAGTCGGGCCCGGCGTACCCGGCGGCCGGCTGGTACGCGACCCGCCCGCCCACCACCGTCGCGGTCCCGTGCGACGCCGGCGTGTCGATCGTGATCGTCAGTGGGTCGCCGTTCGGGTCGTCGTCGTTGAGCAGCACGTCGATCGTCGACGGCACGCCCGCGGGCAGGGTCACCGAGTCGGGCGCGGCGTTCGGCGAGGCGTTCCCCACGTCGATCGTGACGGTGCCGGTGTCGGTGCCGCCCTGCCCGTCGTTGAGCGTGTACGTGAAACCGTCGACCCCCGACCACCCGGCATCCGGGGTGTACAGGAGCTTGCCGTTCGGTTTGCGCACGACCGTGCCGTGCGCCGGGTTGCTCGCGCCGCTGATGAACAGCGTGTCGCCGGTGTTCGGGTCGGTCGCCCCGGCCAGCGGGTGCACCTCCACCGCCGTCAGGTACAGGGTGGTCGTCGAGAGGTCGACCGCGGTCGGCGGCGCGTCGGCGACGGTGACCGCGATCTGCCCCGGCGACGTGCCGTTGTGACTGTCAGTGACGACGTAGCCGAACGTGTCGACGCCCGAGAAGCCGGCCGCGGCCTGGTAGTCGACGTTCAGGCCGTTCTTCGTAGCGGTGCCGTGCGACGGGCTGCCGACCGAGTCGATGCTCAGAATGTCGTTGAGGTTGATGTCCGTGTCGTTGGCGAGCACCGGGATCGACGCGCTGCCGAGGTAGGGGACCGTGGCCACGTCGTTGCCCGCGGTCGGGATCGCGTTAGCCACGGCCACCGACAGCTGGGCGGTGGCGGAGGCCTGACCGTCACTCACCGTGTATGTGAAGACCGCCGTCCCGACGAACGACGGCACCGGGGTGAAGACGATCGCGTTGCCGGTCACGCCGACCGCGCCATGGTTCGGATCGGTGACCGCCGTGACGGTGAGCGCATCGCCGTTCGGATCGCTGTCGTTCGCGAGAACCGGGACGGTGACCGTGCCGCCGGTGTTGACCGCCGCCGCGTCGTCGATCGGGAGGGGCGCCTGGTTCGGGGTGCGGACGGTCACGACCGCGCTCGCGGCGCCGCCGTCCGGGTCGGTCACCGTGTACGTGAACGGGTCGTTCCCGGCCCAGCCCGCCGCCGGGGTGTAGGAGACCGTGCCGTCGGCCAGGACGATCGCGGTCCCGTGCACGGGTGGCGTGGTGATCGTGACGGTGAGCGGGCGGCCTTCCGGGTCGCTGTCGTTGGCGAGGACCGGGATGATCCCCGGGGCGGCGCCGGGGTCCGCGGCCGCGTGGGGCGCCTGATTCGTGATGACGGTCACGGTGGCGGTGTTGTTGGCCGGCGCCGGGTCGGTGTTCGTGCCGTACGTCCGCAGACTCCCGGCCAGGGCGGTGGCGGGGATCGCGGCCGTGGCCTGGGTCCCCGGCGCCAGCGTGCCGAACCCACACGTCGCCACCAGCCCGAACGCACTGCACCCGGCCGGCAGGACGCCGAAGCTCGACCCGGCCGGAAGGGTCAGCTCGGCCCACGCGTCCGGCTCGGTCGAGGCGCCGTTGTTGGTCACGACCGCCAGGAGGACGACGTCCGGCGAGGCGCCCTGCTGGACCACCGGCGGGGCGACGCTCAGCGCCGCGGCCAGGTCGGACTGCGCCGGCGCGACCACGCTCGCGGCGGTCCCGGCCAGCCCGGAGACGCCCACCCCGGCGGTGTGCCCGGTGTAGCTCAGGCTCACCAGGTTGGTGACCGCATACCCGGGCGGCGCCCCCGGATCGACCCGCACCAGGAACGACACCTGTCTCTGTGTATAAGAGACAGCCCCGGCGACCCGCATCGAACCGGGAACATAACTGGTGTACGCCGGGATCGAGTCCGACAGCACGGTCCCGTCCGCGATGTCGTTGCCGTCGTTGCGTACGTCGATCCGGTACTCGATCAGGTCACCGGGCAGCAGGTCGCCGCCGTCCAGGTCGGCGCCGGTGATCGTGGTGACGAGCTTCGGCGCGTAAAGGTCGATGGCGAACGAGACCACACCCGGGTAGTACGTGTCGCCGCTGGTGGTGAGCGTGAGCGTCGCCGAGGTGACCGCGTGTCCCAGCTTGCCCGTCGCGTCGAGCTGGTCGATGTCGACGCCGAACAGGTTGGAGTACCCCGGATCCCGCCCGCCGACCGCCGCGCCGCCGCTGCTCACCGTGCTGTTGAAGAAGTTGTCGACCGGGTTCGCGGTGTCCGACATCGGCTGCCCGTTGAGACGCAGGGCATCGAACTTCGTGCCGAGATCACCCTCGTACGCCACCGTCCCGACCTCGGCGCGGACCGTGCCCGAGTGCGGGGTCTCGAAGCCGCTCACCGGGATGTCCAGGGTGCCCGTGCCGCTCACCGTCTCCAGGCCGTCGTAGACCCGCAGCGCGCGCAGCACCTCGGCCGGATTCCGGTACGCGACCGCGAGCGCCCACCCCGCGAACCGGTTGAACCCGATGCCGGCCTGCACGTCGGCGACCCCGTAGACGCCGCTGCCCGCCCCGGCGACGAGCGCGGTCACGTCGGCGAAGCCCTGGTACGCGGTGCCCGTCGTGTAGACCGTGCCCGCGGTGAGCGCCTGCCACGACGTACCGGAGGAAGGGGTCTTGAATTTGACCTTGTTCTTGTTGGCCGGGGCGAGCGCGCCCGTGGTGTCGCCACTCCAGTAGAGACCGGCGAAGAGCACCGTGCTGCCCGGCGGCAGGGAGACCGTCGCGGTGCTGTCGTTGATCGTGGCCAGACTGTGGTCGGCGTCCGCGTTGACCATCGCGAAGTCGTTGTCGTTCAGCATCGTCCCGGCCCCGGACCGGCCGGCGACACAATCCGGGTCGAGGGCCGGGCAGACCAGACTGGCGTTGCCCCGGAGCAGGATCGAGCCGTTGGTGTTCGCCTCGAAGCGCAGCGCGAAACCGGCGGTGGCGGCTTCCCCGGGCTTCATCAGGAACGCGCAACTGGCGAGGACGACTGCCCAGATCAGCAGGACCGCGGCGGCGGTGCGGCGCATGATGGGGACGCTAATCGCTGGCCCTGCCACGTGTGGGCCGGACCACATTCCTCCGCCTGGGTGACACCGGTGAGGGCTAACGTGGGACGGGTGCGTGATCCCTCCGTCTCCCGCTATACGGCCGGCCGTCTCTCCCCGATCCGCCGCGCGTCCGACCTGCGGCGGCTGCGTGACGAAAACTTCGACGTCCTGGTGATCGGGGCCGGAGTCACCGGCGCCGGCGCGGCGGTCGACGCCGCCTCCCGCGGGCTGAAGGTGGCGCTGGTCGAGGCCCGTGACTTCGCCGCCGGCACCTCCAGCCGATCCAGCAAGCTCATCCACGGCGGCCTGCGCTACCTGGAGCAGCTCGAGCTGCACCTGGTGCACGAGGCGCTCACCGAGCGCGGCCTGCTCGCCACCCGCCTCGCCCCGCACCTGGTCCGGCCGGTGCCGATCCTGGTCCCGCTGCCGTCCGCGAGCCCGCCGAAACCTGTCTCTTATACACATCT
>KL571246.1:19533-20386 GCA_000715855.1 Actinoplanes liguriensis
CCGCGACGGCGCCCGCCACCTCTTCCCCAGCCTGCGCGCCGACAAGATCGCCGGCGCCATCCGCTACTACGACGGCCAGATGGACGACGCCCGTCTGGTGGTCAACCTGGCCCGCACCGCGGCCGCACAGGGTGCCGCGGTGGTCACCAGCGCCCGGGTCACCGGGTTCGTGCGCGAGGCGCGCGAGGTGGTCGGCGTCCGCGTGAAGGACCTGGAGTCCCCCGGGTCGGAGGAGTTCGAGGTCCGCGCGAAAACCGTGGTCGCCGCCACCGGCGTGTGGAGCGACGACATGTCGGAGATGCTCCGCGACGTCGGCGTCCGCCCCGGCCTGCGGGTCCGCGCGTCCAAGGGGGTGCACCTGGTCGTGCCCCGCTCGGCGATCACCGGCGAGGCCGGGCTGATCCTGCGTACCGCCACGTCGGTGCTGTTCGTGCTGCCGTGGGGCGGCCACTGGATCATCGGCACCACCGACACCGACTGGGAGCTCGACCGCTCCCACCCGGCCGCCTCCGCGCGCGACATCCGATACCTGCTCGACCAGGTCAACACGGTGCTCGACCGGCCGCTGACCACGGACGACATCGAGGGCGTCTACGCCGGGCTGCGCCCGCTGCTCTCCGGCGAGGCCGACTCGACGTCGAAGCTGTCCCGCGAGCACGCCGTCGTCGAGCCGATGCTCGGCCTGCTCCTGGTCGCCGGCGGGAAATACACGACGTACCGGGTGATGGCCGCCGACGTGATCGACCAGGCGGTCCGGCGGCTCGGCGGCGAGTTCCGTGCGTCCCGCACCGACCAGTTGCCGCTGCTAGGGGCGGACGGTTACGCCGCCGCCTGGCGTGACCGGCAGGACATG
>KL571246.1:20591-21614 GCA_000715855.1 Actinoplanes liguriensis
ACTGGCCCGCCGCCACGGCGTCACCACCGGGGTCGTCGAGCACCTGCTGGAGCGGTACGGAACGCTCACCGTCCACCTCCTCGCGATGATGGAGGCCGACCCGACGCTGGCCGTCCCGCTCGACGGCGCGCCGGAATACCTGGCGGCCGAGATCGCGTACGCGGCGCTCGCCGAGGGCGCCCTGCACCTCGACGACGTGCTCACCCGCCGCACCCGCATCTCGTTCGAGACCACCCACCGCGGCACCGAGTCCGCCGAACACGCCGCGCGGATCATGGGCGGGGTGCTCGGCTGGGACGAGACGATCCGCAAGCGCGAGGTCGAGCACTACCTGGCCCGGGTCACCGCCGAGCGGCAGTCCCAGACCATGCCCGACGACCAGGCCGCGGATGCCGCCCGAGTCGGTGCGCCGGACGTTCGCGGCCTCGCCGCCGACCGTCGCACCGAACTCCTCGAGATCGACCTTTGATCCTCATCGACGAGCCGCGCTGGCCGGGCCGTGGCCACCTCTGGTCACACCTGGTCAGCGACGTCTCCTATGCGGAGTTGCACGCTTTCGCGGAGATGCTGGGGTCACCGCGCCGCGCCTTCGACCGGGACCACTACGACGTGCCGGCGGCCCGTTTCCGCAGCGCCCTGTGGCTCGGCGCGACGCTGGTGTCGTCCCGGGAGGTGGCGGCTCGGCTCCGGGCAGCCGGCTTGCGCCGCCCCAAACACCTTTCCAAACCCGCCTTCCCCGTACGCCCGTAGCACCCCCGGCCGACACTGACGGTTCTTCGCGCGCCAGTTCTCGACCGTCAGCACCAGCCGACCGCCCGCAACCCCCGGCCGGGCGTTGCACGCGACGCGGCCCGGGGCAGGCCGGCTGGCCCTGACCGTGGTTATCCGCGCCCCATAACAACGGTGAGTGCCAGCCGGGGAGCGGGACGCGCGCTGCGGGTTGGTGCGGCTGGTCGGCTGGCGTTGGCGGTTCATTTCAGGCTCTGTGGTGACCGTGAGTGCCAGCCGGGGAGCGGGACGCGC
>KL571246.1:21968-32495 GCA_000715855.1 Actinoplanes liguriensis
GGGTCCCCGCGGGAGCGGCGGACATGGACCACAGCGGAGGTAGGACATGAGGTTCTTGATTTTGATCGGGGTGAAACCATGCACGGCGGCCGCCTTGCGGGTTGGCTACCGCATGACGACCGCCGTGAGTCCGGGATCCGCCGCGCCGGTGTGGAGTGCCCTCCTCATCGGCGAGCAGGGGCCGGACCTGCGGACTTTCCCGAAGTTCGGACGGGCCGGGCGAAAATGCGGACGCGGTCAGTCGAGGCCGAGGTCGCGGCGGAGTTTGGCGACGTGGCCGGTGGCCTTGACGTTGTAGAGGGCTCGCTCGATGGCGCCGTTCTCGTCGATGACGAACGTGGAACGGATCACGCCCGTGACCGTCTTGCCGTAGAGCTGCTTCTCGCCGAACGCGCCGTAGGAGATCAGGACGCTCTTGTCCTCATCGCTGACCAGCGGGAACGTGATCGCGTCGTGCTCGCGGAACTTCGCCAGCTTGGCCGGTTTGTCGGGGGAGATGCCGACCACCTCGTACCCGGCGGCCTGCAGCGACGCGAGTGAGTCGCGGAAGTCGCAGGCCTGCTTGGTGCAGCCGGGCGTCATCGCGGCAGGGTAGGCGTAGAGCACGACCTTGCGCCCGCGCAGGTCCTTCAGCGAGAGGCTCTCGCCGGTGTCGGTGGGAAGGGTGAAGTCGGGCGCGGCGTCGCCGGCGCTGAGACGCACGTTTTCAGTCATGCACCGACGATAGTGCGGTCCGGTGGCCGCTCCAGAGTTGCTCCGCCGCAGCCAGATCGCGTGGCCACTCCTCGCCGCGGCGCCGCAGGAGGTGCTCGCTGATCCGGAAGTCGCCGACCAGGCGGCGGAACTCGGCCAGCACGTCCGCCTCGCGGAACGGCTTGCAGGAGAAGACGTTGACGAAGATCTCCCGCAAGTGGGGGTACGTGTGGATCGCGGCATGCGACTCGGCCAGGATCACGACAGCCGATTTGCCGGACTTCTCCGGTGGGCCGCCCTCGGTGGCGACCATCGGGCCGGCGATGACGGTCATGCCGATCCGGGTCACGAGGTCGCGCATGAAGGTTGTCAAGGCCAGATCGTCGTCGAGCGCGGTGATGTCGGCGATGCCGGACAACCGCAGGGTCAGCTCATCGCCGTAGTGGTCATTCTCCATGACGCCTCCCGTGGCTGTTAATGCCACGTTACCGGCCTCCGAAGCCCGCGAATGTGCCACGTTTTCCCAGCTAGAGGCCGATGTCGGAATCCGTTTCGAAGCAACTTGATCCCACCGTTTTCCGCATTCTGACCACCGTGGACGGTGCGAATTCACGTGTTCCGCTACGGACAGTCGGATACCGGTCTGGCGGTCTGCCGCGGATCTTCAGTACGCTCCCCGCGGAGTCGCGCAATCTGCGTCAAGAGCGGAGAACAAGGGTCATGACCGAGCCCACTGGCGGAACTACCGCGAACGGCAGCACCACCGTCTCCGGCGAAGTGGTGGAGAAGATCGCCGCCGCGGCGGCACGCACCGTGCCCGGCGTCGCGGACCTGGGTGGCGATGTCGCCCGTTTCTTCAACAGCGTGCTGGACAAGGTCGGCCTGGACACCGTCGGTGACGGCAGCCGGGGCGTCTCGGCCGAGGTCAAGGACGGCACCGCGACCGTGAACGTCGTGGTCGTGCTCGCCGCCGGCACCATCGTCGCGGAGGTGACCGGCGCCGTGCAGGCGAAGGTGACCGAGGCGGTGGAGAGCTACGGCCTGCGTGTCCTGGCCGTCAACGTCAACGTGGACGACATCGCGATCCAGGGCTAGACCAGCCGGTTCTCGTGGGCGTAGACGACGATCTGCACCCGGTCGCGTAACTCGAGCTTGCCGAGCAGCCGTCCGACGTGAGCCTTCACGGTCGCCTCGGAGACGTGCAGCTCCTCGGCGATCTCTCCGTTCGAGCGGCCCCGGCCCACCAGGACGAGGACTTCCCGTTCCCGTTCGGTGAGCCGGTCCGTCTTCGATGACGCCTGCCCACCCTCCGGTGGCAGGTGTGGCAGGAACGTGTCCAGCAACCGCCGGGTGACCGCGGGGGCGACGACCGCGTGTCCGCCCGCGACCGCGTGGATCGCGCTGATCAGGCCGGCCGGCGGCACGTCCTTGAGCAGGAATCCGCTGGCTCCGGCGCGCAGTGCGGCGTAGACGTGCTCGTCCAGGTCGAAGGTGGTCAGGATCAGGACCCGGGCGGCGCTTCCGGACGCGATGATCTGCCGGGTCGCCTCGATGCCGTCCAGGACCGGCATCCGTACGTCCATGAGCACCACGTCCGGTCGCAGCGCCCGCGTCATCCGGATCGCCTGCGCCCCGTCGCCGGCCTCGCCGACCACCGTGATGTCCGGTTGCGCCTCCAGCACCAGCCGGAAGCCGAGGGAGAGCAGCGGCTGGTCGTCCACCAGCAGCACGGAGACGCTCATCGGAACCTCAGCGTCGCGTGCACCCGCCAGCCGGCGCCCGGGCGTGGCCCGGCTTCGAGCCGCCCGTCGTAGGCCGCGACGCGCTCCCGCATGCCGGCCAGGCCGTGGCGCCCGTCGGCGTCCGGAACCGGTGCGGTGTGACCCGCGCCGTCGTCGATGACCGTTATGTCGATATGGGACGGTTCGTAGCGCAAGGTCACCTCGGCGTCGGCTCCGGGAGCGGCGTGTTTGAGCACGTTGGTCAGCGCTTCCTGGACGACGCGGTAGATCGCGAGGCCCGCCCCGGGTCCCCAGTCGCCCGGCGTGCCCTCGCTGACGAGCGCGATGGTGAGGCCGGCAGCCCGCAGGCGCTCGACCAGCGCGTCGATGTCGGCGAGGCCGGGCTGAGGGGTGCGGGCGATCGGCGTACCGGAAAAATCGTGGGTCAGGCCGACGAGCCGGCGCATCTCGGTCTGTCTGTGTATAAGAGACAGCCGCCGCCCCGTCCGACAGGGCGATCATGACCGAGATGTGGTGCGCCACCACGTCGTGCATCTCCCGCGCGATGCGCGCCCGTTCCTCGGCCACGGCGAGACGTGCCTGCTGGTCCCGTTCGATCTCCAGGCGCCGCGCCCGGTCCTCCAATTCCCGGAGGTACGCCGCACGCGTCCGCTGACTGATCCCGACCAGCGCGGTGGCGACCACGAGCGCCGCCACCGCCGCGACCGCCACCCAGTTCTCCCGCGCGCCGAGCCCCGGCAGCACGGTGACGACCACGGCGGGCCAGACGTATCGGGCCGGTCGATGCCGGGCCAGGGAGTGCAGCGCCAGCAGCGGGACCAGCAGCGCGGCCGGATTCTGCAACCCGGCCGCCTGCGAGCTCCAGCAGAGAACGGTGACCAGGACGAAGACCGGCACCGGCGCGTCCCGCCGCCAGATCAGCGGGACGGGCAGCAGCACCGCCGCGACCCAGTCGGCCGGGCCGGTCGCCGTGACCGTCGCGCCGGTCCGCCCGGTCAGGATGATTCCGCAGGCCAGGGCGGCCAGCGTGGCGATCCCGGCGTCCACCGCCCGCGGTCTCATCCGCCCAGTGTGGACCACTTACGGATCCCGTCTCCAGAGCACGATCCCACCGGCGGCCAGCGCCAGGAGCACCCAGCCGGCCGTGACCAGCGCCGCCGGCCCGGGGTTCAGCATCGTGAACGGATTCCCGCCGTCTCGCACCGCGTAGAGCGCCTGCGCCGCCGCGACCGGGATGTACTTCAGCACGTGGTCCCCGACCGAGGCGGGCAGCGTCTGGCTGAGCACGGCCGGCGCCACCAGGATGAGCAGGACGTAGACGGTGAGCGCGGTGGCCGTGTGCCGCAGCAGCGCGCCCAGCCCGAGTCCGATCAGCGCCAGCGCCACCGGCGCCGCGCCCGCACCGACGATCGCCCGCAGCACGCCGGGGTCACCCGCCCCGAGCCGGGCGGCCGCGGGCGCGAACGACTGGCTCACCACCAGTGAGACGACGCCCACCAGGAGCATCACCGGGACGGCCAGCACGGCCAGCGCGGCCGTTTTCGCCCCGAGCACGGCCGCCCGCCGCGGGACCGCCGCGAACGTCGACCGGATCAGCCCCGAGCTGTACTCACCGGTCACCATCATGATCCCGAACGCCCCCAGGAGCAGGGAGAACACGTCGATCCCGAGGAACGCGCGGCTGATCAGCTCGGCGGGGGTGTTGGACGCGCCGGGGAGCCGGTTCGCGTTCCAGCCGATCGTCCCGGCCAGCGCGACGGTCAGGATCGCGATCGTGCCGAACAGCACCCAGGTGGAGCGCAGGGCACGGAGCTTGCCCAGCTCGGCGTGCAGGACCCGGGGAAACGTCACCTTGATCATGACCGCACCAGCTCCATGTACGCCTGCTCCAGCGACGCCTTGACCGGGGTGAGCTCGTAGACCACGAGCCGGTGCTCGGCCGCCACCGCGCCGATCCGCTCGACGTCCATCCCGGCGACCTCGAGCAGCCCCGTCTCCCGTGTGGTCACCGTCGCGCCCTGCCCGGTGAGCACCTCGCGCAGCCGCGTCGCGTCCGGCGAGCGCACCAGGCTGGTCGCCCGCGTCAGCAGCGCGTCGATGCCCGTGTCCGCGAGCAGACGCCCGTTTCCGATCACCAGCAGGTGGTCCGCGGTCACCGCCATCTCGCTCATCAGATGGCTGGAGATCAGGACGGTACGACCCTCCGCCGCCAGCCGTCCCAGCAGCGTCCGGATCCACAGGACCCCGTCCGGGTCCAGCCCGTTCACCGGCTCGTCCAGGATCACGACCGCCGGATCCCCGAGCAGCGCCGCCGCGATCCCGAGCCGTTGACCCATCCCGAGCGAGAAGGTCCCGGCCCGCTTGGTGATCCCGGCCAGCCCGACCTCGTCGAGCAGCGCGTCCACCCGGCTCCGCGGGATCCCGTGCGTCCGGGCCAGCCCCAGCAGGTGCTCCTGGGCCGTCCGCCCCCGATGGACGGCCTTGCCTTCGAGCAACGCGCCGGCCACCGTCAGCGGCGCCCGGTGCTCCCGGTAGGGCTTGCCGCCCACGGTGGCCCGTCCCGCGGTGGGCCGGTCCAGCCCCAGGATCATCCGCATCGTGGTGGACTTGCCGGCCCCGTTCGGCCCGAGGAACCCGGTCACCCGCCCGGCTCGCACCTCGAACGACAACCCGTCCACCGCGGTCGTCGTCCCGAATCGCTTCACCAATCCGTCGACTTCAATCATGTGACCGACGCTAGGAACGATCGCCCGGCGGCGGACCCACCCACGGTCTACACCCGGCCGGGCCGGCGTTCGACCCGGGTCGCGGTTTTGTGTTGTCCGCGGGCCGGGCCGCCGTCTCCCAGGTGTGGTTGTCGTAACTGGCCGGCATCGGCGCCCCGCCTCGCCGGTGTGGGGTGCCGCCGTCGTCGTGCTGGGCTGGCTGTGGCGCTCTTCGTGCACCTGGGCTCGGTGGTCGTCGGTTTCGGCGCGGTCCTGCTCGTCGACTGGCTCGGTTTCCTCTGGCTGACCGGCCGCGCGACCCTCGCCGACGTGCTGCGCACCGCGCACGGCGCCCACGTCCCGACCTGGGCCGGCTTCGCCGGATTGCTGGTCTCCGGCCTGTTCCTGGGCGTCCCGGCCGGCCCGAAAGCGATCGCGGTGCTGGTCGTCGGCCTCAACGGCATCTACGCCGGCGTGCTCCTGTCCGAGCTGAGCCGCCACCCCACACCACCCACGGCCCTGCTGACCCGAGCCACCGCCGCCACACTCATCTCCCAGATCGCCTGGTGGACCGCGGTCATCCTCGGCTACCTCAACAGCCGCGGCCGCTAGAGGCGACAGGCAGAGAAAAGGGCACGGATCAAAGTCAAGTTCCTTTGCGCGTACGACACGATCCCCGCCCGCACCCCTTTGAGCGGAAGCCGGCCCGTCGCGATGTCGTGCGCGAAGTGGTGGAAAGCGTCCACCACGGGCAGGAATCGCAGGTCCTCGAGGTCGTCCACGCTGAGCACGGTCTCGGCCCGAGCCGCCTGCTCGAAAATCCGGACCACTCCCCGCCATGACCGGTATCGCGCCTGGACCAGCTCGCCGCGCCGGTTCAGCCCGAGCACCGCGATGGTCTCCGCGCCACGCGGCGTGAGATCGATGAACTCACCGGTCGAGGCCAGCGTCATGTGGTCGGCTGCGTCGTCGCTCGCGGGGTCCAGCAGGAGCGGTCTGCCGGCCGGATCCAGCGGGAACACCTCCTGCTTCGCCTGCTGGTTGCAGTATGAGCAGGCCAAGAGATGGTTGTGCCAGTCGAAGGTCCGCAGCGGATCCCGTTTGATCGGCTCGTAGTGGTCGACGTCCGTGCCCCGGCTCTCGTGGCAGTACATGCAGAAGGCCGGTCGGATGCAGGCCGTGCTCAGGTGCCGTTTCAAGCCGCGCCGGGTCGATCCGGCGGACGTCCAGGCTTTCCGTGCGTCGCCATACCGGTCGGTGCTGCTCCGGAGCTGGGCGGTCCGGGCGGCGAGGGTGGCCGACAGCTCGGCCGGAAGTGGCTGCCGGGCGAAGGGGATCACGCGTCCCCACCGAGGATGTCGCGGGCCCGGCTGCTGGGAGAGGGCGACAACTCCTCGGTGAGGTCGGTGAGCCGCTCCATGTCGTCCGGCCGGGCATCGCCACGGATCGCGAGTCGTTCGAGGCGGGTCAGTTCGGCCCGAAGCTCGTCGACCCGCTGTGAGTAGGGCGATTCGAGACCGAACAATTCCGTCAGTACGGCGTCGTCCGCGCTGCCGTTGACCACTCGCCGATAGAGCTCGTCCGGAACGACCCGGGGCGCGAAGTCGTCGTTCGGCCCGGGGAGCTGGATGAGGCCGCCGGGGGAGGCGCTCTGGCAGATGTAAGGGCTGTGCGTGGTCACGATGAACTGAATGTTCGGGAAGTGTTCCCGCAGCCACGGCCCGATCCGCTTCTGCCAGGAGACGTGCAGATGAGCGTCGATTTCGTCGATCAGGACAACCCCGGAGCAATCGATTCGTGGGCTGCCGTCCTCTGCCCACGGAATCGAACCGTTGTAGCAGGCATCGATCTGCCGGACGACATCAGTGATCAGGGCTGTGACGCTGCGGTAACCATCACTCAGTTCCTCGATCTGGATCGGCTCGTCGCCGGGCCGGCCCATCCAGAGCCCGTCCGGGTCAACCCGATGCGCCGCGTATCCGTCAGGAAAGAGGCCGTGATTGAGGAGAGAGGTGAAGCGCCGTTCCAACTCGGCGTAGCGCGATTGCCCCGACCGTGCCCGGTAGTTGGCCTGCTGCAGCCAGGGAACGGTCTCGGCGAGCGAGGCTTCCTCCCGGAACAGGGTGGCGAACCGTGCAATGGTCCAGTCTCCGGCCACCAAGCGTGCGACTTCACCGCTGGTCCCCGCGAGTCGGCGGAATGGTCCGTATCCGGCGGAGAACCACCCTCGGGGATGAGGTGTCCAAAGCGAGTGCTCGGCGGTGGGTATGTTGGGATTGCGCTCACCGAACGAATCCGACCAGTCAATATGTGGCCGGGCGTATGCCCCTTCAGCTCGTTCCCACCTCAGCCGTGCATCGAAGCGACGTGTTGTCTTGTCGAACTCATCACCCGTCGGCTGGACATCGCCATGGACCGCTGCGATCGAAGCGCCGTGCGACACCCAATCCCGTACACCTTCGGTCAGATTGGCGCTGACCACGGGACCGGCCAGAACCGTCGCCGCGGCGCGAAGGAGAGTCGTTTTACCCGAGCCGTTCCGTCCTGCGATCACAATGAAGCCCGGATGACGAGCGCCGACACCACCCGGCGCGGCGAGTTCGAAGGTGAGATCGACCTCTTGGAAGCCGCGCACATTACTGATACGCAGACGGTGGAGATACACCGGTTCCTCCCAAGACCTACCCGGGCGTCGTCTCAGGCCACCCTAGTCGCTCGCCACCGCCGGGGCGGGTGACGGCTCGGGGACGGCGTCGCGCATGCGGAGGAGGCCGGTCAACGCCAGCGCGCCACCCGCGGCGATCGTCACCGCCACGCAGGCGCGTGCCAGCCAGCCCGGGCCCACGGCCGGCACCACGGCGGCCAGGAACGCGTCGGAGCTGCCGAAACCCGCGAACGCCGCCAGCACGAACCCGGACAACGCCAGGAAGAACGGCGGATGCTTCCACGCCGTGCCGAGGGCGAGCGCGCCCGTCACCAGCAGTACCCCGGACCAGCCGGCGCCGTCCAGGCCGCGCATCACCGCGTACCCGAAAACGGACAGGCCCGCGACCACCGCGAGCGGCACGACCAGGCCGGACCGGAAGCGGACCAGGGCCGTGAGGAGCAGGCCGAGCAGGGCCGTGCCCGCCCACCAGGCCCAGGTCATCGGCGGCGGCTCGTAGTCCAGCGTCCCCCGGATCTCGAACACCCGGATCTGATCGCGTAGCGGCACCGCCCACTCCCGCAGGCGATGCTCGTGATCAGGATCGGCCACCGCCTGGGGCGGCCGGGCCGTGCCCAGCCAGTGCGTCCGCTGGTCGTGCCATCGGATCGTGGTGCCGGAGGAAACTTTCTGCCAGGTCGGCGGCATGGTGACGTCGGCCGTCGCCGGGACGGGCGTGTCGCCGGCCAGCGTCTGGTTGACGTAGGTCGCGGGGGAGGAGGTGTTCTGATAGACGCCGTCGGGGCGAAGCTCCAGGTACGGCTCGCCGGAGTACCCGAGGACCTCGATCGACCGGCCGGTGTCGTTGACCAGCTCGAGCCGCGCGCCGCCCTCGACCGTGCGGACGGTGAGCCCGTCCATCGGGCTGTCGATGCCGCCGACCGTGGTCCGGTACGACGTGACGTTCGCCCCCTCGCCGCCGTGCGCGAACGCGGCCGTGGCCGGCGCGAGAACCGCACCGGCCACGACGAGCGTCACGAGGAACCGTCTCACCCGGCCGCCTTCGCGATCGTCTGGGTGATCAGGTCGGTGGTCGGGACGGTGTCCTTGGGCCCGGTCAGCTTGGTTCCGTTGATCACGATCGTCGGGGTGCCGTCGAAGCCGCGCGACGAGAACGTCTCGGTCACCTTTGTCGCCCATGGCTTGTACGTACCAGCGTTGACGGCGGTAGCGAACTTGTCACTCGTCAAGCCTACCGACTTCGCCAGCTCGATGATCTTGTCGTTGCCGAGCCCGTCACTGTTCTCCTCGGGCTGGTTCGCGTAGAGCACGTCGTGGAACTCGGTGAACTTGCCCTCGTCGGCGGCGGCCGCGGCGGCCCCGGCGGCCCTGGTCGAATACTGCGTGCCGTTCGATGCGTCGTCCAGGATCGACACCGGGTGATACCGCATGGTGATCTTCTTGTCGGTGATCAGCTGCTTGAGGGTGGCGCCGCTCTGCTTCTCGAAGTTGTTGCAGATCGGACACATGAAGTCCTCGTACACATCGACGGTGACCGGCCCGGTGCCGACCGCGAACGCGGTGCCGTCGTCGACCGCGGAGGCCGGCGTGACCAGCGCGCCGGTGGTCGCCTTGTCCTGCTCGGAGAGCGTCGTGTAGCCGACGAGACCGGCGATGACCAGCACCGCGACCACCGCCACCGACGTCCAGAGGGTGACTTTGCGCCGCTTGTCCGCGGCCTTCTGCTGCTCGACGATCCGGCGGGCCTTCTCCGCCCGGTCCCGGTTGCCCTTGCTCAAGACGACTCCCCCATCAGCGCGCCATCGATCGAGAAACGGGACCGCGGCCGCCACAGCAGGATCCCGGAGAGTGCCAGAAAACCGAGGTCACGCAGGATGTCCAAGCCATACTGCGTGTTCCGCCCGGCGCCCAGCTCGCCGCCCGAGCTGAAGCACCCGCAGTCGATGCGCAGCCCGCGCGACCAGGCCGAGACGATCCCGGCGATGAAGATCACCAGGAGCACGGCGGAGATCGTGGCGGTGAGCCGTGTCGACAGGCCGATCAGCAGCAGGACGCCGAGCGCGATCTCCAGGAACGGCTGGACCCCGCCGACGACCTTGGCCACGTCGTAGGACATCAGGTCATACGCGTTCACCGCTCGCGCCGACGCTGCCAGGTCACCGACTTTGGTGGCGCCGGCGACCAGCCAGACGGCGGCAAGCCCTAGCCGGGCCAGCGTGGAGATCCACGGCCAGATCGCCGGCCGCGTAGTGGTTTCCATGGTCACGCCCCGTTAGACGGTGATGATCCGGCGTCAGTTCCCGATCATCGCGCTTCCCAGAGAACTCTCAGCTCGCCTGAGCTTTCGACACCGCGGTGATCAATTCGTCGCGGGCCCGGGCCACCCGGGAGCGAATCGTGCCCACCGGCACATTCTCAACTTCGGCGGCTTCCGCGTACGACAATCCGAGCACCTGGGTCAGCACGAACGCGGTCCGCCGCTCGTCGCTGAGCCGGCCCAGCAGATCCGCGCTGCTCAACCGGTGTGCGGGGTCCGGCGCGGGCCCCTCCGTGGCGGCCTGCGCGGCGAGCCGGACGTCCAGCCTGCGCCGTCGTACCACCGCGCGCAGATGATCCGCACAGGTGCGCCGCGCGATGCCGAGCAGCCACGTCCGCACGGTCGACCGCCCCTGGAACGTGTCGAGCGCCCGGAACGCACGGAGGTACGTTTCCTGGGTGAGAT
>KL571246.1:32737-33495 GCA_000715855.1 Actinoplanes liguriensis
CACCTCGGTCTGGGTGGCGCGCACGAACGCGGCCTGCGCGACCGGGTCGCCGTCGCGGGCGGCCAGCGCCAGCGCGGTGGTCTCGTCCGTTTCCTGCTCACCAGCCGTCACGAGTGGGCATGGTACGCGTCCCGGCTGGATCTGGAACCATGCGTAGGCCGCGCGCGACCACCCGCACGTGGCCGAACGGATGGTGATCGGAGAACATGGCCGTCATGACCGTTGACCGACGCCGGGGAGCGACAGTCCTCCTCGGCCTGCTGATCGGCATGATCGGCGTGCTGTTCTCGGCCGGGCCGGCCAGCGCGCACGCCGCGCTGGTCAGCAGCGACCCGAATAACGGCAACATCGTGCCGGACGCCCCCAACAAGGTGACCCTGACGTTCAGCGAGTCCGTGCAGCTGCTCTCCGGCAAGATCCGGGTGATCGCGCCGGACGGGTCGCGCGCCGATCAGGGCGAGCCCACGGTGGACGGCGACACCGTGACGATTCCGCTGCGGTCCGGCGGCGGCCGCGGGACGTACCTGGTCACCTTTCGAGTGGTGTCCGCGGACACGCACCCGGTCGGCGGCACGATCACCTATTCGGTCGGCGCGGCGTCGACGCCCCCGTCGGCGGACGTCTCCGATGACGTCAAGGTCGATCCGCTCGTCCGGGGCCTGATCCCGGTCGGGAAATATCTGGGGTACACGGGTCTCGTCCTGCTGATCGGCCCGGTGCTCGTGCTCGCGCTGCTCTGGCCCTGTCTCTTATACACA
>KL571246.1:33743-33951 GCA_000715855.1 Actinoplanes liguriensis
GTGTATAAGAGACAGGTCTGGACCGGCATCGGCCTGGTCGCCGGCAGCACCGTGCTGGCGATCTGGCTCCAGGCGCCGTACACGCTGGGCACCGGTCTCTTCGACGTCCGGGTCGGTGACCTGCGCGACGTGCTGGGCAGCACGTTCGGCGCGGTGATGCTGGTCCGCCTCGCCGTCGTGGTGGCCGCCGGCTTCCTGCTCCGGCCGC
>KL571246.1:34189-35165 GCA_000715855.1 Actinoplanes liguriensis
AGCTTCCTGCTCCGGCCGCTGCTGGTCGGCGCGGGCGGCGAGTCGAAGCTGGACCTGGCCCTGCTCGGCGTCCTCGGCGTGGCCGCGCTCGCCACCTGGCCGCTGACCGGGCACCCGACCGCCTCCCCGGTGGCCGGCGTCTCGGTGGTGCTGGACGCGCTGCACCTGGCCGCCATGTCGGTCTGGCTGGGCGGGCTGGTCATGCTCTTCGCGTTCCTGCTGCCCCGGGCCACCGGCCGGGAGCTGGGCGCGATCCTGCCGATCTGGTCGCGCTGGGCGTTCACCGCGGTCGGCGCGCTGATCTTCGCCGGCGTGGTTCAGGCGCTGATCGAGGTCTCCACGCTGAACGGGCTGTTCAACAGCACGTATGGGCGGCTGATCCTGGTCAAGGTCGCGCTCGCGGCGATCGTGATCGCGGTGGCCGCGTTCTCCCGCAACCTGGTCAAGAAGCGGGCGGCCGAGGAGTCGCCGCGGGTGCTGCGCCGGGTGGTGCTGGCCGAGCTCGGGATCACCGCGATCGTGCTGGGCGTCACCGCGGCGCTGGTGCAGATCTCGCCGCCGCGCACCGCGGACGCCGCGCAAACCACGACCACCGACACCACGGTCACCCAGACGCTCACCGACAAGGCCATGTCGCTGCAGGTGGACCTCTATCCGGCCACGGTCGGGAACAACTCGATGCACCTGTATGCGTACACGCCGGACAACAAGCCGCTGCCGGTGGTCGAGTGGAAGGCGACCGCTGCTCTGCCGGCCAAGGGCATCGAGCCGATCGAGATCCCGCTGCTGCGGATCACCGACTTCCACGCGATCGGGGACATCGCGCTGCCGCAGGCGGGGGATTGGACGTTCAAGTTCACCGCGCGCACGTCCGACATCGATCAGAGCACGTTCACGATGACCGCCACGGTTCACTAGTTCTCCCGGTTCCCTTTTTCGGTCAAGGGCCCATTTCCGTACGGAAATGGGCCCTTGC
>KL571246.1:35368-37050 GCA_000715855.1 Actinoplanes liguriensis
CCCATTTCCGTACGGAAATGGGCCCTTGCCGTATCTATCGAGGGCGGGCTGCTCGTTTGCCCATTTTGGGGCTATTTGCCTCGGTATGGTGCGCGCAGTGGGGCCCGAGAAGGGGGAATTAACGATGCGGCTGATCCGGCCGGTCCTCGGCATGCTGCTACTGACGATCGGACTGCCCGCGCTGCTGGCGGGCGGGTGCCTGTGGGCTGCCCTGCGGCACCGCGACGCGGGCGGCGCGTACAGCGCTGAGCTGCAGCGACTCGGCACACCCGGGTACGCGATCGTGGTGCCCGACGTCGACCGTCTGCTCCGTGACGACGCCTCCTTCGCCCGGATCGGCGACACCGAGCTGCGGATCAACGCGCTCACCGCCGGCGGCCCGGCCTTCGTCGGGCTGGCCCCCTCCGGAGACGTCGCCGAATACCTGAGCGGCGTGCCGTACTCCGAGGTCAGCGGCGTTCAGGTGGGCACCGGCGAGCTGCCGATCTCCACCGTCCGCGTCGACGGCAGGCAGGCCCTGCCGTCCGCCCCGGGCCACCAGGACTTCTGGACCCGCACCGGCGGCGGCACGCTCCGCTGGACCCCGGCGGAGCTCACCGGCGACTACAGCTTGGTGATCATGAACGCCACCGGCGAACGCGGCATCCGCCTCAACGGCACCGTCGAGGCCCGGCCCGGCTGGCTCGACCCCGCCGCCTGGGGTCTGCTCTCACTGGGCGCGATCCTGCTGATGGGCGGCGTGATCGTGCTCACCCTGCCGTCGCGCCGGCGCGAGATCGTCTACGTCGTCGAGCCAAGCCAGGTCCCCGACCTGATGCTGGCCATCGGCGCCCCGCTGCCGCGCCGCGCCCTCGAAGCCCCGGATGCGCCCGCATCGCCCTTCGGCCCCGGCGTACTGCTCGGTTTCGGTCAGGGACGCAAGCGTGGCTTCGGGCAGGGCGGGGCTCACCGCCCCCGCACGCTGGCTGATTCTCATCAGCCGGTCCGGCCCCCGGCGCTGCCCCAGTTCGCCTGGCCGCCCAACGGCGCCGACGGCGAGGTGGGCGAGTCGCTTCCGGCTTCCCCCCTTTCTTCCGGTACGCCGATTGCCGCCGGCTCCGCCGTGGCCGAAGACACCCCATCCGGTACGACCATGACCGCCCCGCCGACCGGCATCCTCCCGAACGCCCTCACCCCGGTGGTCCCCGGCGCCCTCCCGATCCCGCCCCGATCCCTGGCAGCAGACGTCACCGCCCCCGGCGCCCCGGCGGTAGATGCCGTCACACCCGGCGCCCCGGCGGCAGCTGTCGTCACACCCGGCGTTCCGATGGCAGCTGTCGTCACACCTGGCGCCCCGGCGGCAGATGTCGCCGCGCCCGGCGTTCTGGTGGCGGACGTAGCCGCGCCCGGTGCTCAGAAGCCGGCGCCGGGAACTCCGCTGAGTTTGCTGGGGGAGAGCCCCGCGATCATCGCTGAGCCCGCGCCTCAGCCGGCCGCACGCCCGGGCCGTCGCCGTCTCCCGACGCCCACCGACATTCCGGAGTTCCACGCCACCGCGGTCGGCGCCTGGGTGGCACAGACCGCCCCGGAGCGCGCCCGCCAGACCGAGGCCCAGGCGGCCGCCGCGCTGGCGGAAGCCGCCCGATCCCGAGCCGCCAAACTCACCCCGGCCGACCAGTTGATCCGAGCCCCGAAGCCCACGC
>KL571246.1:37218-37916 GCA_000715855.1 Actinoplanes liguriensis
CGCCCAGCCCACGCCGGCCGCCGGGAACGAGCCCCACGAGAACGTCGTGACGGAAGCCGCCGGGAAGGCCGCGGATGAGCGGGCCACGGTGGACCCGGCGAACCTCGACGCCGAGCAGCAGACCGCCGGGAAACCCGAGCCCGTCGCCGAAGTGGGCGACGCCGACGACGCGGCCCGGGACGCCAAGTCAGCCGCCGAAGCCGAGGACATCCGCGCCGCGATCCGGACGCCCGGGTCGGACGGAGATGCGGACGACGATCCCCAAGCGGTGGAGAAGTCCGGACCCGACGACGAGATGGGCGGCGCCCAGGAAGCCGCCGGGAAACCCGAGGACCAGAACCACCCGGGCCCGAAGCGGGACGGCATCGTCCGGCGCCGCAGCGTCTGGCCCGCTCCGGTCCCGCGCCGGGTAGCCCTGCTCACCGGCCCGAACGCCACCGACTGGGCCGCTACCGGCCTGACCCGGATGGGCGGCGCCCGTCCGTCCCCGAAGCCCAGCCACGCCGCACCCGCCGAAACCGAACTGGGCCAGCCGAAGACTTCCGCCGCCCAGGGCGCGGCAAGGGTCGCCGCCGCGGGAACCGCCAAGGTCGCTGCCGCACAGGGCATCGCCAAGACCGCCTTGGCCCAATCCGACCCGAGCGCGGTCGCCCCAGCTCAGGCCGGCCCGAGCGCGGTCGCCCTGGCACAGTCCGACC
>KL571247.1:0-2025 GCA_000715855.1 Actinoplanes liguriensis
CGCCGCCTGGTGGACCGCGGTCGCCACGATGCTCGACGACCTCACCGGGCTCGCCGGGCAGATCGGCGCCACCACCCTGGACCGCGCCCACGAACTGCAGAAACGCGCGACGGTGCGGCTCGGGCTGCTCTCCGGCGTGGTGCTGCTCTGCCTGGCCGGCTCGGGCTGGCTCGCGATCGGCGCCACCCGCTCGCTCGCCGAACCGCTCGCCGAACTGGCCGGGGAGGCCGACCGGCTGGCCGGGGAACGGCTGCCCGAGGCGGTCCGCCTCGCCGCGGCCGGCCACCACAGCGAGCCGCCCGAACCGGTGCCGGTCGCCCCCGGCGCGAGCGTCGAGGTACGCCGGGTCGCCGACGCCCTCGACCGGGTGCGGGCCACCGCGTACACCCTCGCCACCGACCAGGCCCGGATCCGCCGCGGCACCTCCGAATCGCTCGCCGACCTGGGCCGCCGCAACCAGAACCTGCTCCGCCGCCAGCTCGGCTTCATCACCCGCCTGGAACGCGAGGAGTCCAACCCGAACGGCCTGGCCAACCTCTTCGAGCTGGACCACCTGGCCACCCGCATGCGCCGCAACGCGGAAAGCCTGCTCGTCCTGGTCGGCGCGGCCAGCCCCCGCACGTGGCCCGGCCCGCTGCCGCTCGCCGACGTGATCCGGGCCGCGGTGTCCGAGGTGGAGGAGTACCGCCGGGTCGTGCTGCGCCGCCTCGACGACGCGATGGTGCAGGGCGCGGTCGCCAGCGGCCTGGCCCACATGCTCGCCGAGCTGATCGAGAACGGCCTGACCTTCTCCCCGCCGGACCTGGAGGTGGAGATCCACGGGCGCCGGATCGGCGACGGCTATCTGATCGCCGTCTGCGACCAGGGCGTTGGCATGAACGAGGAGGAGCTGGCCCGGGCCAACCAGCGGCTGCGCGGCGAGGGCGACTTCATGACCGGGCCGGCCAAGTTCCTCGGGCACTACGTGGTCGGCCGGCTCGCCGCCGAGCTCAACGCCGAGGTGCGGGTGACGCCGTCCGCGGTGACCGGGGTGACCGCCCGGATCAGCCTGCCCGCGGCGCTGCTCGCCGAGCCCGCACACCTGCAGGCCGCCCCGGCGCCCGCCCCGGCCCCCGCCGGCCTTCACGCGGCCCCGGCGCCCGCCGGTCTGCACGCGGCATCGGCACCCGCCGGTCTTCACGCGGCGCCGGCCTCCGCGCAGCTGGAGCAGCCGCGGACGGCGGATCCCGTACGGATCCGGCCGCGCGCGCTGGAGGTCGACTACGTGGTCGTCACCGACCGGCCGGCGACCCCCGCGCTGAGCGTGACGGCCGAGGGGACAGGCATCGAACGTACGGCCAATGGCTTGCGGAAACGCATCCCCCGCGCCCGCCGGGCGGACCGTCAGTCCGTGCCCGCGCCGCGCGAGGAGCCCACTGTGGAACTGAGCAACTCACCGGACGCGGTCCGCGACCGCTTGACCGCACTGCGCGCCGGCATCCAGCGGGGCAGCGGCCTCGCGGCCACTTTTGAGGAGACCCGATGACCGTGGAAGCGCCGGCCGACCGGCACCAGTTCAACTGGATGCTCGGGAACTTCGTCCATCAGACCGACGGGGTCCGCGACGCCGTGGCCGTGTCGTCGGACGGGCTGCTCATCGCCGGGTCCGACGGCCTCAGCCGGGCCGAGGCGGACCAGCTCGCCGCGATCGTCTCCAGCATGGCGAGCCTGGCCCGGACGGCGTCCCGGCGATACGAGTTCGACGGGCTCAAACTCATCATGATCGAGATGCGCCGGGGGTTCCTGGTCGTCTCGGTCATCCCCGGCGGAAGCTGCCTGGGCGTGGTGGCCGGCGGGGACAGCGACCTCGGGCTGGTCGGCTACGAGATCTCCCGGCTCGCCGAGCGGTTCGGGGATCTGCTGACGCCGGCGCTGATCGCCGAATCCCGGCAGCACCTGCCGCGATGAGCCTTCACTCGTCCTCGGCTGCCTCGGAAGAACCCCTCGTCAGGCCGTTCATGCTGACCGGCGGACGCACCCAGCCGA
>KL571247.1:2278-2542 GCA_000715855.1 Actinoplanes liguriensis
CCCTGTCCGCGCCGCTGCGCTTCGAATCGCGCCGGATCGTCGAGCTCTGCCAGGCGCCGCGCTCGATCGCCGACCTGGCGTCCGCGCTCGGCGTGCCGCTCGGCGTCATCCGGGTCATCGTCGCCGACCTGATCACCGAGGGCTTCGTGCTCGTGGACGCCATGCCGGGGGAACTCTCCACCACGCTGATCGAGAGGATCCGCGATCGTGTTCGGGCGATCTGAGACCGTCGTCGCGCCGCTGCCGCCGGTCGCCGTCAAAATC
>KL571247.1:2768-3038 GCA_000715855.1 Actinoplanes liguriensis
CCCATCGCTGTCAAGATTGTCATCAGTGGCGGCTTCGGCGTCGGCAAGACCACCTTCGTCGGCGCGGTCTCCGAGATCGAGCCGCTGGTCACCGAGGCCGAGATGACCGAGAAGTCGATCGGCATCGACGACACCTCCGCGGTGTCGGGTAAGACCACGACGACGGTCGCCCTCGACTTCGGCCGCATCACACTCGACGAGGCGCTCCTTCTCTACCTGTTCGGCACGCCCGGCCAGGACCGCTTCGCCTTCCTCTGGGACGACCTGGTC
>KL571247.1:3282-4051 GCA_000715855.1 Actinoplanes liguriensis
GACGGCGCCCTCGGCGCGATCGTCCTGGTCGACACCCGCCGGATCGAGGACTGCTTCCCGGCCATCGACTACTTCGAGGACCACGACATCCCGTTCATCATCGGCGTCAACACGTTCGACGGCGCACGCCGCTTCGACCACCAGGAGATCCGCGAGGCGCTCGGCCTCTCCACCGACCTCCCCCTGATCGACTGCGACGCCCGCCGCCGGGACTCCGTCAAAATAGTCCTGGTCACCCTCACCGAACGCGTCCTGGCCCGCCGCCTGGAACGCGCCGGCATGTCCTGACGCGGCGCACTCCCACCGATGCGGGTCTGCTCGGCGGCCCGCTGTGTATCCGAGGCGGTACTCTCGCACGCAATGCAACCGCGGACCGTGTTGGACGTGCTCGCCGAGCTGGCGCCGGCCGCTGGTGAGCGCACCCTGGATGTGACCCGGGGTTCGCAGGCGCTGGTATGGCTGGAGACCGCGGAGAAGGCGCCGCGCCAGGCGGCGATCGAGCGCCTCGCCGCCCTCGACGCGCTGCACCGGGAGGAGCGCATCCTGCACCGGGGCTGGGGGTTCCTGGCCGGGCGGGTGGAGATCGAGGGCAAGGCCCGCAAGATCCGGATGCCGCTGCTCAGCCAGCCGGTGCATCTGGAACGCTCGCTGCTCGCCTACAAGGTGGTTCCGGCCGGCGACGTCGAGGTGACCTCGCTGGTGACCGACCGTGATCTGGCGGCCGCGTTCGAGTCCGCGCCCGGCCTGGCCACGCCCGGCTGGCTGGAGG
>KL571247.1:4301-14811 GCA_000715855.1 Actinoplanes liguriensis
TCCTGGCTGCAGTCGGTCGCCGCGGCCACCGGGTTCACGATCGGCGCGACGATCGGCCCGAAGCAGCGGATTCCGGCCGACGGGCTGGTTCTGATCGCCGCCCCGGCCCTGTTCGTGGTCCGTGACGTCTTCGGGGCGGGCCTCGCCGACAGCCTCCGCAGCTGGTCCGGCCGCGACCTGACCGCCACCGCCCTCGCCGCCGTCTACGGCGGCGAAAGCGCCGTTCCCTCCACGAATCGCGATTCACTTGCCGGTGGCGGCCCGGGGTCCGGATTGCAGGACGAGCCGGTGCTGTCGCCTCTGCCGCTGACCATGCCGCAGACCCAGGTCGTGATCCGGGCCCGATCGGAACCGGTCATCGTGGTGTCCGGGCCACCGGGCAGCGGCAAGAGCCACACCGTTGTCGCGGCCGCCCTGGAGGTGGTCGACCGGGGCGGTTCGGTGCTGGTCGCGACCCAGTCCCCGCACGCCGCTGAAGTCCTTGCCGGGCTGCTGGCCCGATATCCCGGCCCGCCACCCGTGCTCTTCGGCGACGCGGGCGGCCGGGCCGGGCTGGAAGCCGAACTCACCGCGGGCGCCGACCAGGGCGTGGAGGCGAGCCTGATCCGCTCCGGTCAGCATCGCGTCCGGGCCGCGGCCGAGCTGGTCCGGACGAGAAGCACCGCGGTGTTCCGGGCACTGGAGCTCGAACGCCGAGCCGCGACTCTTCCTGACTGGCAGCCCCTCCTGCCGCACCTCTCCACCGAGGTCCCCGGTGCCTTCGACGACGCCGTCGATCTCGATCAGGTACGCGCACTGCTTGCCGTGGCAGGCTTCGACTTCACTTCGGATTCGGCGTCACCGGCCGTTCGCGGCGCTAATCACGATTCACTTGGCTGGTGGGGGCGCCGCCGGGTCTCCGCCGCGCGGCGGAAGGCGTTCCGGCTGCTCGGGGCGGCTGACGACGTACCGGAAAAGGCTCTGACCGACGCCCTCGCCGCGGCAACCGCGCAGCGAGCCGCCGCCCACCTGGCCGCGACCGGCGGCACCGACCTGGCCGCCGCGTGGCTCGCCCTGCACGCCGCCGAACAGGACCTCCGGGAGACGGCCGGCGAGGCCATGCGCAACAGCGCCCGCAGCGCGGAACGCTGGACCAAGGACAGCCGCCGGGCCGCCGGCGCCCTGGCCACGGCCCTGCGCGCGGGCCGCAACCGCCGCCGCGAGCTCCTGGCCCGGATGGAAGCCGCCCCGCTGGTCCGCGCGCTCCCGCTCTGGATCGGAACCGTCGCCGACGTCGAGGACCTGCTCCCACCGGAGCCCGGCCTCTTCGACCTGGTCGTCATCGACGAGGCGTCGCACGTCGACCAGATCCGGGCCGCCCCGGTCCTGGCCCGAGCCCGTCGCGCCCTGATCGTCGGCGACCCGCGCCAGCTGCGTTTCGTCTCGTTCGTCAGCGACGTCGACGTCACCCAGGTGCTGGAGAGGCACGGCGCCGACGAGCGCCTGGACGTCCGCCGGGTCAGCACCTACGACCTGGCCACCGCGACCGCCCCGGTCACCTGGCTGGCCGAGCATCACCGCAGCGTGCCGCACCTGATCGATTTCCCGGCGCGGCGTTTCTACGGCAATCGCGTCTCGGTGATGACCCGCACCCCGGCGGCCGACGGGACGGACGCCATCGACGTCGTCCACGTCCCGGCCACCGCCCTGGTCAAGGGCGTCAACGAGGCCGAGGTCAAAGCGGCGATCGAGGTGGTCGAGCGCCTCGCCGGGGCTGGTCACCGCGGGATCGGCGTGATCAGCCCGTTCCGTGCGCAGGCCGAGGCCTTGGAGGCGGCTCTGCTGGGCGCCTTCCCGGCCGAGCGCATCGAGGAGCTGCGCCTGCGGGTCGGCACGGTGCACGCCTTCCAGGGCAGCGAGTCCGACGCGGTCGTCGTCTCCCTGGCGCTGCTGGACGGCGATTCCCCGAGCCGGCGGCGCTTCGTCACCGATCCCCGGTTGTTCAACGTGATGGTCACCCGGGCCCGTCGCCGCCTGGTCGTGCTGACTTCGCTGACCGCCCCGACCGGCCTGGTCGGCGACTATCTCAAGCATGCCGGGAGCCCGCGTTCGTACGAGCCGGGCGCCGATCCGGCCGGCTGGGCCGCGGAGCTGGCCGCCGAGTTGGAGCGGCTCGAGGTGCCGGTGCGGCCGGGCTACGCGGTCGGCCCGTGGACGCTGGATCTCTGCGCCGGGAATGTCGGCGTGTTCTGCGCCGTGCATCCGGACGGCCCCGCCGCCCACCTGGAACGTCAGGGCGCCCTGCACCGCGCGGGCTGGCGCCTGGTCGACGCGTTTCCCAGCCGCTGGCACGGTGACGTGCGCCGAGCCGCCCTGGAGATCGAGACGCTGACCGCCGAGCGACCCCGATCCGCGAACGGCGATTGACCAAGCAGCGCGATAGCGGGGAATCGGTGACCAGAACTGCCGGAGAACGGCGCTGTGCCGGAACCGGTTCGACCGGGTTACATCACGACCCCCGAGGCGTATCGTCACGCATGAATATCTGCCGATGCGGGGGAGCATCCGATGAGGCGTGCGTGCTCTGCGATCCTGGCCGTCACCCTGCTCCTGGCCGGGTGCGGCGACAACGAGACACCGGCCCGGAGCGGCGACAAGGTCACCTACCTGACCGCCTTCGGCGCGGTCGGCCGGGACGCCTTCGCCTGGGTCGCGCAGGAGAAGGGCTACTTCCGCGACGCCGGGATCGACGTCACGATCCAGCTGGGCGCCGCGACCGGTGAGAACCTGAAGGTCCTCGCCGCCGGCCGTGCCCAGTTCGCGAACCTCGACCTGACCGGCACCTGGATCCTCGCCGGCAAGGGCCAGTACCCGGATGTCCGCGCGATCGCCGCGATCCACCAGCAGACCCTGGTGTCGATCGTGTCGCTGCAGGGCGCCGGCATCACCGAGCCCAAGGATCTGGAGGGCCACCAGGTCGGCGCCGCCACCGGTTCGGTGAATCAACTTCTCTTTCCCGCGTACGCGAAACTCGCCGGCATCGATCCCGCGAAGGTCACCTGGGTGAACGCGCCGCCGGCCCAGCTCCCGGCCCTGCTGGCCAGCGGGCGGGTGGACGCGCTGAGCACCTTCCTGATCGGCGCGAAGGGCCTGTCGAAGGCGGCCGGCGGAAAACCGACGGTCGTCCTGCCCTACTCCACGTACCTGCCGGAGTTGTTCGGCAACGGACTGATCGCGCCGCTCGCCATCACCCGGGACAAGCCGGACCTGGCCCGGCGGTTCCGCGACGCGGCGCTCAAGGGCCTGCAGTACACCCTGGAGCACCCGCAGGAGGCCGCGGAGATCATGAAGAAGGCGCAGCCGGCCGCCGACGTGACGGCCGCGGTCGGCGAGATCACCCTGATGGCGCCGTATGTGAAGCCGTCCGGCGTGATCGACCGCCAGCGGGTCGCCGCCGAGATCACCACCCTGGAGAAGGGCGGCCTGGTCCCACCGGGGCTGACTCCGGACTCGATCGTCGACTTCGCCCTGGCGCCGGCGAGCTGACCGGATGAGACGCGCGCGGTACTCCTTCGACAACGACGACTCGATCGCGGCGGACCGGCACCGGATGCTCGCCGAGGTCCTGGACCCGTTCACGATCGAGCGGCTCTCCGCGCTCGGCGGCCTCGACGGCCGGCGCTGCCTGGAGGCCGGCGCCGGCGGCGGCAGCATCGCGACCTGGCTGGCGGACCGCGTCGGGCCGAGCGGGTCGGTGCTGGCCACCGACCTGAATCCCCGGCATCTGCGGGCCGGCGCGGGGTACACGGTGCTCCGGCACGACCTGAGCACCGAGCCGGTTCCGGATCCGCCGTGGGACCTGATCCACGCCCGGCTCGTGCTGTCGCATCTGCCGGCCCGCGCGGAGATCCTCGACCGGCTGGCCGCGGCGCTCGCGCCGGGCGGGACGCTGGTGATCGAGGAGTGGGCGTCGGCCTACCGCGGGCTGGTCCTGGCGGCGCCGGACCCGGCCACGGCCACGCTTGTCGAGCGCTACCACGACATCCTGGTGGGCCGGCTGCTGCCGGGCAACGGGGGCGACCCGGCCTGGGGCAGTGCGGTGCACGGCGCGATGCTGGCCGCCGGGCTCTCCGGGGTGAGCACCGAGATCCGGGCCTCGTCCTGGGCCGGCGGCACCGCGGGCGCGCGGCTGATCGCGGTGAACATCGAGCAGCTGCGGCCGGGGTTCCTCGACGCCGGTCTCACCGAGCAGGAGCTCGACCGGCTGTCCCGCCTGGCCGACGATCCACGCCTGGTGATCCGCGGACACCTGACCTATTCCACAGCCGGGACCGCTTCCACAGCCGGGTCCGCTTCCACAGCCGGGACCGCTTCCACAGCCGGGACCGCTTCCGTGGCCGGGACCGCTAAGTGAATCGTTGGTCGCAACCGATCCTCGGTGTCCTCGGTGCGATCGCGCTCTGGTGGGGCGCCACCCGCGTCTTCGGCATCCGGCCGCTGTTCCTGCCGGCCCCGCCGGACATCGTCGCCGCCTTCCGCGCCCAGCCCGGATACCTGTTACGCGAAGCCGGCGCCACCCTCACGGTGACCGTCGCCGGCTTCGTGCTGGCGGTGGTCACCGGCCTGTTCGTGGCGGTGTCCCTGACCGCTTGGCGGTCGCTGGAACGGGCCACCCTGCCGGTCCTGGTCGCGCTGAACTCGGTGCCGAAGGTCGCGGTCGCCCCGCTGCTGGTGGTGTGGCTCGGGTTCGGAAGCCGGCCGAAGATCGTGCTCGTGCTGCTGATCTGCGTGTTCCCGATCGTGGTCGCCACCATGGCGGGGCTCACCTCGACCCCCGCCGAGCTGGGCGAGCTCGGCCGGTCGTTGTCCGCGACGGGATGGCAGACGTACCTCAAGATCCGCCTGCCGTGGGCGCTCCCGCAGGTGTTCACCGGCTTGAAGGTGGCCGTCTCGCTCGCGGTGATCGGAGCGGTCGTCGCCGAGATCAGTCAGCCGGGCGGTGGGCTCGGGGCGGTGATCGTACTGTCGGGAATGTCGTTCGACACCCCTCTCGCCTTCGCCGCCATCGTGCTGCTCGCGCTCCTCAGCACGATGCTGTTCTACCTGGTCGTCGCGCTGGAGCGGCTGCTTGTGCCGTGGTCGCGGGCGATCAGCGGATGATCCGGTTGGCGGGGGTGTCGCGGACGTTCGCCAGCCGCGACGGTGATGTGACGGCGCTGCGCGACCTCGACCTGGACATCGCGGAGGATCAGTTCGTCGCGGTGGTCGGGCGCTCCGGCTGCGGCAAGTCGACCCTGTTACGCCTGATGGCGGGGCTGCTCGCACCGACCGCCGGCACGGTGACGATCGACGGCGCGGCGGTCACCCGGCCGCGGCAGGACGTGGTTCTGATGCACCAGTTGCCCGCGCTGCTGCCGTGGCGCACCGCGCTGGGCAACGTCATGCTCCCGGTCGAGATCCGGCGCCTGCCCCGGGCCGAGCACCAGGCCCGCGCGGCCGAACTGCTCGACTCGGTCGGCCTGGCCGGCTTCCACCAGCGACATCCGTACGAGCTCTCCGGCGGCATGCAGCAGCGGGTCGCGCTCTGCCGTGCCCTGATCCAGCGCCCCCGCGTCCTGCTGATGGACGAGCCGTTCTCCGCGCTGGACGCGCTCACCCGCGAGGAGCTGGCGACGCAGTTGCAGGCGATGCACATGTCCGCGCCGGCCACGACCGTCTTCGTCACGCATTCGATTCCCGAGGCGGTCCTGCTCGCCGATCGGGTCGTGGTGCTCAGCACGCGGCCCGGCCGGGTCCTGCGGGTGGTCGACGTCGACCTCCCGCGGCCCCGGTCGTTCGGCCACAACGCCCACGTGGCGCGGGCGGCCGAGCACATCGCCGAGCTCCACGACCTCCTGATCGAGAACTAGGCCCGCGGAATCGTCAGCTGTTCAGCTTTTTGTAAACGGGGGCGAGCTGTTTGTGCAGGCAGGTATAGATCTTATAGATGTCGTCGTAGGCGGCACGATCCGCGCCGGGCCGGAATACGTGATCGTTTCGCGCCAGATCCGAGATGTCGGAGAACTCGATCATTCCCGCGCCGACCGCCCCGATCCACCCGGCGCCCCGCGCGTTGACCGCGACCGGATTCACGTCCCGCCGGATCTCGATCCCGAGCACGTCCGCGAAGATCTGACACCACGAGCTCGACCGCGCCGCCCCGCCCGTGATGACCATCGAGGAGATCGGCGCGCCGAGGAACTTGTCCACGGATTTCGCCATCCATCGGGTGTTGAGCGCGACCCCTTCGAACACCGCGCGCAACAGATCCGACCGGCTGGTCTCCAGCGAGATGTTCAGGAATCCGGCGCGCAGGTTCGGGTCGTCGACCGGCGCCCTCTCCCCGTAGAGCCAGGGCATGTAAAGCACCCCGTCCGACCCCGCGGGAACTGACGGAATGATTTTGTCGAAGGCGTCGAAAATGGTGCCCTCGTCCCGGCTGATGTGCCCGGCGGAGAGCAGCGGATCGTCGTACTCCACGATCTTGTCGCGCAGCCAGGTCAGATTCGCCCCGGCGGTGGCCTGCAGCGCCGTCATCAGATAGCGGTCCGGCAGGGCGCAGGGAATCGACGCGATCCCGCTGCCCACATCGGTCTTCTTGGCCGGCACGTGCGCCGCGATCCACGACGAGGTCCCGAGATAGAGGTGCGGCTCGTTGTCCCGGACGGTTCCCGCGCCGATCGCCGCCGCCGTGTTGTCGATCGCCCCGGCCACCACCTGAACCGATTCCGGAAGGCCGAGGTGATCGGCAGCGCTGGGGGCGAGCGTGCCGATCACCTCGGTGCATTTCACGATCGGCGGGAACTTGTCCGCATCGATCCCGCTGGCCGCGACCAGCGACGGCGCGTACCGGATGTCTGTCGCTTTCCGGTTGTCGGTGACCCAGGACGTGAGAATCGAGTCCACGGTCGCCACGGTGCGCCCGGTGAGTTTCAGGTTGATCCAGTCGAGGACATTCAGGAACGTCTTCGTCTTGGCGTAGACCGCGGGCATCTCGTCGCGAACGAGAAGCATGTGCGCCGCCGGATCCTTTCCGGTCACCGACGGCATGCCGCCGGTGAGCCGGAGCCAGCGGGCGATTTTCAGGACCGAGATTCCGCCGTACGACGGAAACCCGCCGAACTGCCTCCGCAGATGCGCTGCCCCGCGCATGTCCAGCCAGCTGATGCACTGCGTCAGCGGCTCGCCGTGCGCGTCGACCGCGATCGTCCCCTCGCCCTGGGTCGACGAGCAGATGGTGGTCACCGCCCGTACGTGCTCGGGAAAGTTCCGTCCGAGCTCGGCGACCGCCTCGGCGAGCGCGTCCCACCAGGCGACCGGGTCCTGTTCGGCCCCGCCACCGGGCAGGATCCGCAGCGGCACCGGGCGCTCGGCCCACCCGGTGACCGTGCCGTCCGCCGCGACCAGGGCGGCCTTCATCCCGGAGGTGCCCAGGTCGACGGCGAGGATCTGCGGGGCAACGGGCATCTAGACTCCTTCGACCAGCGCGAAGACCTGGTCGAACCGCGCGAGCGCGTCGTCGATGACCTCGTCGGTGTCCGCCATCGACGTGTACATCCGCGACCCGGCGAGCGTGATGATCCCGTGCGCCGCGTACGCCGCGCCCATCTGCTCCATCAGCGTCTTGCGCGGCTTGTTCTCCTTGAGCAGCTTCATCGGGTTGCGCATGTCCAGCAGCATCACGCCGCTGCACTCCAGGTGCACGATCGAGCCCTGGTTGTACGCCACGTACGGCAGCCCGTACTTGTCGATCAGCCGCTGCAGGCCCCGGGTGAGCCGGTCCCCGGCGCGACCGGCGAGCACCGGCGCGTTGGTCCGGGCCATCTCCTGGATCGCGAAGTAGCCGGCCGCGCAGGAGAGCGGGTTGGCCGACAGCGTGCCGCCGACCTGGATGTGCGCGCCGCTCTTGCCGTCGAGCCCGGAGCCGAAGACGCTCATCACCTTCGCGCTGCCGCCGACGCCGCCGGCCATCGGGTAACCGCCGGAGACGGCCTTGCCGAACACGGTCAGGTCGGGGGTCACGCCGAAGTAGCCGGCCGCGCCGCCGAGGCCGGTCCGGAACCCGGTCACCACCTCGTCGAAGATCAGCAGCGCGCCGAACTCGTCGCAGAGCTTCCGGACGGCCGCGTTGTAGTCCTTCGGCACCGGCCGGGTCCCGGACTCCGGCCCGAGCGGCTCGACGATGACCGCGGCGGTGCCGCCACGCGCCCGGTTCTCGATCAGCTTGCGCTTGAGCGTGCCCAGGTCGTGCGGGAACGTCTCGCGGGTCCGGCCGGTCGC
Organism: Actinoplanes liguriensis; assembly: GCA_000715855.1. Classification (GTDB taxonomy): domain Bacteria; phylum Actinomycetota; class Actinomycetes; order Mycobacteriales; family Micromonosporaceae; genus Actinoplanes; species Actinoplanes liguriensis. The sequence goes on from KL571247.1 coordinate 12,600, forward strand.
GCCCCACGGGATGCCCTTGGCGTTCATCCGGAACGTGCCGGGCACCCGGAGGCCGTAGACCACCGTGTCGGACCAGCCGTGGTAGGCCCCGCCGACCTTGATCACCATCTTCTTGCCGGTGTGCGCGCGGGCCGCGCGGACCGCCGCCATCACGGCCTCGGTTCCCGAACCGAGCGACCGGTACATCTCGATGTGCGGCATGTGCTGGTTGATGATCTCGGCGAGCTTCAACTCGTACTCGTGGAAGAGCCCGGTGACCGGGCCACTCTCCTTGATCACCTCGGCGACCCGCTCGTTCACCGGGCCGTAGTTGCTGCCCAGGATCGTCGGGCCGCCGGCCTGCAGGAAGTCGATGTAGACGTTGCCGTCCCGGTCGGTCAGGTGCGCGCCCTCGGCCTTGTCGATCGCGAGCGGGAACGGGTAGTTGAACGCCAGGTTGTGCTGGACCCCGCCGGGGATCAGCTTCTTGGCCCGCTCGGTGATCTCCTTGCTGGCCGTGCACTTGGTCTCGAAGTAGTTCAGCACGTCCAGCAGCGCGTCGTGGCGCAGGCCGCGGATCGGCTGCGCGACCAGGGCCTTGAGCCGCCGCATGGTGTCCGGGACGTCGAGGTACTCACTGATCATGTAGCCGAGGTCTTCGGGCTTCTGCGAATCCACCTTCACTTCGGCGGCGCTCGGCAGCTCCTCGTCCTCGGGGACGCGAACCGGCTCGACCGCGTCGACGATCTGCGAGGCGATCCGCTTCTCGTCCTTCTTCAGCTTGCTGAACGCGATCTCACGGATCGTCGCCGGGATCGTGTAGACCTTCCCGGCCTCCGAGGTCAGCGCCATCAGGTAGGCGATCGACACCTTCTCCAGCAGCGCCATGTTGAACACGGCCCGGGAGGGGTCGGTCCCGACCGCCACCACGCCGTGGTTCGCGATGATGAACGCGTTGTCCCCGCTCGCCACCTTCTTCTGCACGTTCTTCGCCAGGAAGCCGGTGCCCGACGGCGCGTAGTCGATGATCGCGACCTCTTTGCCGAGGAAGCGCACCTGCTCGTCGGTCAGCGCCGGAATCGGCTTTCGCAAAAAGGCCAGAGCCGAGGCGTACGGCTGGTGGGTGTGCACGATCGCGTTGACGTCCGGCCGCTCGCGGTAGATGTTCGCGTGCATCCCGCACTCGATCGACGGCACGAGCCCACCGGCGCCGCCCTCGTCCGGCACGTGCTTGCCCTTGAAGTCGACGATGCAGACGTCCTCGACGCGCATCTTGTCGTAGTCGTAGTTGCTCGGCGTGACGGCGTAGAGCTCGTGGCCCGGGATACGGACCGACACGTTGCCCTCGGTGGCCTTCAGATAGCCACGGTCGAGCATCGTCCGGCACATGTCGACCACGTGCTGACGGGACATCCGGTATTTCACGAGCGGTTCCGATCCTCAGGCGTCAGGTCTGACCGGCACCATCGTCACTCTGCAACAGTTATGAAGCCAGGTGCTGCCGCCAGCAAACTGCGCCCCGGTTGTTATCACCGGGTGACAAAATTCGGCGATGACGACCCCTGCTCCGTGGCGGCGGGTGCCGACCGACCTCGCCGCGGCGATGCGCCCCGATCTGCCGGCCACGGTTGCGGCGATCGCCGAAGCGGTGGCGGCGGCGAACCCGGCATTCGCCGAAACCGCCAAGGCAAAATTCAACCGCGATCTCCGTACGGCGGTGCAGGTCGCCCTGGAACGCTTCCTCGACCTGGCCGGCACCGACGAGCCGGCCCTGCCGCCGCGCATCCGCGAGGTGTTCGTCGCGCTCGGCGCCGCCGAAGCCCGGGAGAACCGTGGCCCGGAGCTGCTCCTCGGCGCCCTGCGCACCGCGGCCCGCCTGCTGCTACGTGCCGCCTCCCAGGCGCTCGCCGAGTCCCGCCTGCAGTCAAGCCCCGCGCCGCCCTCGGGCGCCGGGCCCGTTCTGCTGGTGAACGCTGATTCGCAAGCGCACGCCGCGTCCCGCCCGGTCACCGTCGACGAGATCATCGACCTGTCCGACGCGACCAGCGCGTTCGTCGACGAGCTCGCGTCGGCCTGCACCGACGGCCTGGCCCGCCAGTTGCGCGAGCAGGCCGGCGAGGGCGACCGTCGCCGTCGTCGCGCCGCTGACCTGCTGCTTCGTGGCGGTGCGCCGGTCGACGCGGCCCGCGAGGCGGTCACCGCGATCGGCTGGCCGGGCCTGGACCGGGTGGTT
>KL571247.1:14964-20757 GCA_000715855.1 Actinoplanes liguriensis
TGTATAAGAGACAGGGCCTGGACCGGGTGGTTCCGGTGCTGCTGCCGCCGGATCAGGCCCGCGACGCCCGGTTCCGTTTCGCCGCGGACGGTGTGGTCGCCGAGCGCGCGCACGACGCGGTCCTGCTCCTGCGCGCCGGGCCGCGCACCGAACGCGCCGCGCTGGCCGAGGCGCTGGACGGCCGGGAGGCGGTGGTCGGCCCGGCCCTGTCGTGGACCGAGGTCCCCGAGGCGGTCCGCCTGGCCGAACGCGCCGCCGAGCTGCTCGGATCCGCCCCCGCCCCGATGTTCGTCGAGGATCACTTCGCGGCCCTGGCCCTGCGCGGCGAGCCCGGCGCCCTCGCGGCCCTCTCCACCCGGCGCCTCGCCGCCCTCGACGGCCTGCGCCCGGCCCAGCGGGAACAACTCCTGGTCACGCTGGAGTCGTGGCTGCGCCATTGGGGTTCGCGGACGGCGGTCGCCGCGGAGCTCTACGTCCACCCGCAGACCGTGAGCTACCGCGTCAACCGCCTCCGCGACCTGCTCGGCCCCGACCTGGACGACCCGGCTGCCCGCTTCGAACTGCTGCTGGTCCTGAGCCAGCGCCCACCCGGTTGATCACACCAGCACGACCGGCTCCGTGGATCTCAAGCGCGGGTCAGCTCCAGAACCGGAATCGTCCGGATCCCCTCGGTCTTGCGCGCGTACTCCCGGAACCCGGGGAAACGGGCGGCGATCCGGTCGAACACCTCGTCCCGCTCCCCGCCCGGCAGGTCACGAACGGTCACCTCGTACGTCCCGGTCCCGGTCTCGATCGTGGCCTTCCCCGCGCTGAGCAGGTTGTAGTACCACTCCGGGTTCGCCGGCGCCCCGCCCTTCGAGGCGATCACGTGGATGACGCCGTCGTTCGCCGGATCCGGTTGATACAGCACCGGGCTGATGAATTCGCGCCCGCTCCTGCGCCCACGGTGATGCAGCAGGACCAGCGGCCCTCCGGCGAACGAGCCGCCGACCTCACCCCGGTTGGCGCGGAACTCATCGATGACTTTCTGGTTCCAGTCGCTCATGATCCCGACGCTATCAACCCGTCACGCTCGGTGTGGATCCTGCCTCCGGTTCCGGAGATCGCGACCGGCGCGATGAGTGGCGCGCATGCGGCCGGCCGCCGTGGATCGTCTGCCGGATGACGGTCGCCCGGCCGGTCGGTGGTGCCGCGCGTTCCGGCTGGCGAGGATGGCGGGGTGATCGATGCCGCCACGCGCCACGAGTTCCGCGTTCTCGCCGCCGCGCACCCCAAGCTGCCCCTGCTCCTCGGCGCCGGGCGGCTGGCCCGCAGGCTGCGCCGGGTGCCGCGGATCGGCTGGGTGACCTCCGACCCGCTGACCGCCCGGCGGATCCTCAACGACCCGGACCACTTCACCCTGCTCGGCGAGGGCGGCGTCGGCCACCTGTGGGCGCAGGTGCTCGGCGACTGGGTCTACGAGATCTTCGACGGCCCCGGCCACCACCAGCTGCGCGCCCGCACCCGCGACCTGTTCACCGACGAGAGCGCCCGCCGGCTCACCGACCGCGTGGTCGGTCCCCGGCTGGCCCGGGCGGGTGCGGAGCTCCGCGCCGGCGCCACCGTGGACGTCGCCGACCTGGCCCGGGTACTGGTCGGCCGGATCGTCGCCGACCTGCTGCAACTGCCGGTCGCCGATCGCGACGACGCGTACCGGGAGATCTTCACGACCGGCGAGGAGCTCGCCGCGCTGGCTCTGGGCACCACCGCCTCCACGCATCTCCAACCGGCGACGATCGCCCGTGCGAAGGCGATCGTCGCCCGCCTGACCGCGAACGTCGCCGGGACCTGGCGGACCGCCCCGCCGGAGACCGTCCTCGGCCGCTGCCGTGAGCTGGGCCTGCCACAACAGCAGGCCGAGGGCCTGGCCACCCTGCTGATGGTGGCCGGGACGGAGACCGCCGCCAGCGCGATGGCCCGCACGGTCGCGCTGCTGCACGACACCGGGGCCCAGCACCGCCTCCGCGCCGAGCCGGAGCTGCTGCCCGAGGCGGTTCGCGAAGGCCTGCGGGTGACCACGCCGGCGCCGCTGATCGGCCGCGCGGTCGCCGCCGACGTCACGGTGGACGGACGGCTGCTGCGCGCGGGGGAGCGGGTGCTGATGCTGACCTACACCGCGAACAACGCGGCCGGCGGCTTCGACCTGAACCGCGGTTACCTGCCCGACCAGCGGCAACTCTGGTTCGGCGCCGGGCGCCACCTCTGCCTGGGCGCGCCGGTCGCCCGCGCGGAGATCACCGGCCTGCTGCGCACGCTGCTCGACGCCGGAGGCCCGATTCGCATTGCGAACCGCCGTTACCGCCGCAACGTGCTGATCCCGAGCTACGCCTCGCTGCCGGTCGCCATCGCCGCGTAGACGTCGTACTCGTGGATCCAGCCGACCATCTGCGGCAGATTCCGGAGCCGGGCGTTCCGTTCGTCCGCGGGCGGCCCGTCCGGCACCTGGAAGCAGGTCGCGTTCGCTCGCGAGCCGAGTTGGATCTGCCTGGTCCGGGCCTTCCGGAGATGCTCATAGCTCCGCAGGGCCTCGCTCACGGACAACTGCGGATTCGAGAGGTACGCCGCGAGCGCGGCCGCGTCCTCGATGGCCTGGTTCGTGCCCTGGCCGGCGTGCGGGAGCATCGGATGGGCGGCGTCCCCGAGCAGCGTGACCCGTCCGGTGCTCCAGTTCCGTAGCGGCTCCCGGTCGTAGAGCGCCCACCGCCCGGTCTCCTCCGAGCTCGCCAGCAGCGCCGTGACGACCGGGCTCCAGCCCTCGAACGCGGCCACCGCCTCCTCCGGCGCGCATCTGGCCGACCAGGACTCCAGCGTCCACTCCGGGTCCGGCACGTACGCCACGAAGTTGATCAGTTCGCCACCACGCACCGGATAGGCCACCAGGTGACGGTTCGGGCCGAGGAAGAACGTCAGCCCGAACGTGTCGCCGCCGGGCACCCGGTCGACCGGCACCAGCCCCCGGAAGCAGCTCATCGCGGAGAAGACGGCCTCGTCCGACCGGTCGACGTGCGTTCGCACCGCGGAACGCAGCCCGTCGGCGCCCACCACCACGTCCGCGCCGGCCGCCGAGCCGTCCGCGAACTCCAGCTCCACCCCGTCCGGCGACTCGTGCACGGCGACGCATCTGCGGCCCAGGTGCGGCTCACCGTCGTACGCCGAAATCAGGATGTGATGGAAATCGGCGCGATGGATGCCGAGGAACGGGCCTCCGAACCGCTGCTCATACCAGGCGCCCATCGGGTGCTCGTAGAAGATGTCGCCGCTGAGCCAGTGGTGGAACTCGATGCGATGCAGGTTCGCGGAGACGTCCCGGACCGCTTTGCCGAGCCCGAGCGCGTCGAGCACCCGCATCCCGTTGCCACCCAGCGACACCCCGGCGCCGATCTCGCTCAGCTCGCCCGCCTGGTCGTAGACGTCGACCTGGAACCCTCTCGCCCGCAGCGCGATCGCGGCGCTGAGCCCGCCGATCCCCGACCCGACAACCGCGACCCTGACCATCCGCCACCCCCGTGCTGAACCGACCGCGCTCATCGAACCCCATCTCCCTCCACAGAGGAAGCCCTGGAACGACGAAGCGGCCGGCGACGCGGAGATGCGTCGCCGGCCGGAGATGCCGGAGGGTCAGTGGCCCTTCGTTACCGAGGTGATCCAGTCGGCGATGTTGTCGGTGCGTGCGGCGTTCTCCACGCCGGTGTGCGGGCAACTCGGACCGTTGCTGACCACGGCCGCGAGGACCGGCCCGGCGCCGCGCCGTTCGGTGAAGTAGGGCGCGCCGGAGTCGTAGGGGCAGGGGGTGGTGTCCGGCTGAGGCGCGTACCCGTTCAGCCCGAGGACCGTGTCGGAGACCGAGACGATCTTCAGCCGGCCGGTCTGCAACCGGGTCGCCGGGACGGGGTTAGTGCTGGTCAGCGAGCCGTACCCGGTGACCCGCAGGATCGTGTCGATCCGCGGCTCGCGGGTGCCGACGCGGAGCGGGCGCACGTCGCGGACCGGTTTCTCCAGGCGGGCCAGGGAGACGTCCGCGGTCGGGGACTGCTTGACGGCGACGACCTTGAGCACGTGACCGCCGGTGCCGGTCAGGTCGGTGCGGCCGACGGTCGCGGTGGTGAGGTCGGCGACCGGATATTCGACCCGCACGCCGTTGGCGTCGCGGAAGCAGTGCCCGGCGGTGATCACCCACTGCGGGGCGATCAGCGCGCCGGAGCAGGCGCTGTCGCGCTTGCCGCCGGTCGCGGTCGGGATGCCGGTCATCGTGAGTTTGACGGAGAAGCGGTATTTGCCGTTCGGCACGGGTTCGCCGTTGGCGATGGCGTTCGCGGGGCCGGCGCCTCCGGCGAGCACGCCCAGGAAGGCTACGGCCGCGATGGCCCAGCGGGTCTTGCCTCGCACAGTGCTCGTCCTTTCCGGACAGTCAGGCAATGACCGTATCGACAATAACCATCGTGGCAAGCCCGAAACGTGACAAGGGGCCCCGACGGACGCCGGGACCCCGCGCGTGTCAGAGAGAGGTGCAGGTCAATGCAGGTGTGGTGGCCGCGCCGGTGGCGGTCAGACCGAATTCCGCATGGTTGCCGGGTTCCAGCGCCCCGTTCCAGGAGACGTTGCTGACGGTGACGGCGGTGCCGCTGGTGGTCAGGGCGCCGTTCCAGACCTGGTTGATCGACTGGCCGGAGCCGAGCGTCCAGGCGACCCGCCAGCCGCGGGTCACCATGCTGCCGGCGGTGACGGTGACGGTCGCCTGGAATCCGCCCTGCCACGAGCTGGAGATCGTGAAGGCCGCGGTGCACCCGGCGCCGGCCGGCACCGAGCTGGACGGGGACGCGGACGGCGAGGACGACGGCGAGGCCGAGGACGACGACGGGACCGCGGTCGGCGAGCTGGTCACCGGCGGGTTCGGGGCAGTGCTGGCCAGGCTGTACGCGAGGTCGGGCTGGAACGACCCGGCCGCGTACTTGCACCCGTCGGCCTCCCCGGGCGGCTTCACCCAGAGGAACGCGTCCACGTCGCCGTCGTTGGTCGCGGTCGTCGGGTATGCCCCGATCCGCCGGTCGGTGTTGTCGTCCCCGCACCAGTCCCCGGACGCCCCGCCGTTCCGGCTGGTGTCCACGATCTGGTGTTTCCCGCTGATCCCGCGCCCGTTGAGCGCGCCGATGATCGCCTTGCCGTAGCTGACCTCGGCCGACGTGGCGTTGAAGTTCGACACGTTGGTGTAGAAGCCGTCCGCGTCGGCGACTCCGGCGGCGGCCAGCCGTCCGGCCTGTTCGGCGGCGCTGTTCCAGGCCGAGTGCCCGGCGTCCAGGTAGACCTTTGCGTTCGGGTTCGCTGCCTTCAGCGTCCGGGTCGCGGTGGCCAGGGCCTGGTCACGGGCGGTGATCTCGCTCGCGCTCAGGCAGGTCTGCAGCGCGATCGAGTCCGGTTCCAGGAGCACGATCACGGTGCGGTTGCCGAGGTTCGCGGCGACCGCGTTGATCCAGTTCTGGTACTGGCCGAGGTCCGGCGCGCCACCGGCGCTGGCGCCGCCGCAGTCGCGGTTGGGGATGGCGTAGGCGGTCAGGACCGGGATCTGATTCACGGCATTCGCCGCATTGACGTACGACGAGACCTCTGTCCCGATCGTGGACATGTTGTAGTTGCTGAGCCAGTGGGACGCCGGCTGGCTGGCGACCTTGTCCCGGATCACGGCGGTCCGGGAGTCGTTCGGGTTGGCGGCCACCCAGCGGGCGACCGCGGTGCCGGTGTCGCGGTAGAGCGAGCCGT
>KL571247.1:20978-24252 GCA_000715855.1 Actinoplanes liguriensis
GATGTGTATAAGAGACAGATCGGGAGCGAGGGGACGGGGGCATGGCTTTCCCTCCGATACGGGGAGAAGGGCCTTCTGGGAGCGCTCCCACCGTAACGACGCCGTCATCACTTAGCAATCCGTACGTATCGATGTTCTCCGGAAATGATCTTCAGGCGATCCGGGGAATTGCGTGACCAGGGGTTTTAGGGCACCCTAAGCTAGGTAAGGCTAACCAGGTAAAGGTCGTCGCCCGATGTTCGTCTGTATCTGTCACCAAGTCCGCGAACGCCAGGTTCGTGCCGCGATTCGCTGCGGTGCTCGGGACGAAGAGGCGGTGGGCGACGCCTGTGGCGCCGGCACCGGTTGTGGCAGCTGCCTGGACCGGATCGCCGACCTGATCGAGGAGGAGGGGAACGCCGACACGCGACTACCGTCCGCTGCCTAGTCATAACGGGCAGTAAGCTCAACCCCGTAACGTCAGGTTATGGGGGTATTTGGCATGCAAGGTGACGCCCGTGTCATCGAGTTCCTCAACGAACAACTGACCGCGGAACTGACCGCGATCAACCAGTACTTCCTGCACGGCAAGATGCAGGAGAACTGGGGCTACACCGTGCTCGCGAAGCACACCAAGGCCGAGTCGATCGACGAGATGCGGCACGCCGAGCTCCTCACCGACCGGATCCTCTTCCTTGAAGGGCTCCCGAACTACCAGAAGCTGTTCTCGCTGCGGATCGGCGAGACGGTCAAGGAGCAGTTCGAGTGCGACATGAAGGTCGAGGTCGAGGCGGTCGACCGGCTCCGCCGCGGCCTGGAGTACATGCGCTCGATCGGCGACGTCACGTCCGCCCGGATCTTCGAGGACATCCTGGCCGACGAGGAGCACCACGTCGACTACCTGGAAACCCAGCTCGGCCTGATCGAGAAGCTGGGCGAGGCGCTCTACCTGCAGAACGTCACGGAGCACCCGGAAGCGAGCTGAGCGCCGGGCATGGTTCCACTGGGCGGCGCGGGCCTGCCGACCCGCTGCTCAGTGGAAACCGGTGACGCTCAGCAGCGCGTACCCGGCGGCGGTCAGCGGCAGCGCGAGCACCAGGACCACGCCGCGCCGGCGCCACGTCGGTGTGACCAGCGCGGTCACCGCCAGACCCAAAAAGATCAGGATCAGCGTGTACGCGACCAAGCCGCCCGTGGAGTACGACGGGTCCCCGATCCGGAACGCCTGCAGCACCGCCTCGGCGAACAGCACCGCGCCGGGAAGCGCCAGCGCGGTGTCGCGTAGCAGCTCGGGCGCGTCCGGACGGCGGGCGACCACCCCGCCGGTGCCGAAGACCAGCGCGGCCACCACGCCCAGCCCCACCCAGAGCAGGGCATTGGCGTCGTACATGTTCGCCGGGTCGTCGTGCTGGATCAGCGTCGCGGCCAGGTAGTACGCCGGAACGGCGACCCCGAGCTGGACGATCGCGGCGGCCACGCTCACCGGCAGGCTCCACCGGTTGAGCAGGGTGAGCAGGAACGCCGCCACCGCCCAGACCGCGATGGAGTTGCCGAGCTCGCCGACCGGGGACGGCACGTACTTGATCCAGACGAAGTCGAGCCCGCCGAGCAGCAGCCCGGCCACCGGCGCGACCAGCACCGCCGGCCGCCCGGCCACCGTCCGCACAATCTTCGCCTGTCCCTCGATCGTCATGGCGCCGAGCCTAGGGAACCGACCCCGGTCGGCACATCTGGCGCGCGGCGGACCCGGCGGGGTCCCGTATCCGCCGAACGGCCGATCAGCTCGTGATCACGGTCATCTCCACGCGACGGTTCTCGGCCCGGTGCTCGGCGGTGTCGTTGGCGACCTTCGGGCGGGACTCGCCGTAACCGGTCGCGGTCAGGCGCTCCGCGGACACGCCGAGCTCGGTCAGGCCGGAGCGGACCGCGTCGGCCCGGGCGCGGCTCATCCACAGGTTCGTCTCCTCCGAACCACTCGAGTCGGTGTGCCCGTCGATGCGGACCTTCGCGCTCGGATTCGCCTCCAGCAGGCCCGCCACCTCGCGCAGCGACGTCCGCGAGGCCGCGGTCAGCTCGGCGCTTCCGGTGCGGAATTCCAGCGGAGGTACGGCGGAGAGCCGCGGCTGCAGGTCGGTCACCGTCGCCCGGTCGGCGACCGGCACCCCGGCGTGCTGGGCGGCCTCGGTCAGGGCGGTGCGGGTGACCTCGTCCGGGGCGGTGCCGCTGAGGGTCAGGGCGCCGCCGTCGAGACGTACCGCCAAGTCGTTGATTTTGTCCGGAAGTGATCGCAGGAACGAGGGCAGGGCGGTGAGCGCCGGATCGCCCGTGACCGTGGTGGCGACCGTGACCCGGTCGTCCACCGTCCCGAACGTCGCGGTCGCGGCGTCGTGCAGCGCGCTCTTCACCTCGGCGGTGGGCACCGTGCCGGTCAGCACGGCCGGCCCGTCATTCGCGGTCAGCACGAACGACGGCGGGGTGTGCACCTCGGGGGCCTCGACCGTGATGTGGACGGTCCGGACGCCGTCGACGCCCGTCACGATCGCCCGGGCGCGGTCGGCCGCCGCGTCGGAATCGGTCACGACCAGCGCGTCACGGCCGGTGAACGTGACCCGGGCGTGGTCCTGCCCGGCGATGCTCAGGGCCTGGGAAGATCGGTGGGCGAGGTCGTTCTCCATGCGGTGGCGGTTCGGGCCGAACTGGGCGGTGAGGATACCGGCGAGACCGAGAACGGTCAGGAGCAGCGGGAGCCAGAGGCGGCGGTTCGTCATCGGGCGGCCTCGATGTCGCGGTTCTTGTCCTTCTTGTCTTTCTTGCCGCGGTTCTTCTCCTTGCCCTCCCGAGCCTTGGCGTTGCGGTCGGTCGCCGCGTCCCGGCCCGCGGTCAGGTGGGCGGTCAGCGCGGCGAACCCCTCCTCGTCGCCGTCGGCCAGCAGTTGGGCCTGGCGGCTCCAGGTCGCCAGGCTCGGCGCGAAGTTCATGCCGGCGGCCAGGACAGCCCTGCGCTTGGTGTTGTCGTCGGCGTTCGCGAGCTGCTTGAACGTGCGGATCCCGGCGGCCCGCAACGCCGTCGCCATCATCGTGCCGATGCCCTCGACACGCTCCAGCTCGTCGTCCTCCGGGCGGACCTCCCGGCCGGCGATCAGGCGGGCGGTCAGCTCCGCGAACGCCTGCTCGTCGCCGTCGGCCAGCAGACGGGCCTGGCGGCTCCAGGTGATCAGGCTCGGCGCGAACGTGAGGCCGGCGGCGTTGATCGCGCGGCGCTTGGAGTCGTCGTCGGCCTGTCTCTTATACACATC
>KL571248.1:0-2851 GCA_000715855.1 Actinoplanes liguriensis
TTCGTGCCTCATAACCACGGTGAGCACCAGCCCCAAGGTCCGCGACGCCGCTTCGGGCCTGGCTGCGGCGCGCGTCCCGGTTCGGGCTGGGGCCGGCCGTGGTTATGCGGGACGCATAACCACGGCCGGCCCCAGCCGGGAACCCGCGGGCGCGGGAGTGCCGCGGGCGGGGCTAGGTGAGGTTCAGGTCGTTGAGGCGGTTGATCTCACTGCCCTGCTCGACCGCGGTCTCATTGGCCATTTCGGACAGTCGCTGGTCCGAGCCGCCGCGCAGCAGATCGCCGGCCATCTGCTGCGCTGTATAAGAGACAGGATCGCGGCCGCGGACTGCATCCCGGGCATCCCGGAGTGGTCGTGGCCGGCCGTGGTCTCGGACTTGCCGCGGTCTTTCAACCAGGAGCGGAGCACGGCGACCTCGGGCTGCTGGGCGGCGCTGATCCGGCCGGCCAGGGCGGTCAGCGCGGCGCTCCCGGAGCGGCTCGGGGCCAGCCCGGCCATCGAGATCGCCTGCGCGTGGTGGGCGATCATCATCTGGGCGTAGGTCACGTCGATCGAGTTGTACGTCGACCCGTCCGGCGCCCGCACCTGATCAGAGTCGGACACCGTGGCGGACTCCCCGGGGCGGCCGGGGAGCACCACCCGCACCGGTGGTGGCCCGGGCGGAGGCCCCGGTGGCGTCTCCGGCGCCGGTCGCAGACCCACGATCAGCGCCGTGGCGATCAGCGCCACACCCGTGATACCCATCCACGATTGACGATTCATCTATCCCCCTCCGGCGGTTATCGTAACCAAAACCATCGATGTCGCTGGCGGTGCTCGCACGTTCACATGTGGTGCTCGCCGACGGCTCGCCGCCGGAAGGAGTTCCATGAAGCACCTGGCCTCACGAGGGCTGGCCGCGATAGCGATCATGGTCGGCCTGGTGATCGCCTCTCCCGCCCGCGCCGACACGACAGCTGCCGCCGGCACGACAATGTGTATAAGAGACAGATCGTCAGCAGCCCGAACATCGCCCAGGTCGGTCACCTGGACAAGACCGGTCCGTTCGCCGCCGAGAACTCCTACAACACCGACTGGGCATTCCGCGGGACGTACGCGTTCGGCGGCAACTACAACGGCTTCACCGTCTACGACATCAGCAGTCCGAAGGCTCCGAAGATCGCCACCCAGGTGGTCTGCCCGGGCTCGCAGAACGACCTGTCGATCTACGGTCACCTGCTCTTCGTCGCCACCGACTCGCAGCGCACCGATGACTCCTGCAACAGCACCGCGGTGCCGGGCAGCGCGCCGGCCGAGACCCCGCGCTGGGAGGGCATCAAGGTCTTCGACGTCAAGGACCCGCTGAACCCGGTCTACGTCGCCGCGGTCAAGACCGACTGCGGCTCGCACACCCAGACGATGATTCCGGGCAAGGGCCGCGACAAATCGGTGTATCTCTACGTGTCGTCCTACAACCTGTCCGGCGCGAGCGTGCCCAACTGCGCGCTGCCGCACGACAAGATCTCCATCGTCAAGGTGCCGTTGCGGAACCCGGCCGCGGCCGCCGTCGTGGCGACCCCGGTGCTCTTCCCGGACGGCGGCTTCGGCGGTGACGCGGACAGCTCGCCGACCACCGGGTGCCACGACATCACGGCGTACCCGCAGCGGGACATCGCGGCCGGCGCCTGCATGGGCGACGGCGCTCTGTTCGACATCTCGAACCCGGTGGCGCCCACGGTGATCACCACGGTCCGGGACACGACGAACTTCGCGTTCTGGCACTCCGCGACGTTCAACAACAACGGCACCAAGATCGTCTTCACCGACGAGCTCGGCGGGGGCGGGGCCGCGACCTGCAACCCAACGGTCGGGCCGGACCGCGGCGCCGACGCGATCTACGACGTCGTCGGCCGGGGCAAGCGGGCCAAGCTGGAGTTCCGCAGCTACTTCAAGATCCCGCGAGAGAACGCCTCGACCGAGAACTGCGTGGCGCACAACGGCTCGCTGATCCCGGTGCCCGGGCGGGACATCATGGTGCAGGCCTGGTACCAGGGCGGCATCTCGGTCTGGGACTTCACGAACTCCCGCAAGCCGGTCGAGATCGCCTACTGGGAGCGCGGCCCGCTGAGCACCGAGCGCATGGTGCTCGGCGGTTCCTGGTCGGCCTACTGGTACAACGGCTACGTCTACTCCAGCGACATCCAGAAGGGCCTGGACGTGCTGAAGATCGACGACCGTCGCCTCCGTGGCGCCGACTGGTTCCGTACCCGGCAGTTCAACGCGCAGACCCAGGAGAACTTCTACACCTGGTGACGCTCACGTGAGGCCGGTCGGCGGGCCGGCCTCACGCCAGGACCACAGCGCCCACCACCGGCGATCGATGTGAACCGGGTGGATCAGGGCAGGGCGGCCTTGCGGTCGTGCTTGCGCTGGTACATCGCGGCGTCCGCCTCCCGCAGCAGCCGATCGCCCTCGCCGGACCGGCCGGAGGCGACGCCGACGCTGGCGCCCACGGTCAGCCACCGGTCGCCGATCATCATCGGCTCGCTGACCACCGCGGTGATCCGGTCGGCCAGTCTCGCCGCCTCCGCCGCGTCCGTCCCGGGCAGCAGCACCGCGAACTCGTCCCCGCCGAGCCGGGCGAGCAGGCCGGCGCCGCCGAACGCCTCGGCCAGCCGGGTGGCGACCATCTGCGGAGCACCGCGAACTCGTCGCCGCCCAGCCGGGCCGCCACCTCACCCGCGCCGAGCAGTCCCGCCACCCGCTCGGCGACCATCACCAGCACCTGATCGCCGGTGTGGTGGCCGTGCCGGTCGTTGATCGCCTTGAACCCGTCCAGGTCGATCAGCAGCATGCCTGTCTCTTATACACA
>KL571248.1:3102-5403 GCA_000715855.1 Actinoplanes liguriensis
TCCGGCGCTGCAGCAGCACCCGGTTCGCCAGCCCGGTCAGCGCGTCGTGGGTCGCCTGACGTTGCAGCTCGTCGTGCAGCGCGCGGGTCTCGCTGGCATCCCGGACGTTCAGCACGAAGCCGTGGATGCTCGGGTTGTGGTGCATGTCGGTGCTGATCACATCCATCCACCGGTACGTCCCGTCGGCGTGCCGCCACCGCACCTGGATCGGCACCCCGGTTCCCGGGCTGGCCAGCAGCAACTCGGTGTGCCGGTCCACCCGCGGCAGGTCGTCGGGGTGGGTGCGCTCGGGCAGCGACGTGCCGATCAGCTCCGCCGGGGCCACGCCGAGCACCCGTTCGGCGGCCGGCCCCGCGTACTCCACGATGCCGTCGCCGCGCACCACGACGGTCAGGTCGGAGGCGTTCTGCACGAGCGCCCGGAACCACTCGCGCTGCTGGTTCAGCTCGTCGACCAGGTGCTCGTTGTCCCGCACCGCGGAGAGCTGACGCCCGAGCACGAGCGCCGTGATGACCACCGCGCCGATCGCCACACCCGAGGTGCGCAGATCCGGGACGCCGTTGTGCAGCGCGTAGACGACCAGCAACTGGGTGGCGATCACCGCGACGTACGGCAGCGCGCTCGGCCGCTGCGGGACGCCGGGCTCGGCGGCCGGGTCGACCGGCCGGGTCAGCACGAACTGCAGCCGCAGCGAGATCGCCATGATCAGGCACGGGACGAGCTGGACCAGGTACATCACCTGCGGATCGATCTCGGAGCCGAACAGCACCCCGGCCACCGACGCGCCCAGCGCCGTGCCGGCCAGCCCCAGGCAGGCGAGCACGCCCGTGAGCCGGAAGAACGGCGCCGTGCCACTGAAGATCAGCTTGAGCACGCCGAACGCGATCAGCAGCATCACCACGGCGGTTGCCGCGGCGCCCCAGCGATCGATCGCCTGCTGATCGCTGAGCTCGTCCGCGAGCAGGAAGTACCAGAGGAACGCGGCCACGCCGGTGAGCACGGTCCCCGCGTCCAGCCAGAGCCGCAGGCGCTGCCGGCCCTCGCCGCCGAGCGGGTGGCGCAGCGTCGCGCCGACCGCGATCGCCATGCCCGTCACCACGAACGCGGTCTGGACGACGCTGATCTTGGCGCCGGCTCCGGCGTACGTCGAAATGGTCTGAAATCCGTCGCCGATGACGCACGCGCCGCAGGCGATGATCACCGCGCGCCAGAACCGGCGCCCGGCCGCCGGAACGTCCGGGTGCCTCGCCAGCTGCCAGGCTAAACAGACATCCAGTACGTCGATGACGGTCTGCGCGGTCCACGACATCGCGTTGCCACCCAGCCCGCTCAGGAACAGCGGGACCAGCAGCAGGCCACCGAGCACGACGGCGAGCAGCACGGGGTCACCGGCTTGTCTCCGCATGCTCACTCCCGCTGTTGGAAGTCTCCGAGGTCCGGACGGTCCCATCGGCCCCCCACCGGCGGACGTGAGCGAACTCTTCAAATCGGTCTTAGCACCTGTTCTGATCCGCCCGCAAATCCCCCATACTGTCTCGAACCGTGCCGCTGCCCGGCACTGACGGCCCGGGCCGGTTCCCCTGCGGGCGAAGGGGCCGGCCCGGGTCCCTGACCCTTTTCGGTCACCACCCCACCGGCGCCCCCGCTCCTAGCTCCTCACGACGCGCTCCTCGCGCTCCGGGCTCCGTACGTCGTGCTTCTCGCGTTTGCGGCCTCGTAAGGGCCGCCACCTGCGGGTGAACCCGCCCGCGCGACGCGCCGCGTCCCGCGGGCGGTCAGGGCGGACGGCTACCTTGACAGCCATGACGACGACCGCACACCGCACCTCGGTGTTCCGGTCGTTGCCCGCGCTCCTGGCGCTGCTGCTGGCCTTCGTCGCGGCTCCCGCGAGCCCGGCCGGCTTCGCACCCGTCGCCCACAGCGCCTCCGTTTCCGCCGCGGTCGCCGTCTCCACCGCGACCGCCACCTCCGCCGCGCCGGCCGCCGTCACGGCCTCCGCCCCGGCCGAGGTCACCGCACCGCCCGTCGAGCCGGTCTCCGGCCACCCCGTCACCGACCGCACGCGCGACCTGTTCGCGCAGCGCTCGGCCGGGGTCGCGGGTTCGCGCGCACCGCCCCGCACCGCCGCCTGAAACCCTTGAGAACGGCCGTTCGCCGGTCGCTCCGGGGTTGCGTGCACGTGCCCGGCCAGCGGAATCCCCAGACGAGCGGAAGCGGAAGAACTCATGAACATGGTTGCCGAAATGCTGCTGCACGAGCCGGCCCCGGTGGCGATCTGGGCCGCCCTGTGGCTCCCCCCCC
>KL571248.1:5607-6150 GCA_000715855.1 Actinoplanes liguriensis
TATAAGAGACAGGATCTGGGCCGCCCTGTGGCTCGCCACCGTACCGGCGATGATCGTCCTCGCCAGCCCGGCCGGCGTCCGCAACCCGGGCCGCGCACTCCTCGACGCATGTACGTTTTTGATCGGCCGCCCCCTCCGCCGCCCGGTGGTTCCGCAGACCGCTCCGATCGACTTCTTCGCCACGGATGCCGCCTCCGTCGACTACGCCACCGGCACCGTCCTCACCTACACCACCTTCGCCGCCGAAGTCCCTGACCAGGGCAGTTCCAGCATTCACCGCACCCCGGCCGGCACCGCCCCCGTCACACATGCCATTCCCGTTTCGCCTGCTGACGCTGTTGCCTCGGCCGCGTCCGTTTCCGCGGGCCCCGATACCGTTTCGGCCGGCCACGCCTCGTCCACCGATTCCCGTGCCGCGGATGCTGTCTCCACCGTTCCGGCGGATTCCATCCTCCTTTCCGCGAGTGCCGTCGCCGCCGATGGCGAACGGCCGGACGGACGTACCCCCGAATTCGACGCCCGTGAATCCAGCCGCCGGTCGCG
>KL571248.1:6340-8805 GCA_000715855.1 Actinoplanes liguriensis
TCCTGTACCGGGCCGCGAAGCGCCGCGAAGAGCGCCTCCGTCGCGAGGCCGAAGCGATCCGCTCGGTCCGCTACGCCGACGAGGTGCGGATCGCCGCCGAGAGTGCCGGGTACACCGCGGACCGCTGGCAGGAACACTGGGAGTCTTCCGCCCAGCGCGTCGACGCCGCGTTCCACGCCTGGCAGGCAGCCGACTCACGGGTGCGGCGCATCCAGCAGGCGGCCGCCTTCCACACACCGGCCACCGAGCAGAGCCCGGCCGAGTACGCCGACCGCGAGCGCTTCCTGCACCTGGCCGTCCGCGCCGCCGCCGAACGCGGTGAGCTCCCGATCAGCGCCGTAGCCGACGCCCTCACCGGCCGCGGCGGCTGGGATGCCCGCCTGCACCCGGTCGACCAGGAGCTGGTCATCCAGCGTGCCTCCGCGGCCCACCTGGAAGCCGTCTGGAACCGCGCTGTGGAGGCCGAGGCGCAGGCCTGGCACGACGCCCAGGCCTCCCGCCGCAACTGGCAGAGCCTCTGCCAGGAGGCCATCCTGGCCGAGTCCCACGCCTCCACGGTCCACCACCTGCTCCCGCCCGAGCCGGTGACCGCCCCACCCGCGCCGCACCCCGCGGTCCTGGCCCGGATCGCCTGAACGTCCGCACCACCGCGGTCAGCGTTCGGCCGACCCCCTCAGGTCGGCCGGCTCCGTTGACGTTCCGGCCTTTGCCGCCGGCCCTTCCCGGTGGGCCTTTGTCACCGGCCCTTCCCGACGGGCCGGCCGCCCGGGCAGCTGCGACGCGGGAAGCAGGCCGATGGCGGCGAGGGCCGCCAGGACCAGCAGAGCGGGGCCCATCATCGCAACAGCGGAGCCGGCCGCGCCGGCCGCGACGGCGATGCCCAGGGTCGGCCCGATGTTCATGGCTGTCTGCTTGAGCCCACCGACGACTCCGGCGTACCCGGGCGGCGCGTCGCCGACCACGGTGCCGGTCGCCGTGACCATCACCGTGGCATACCCGGCGCCGATGACGGCCAGGGCCGCGGGCAGGCCCGTCCACGGGCTGTCCGGACCGACCCGGGACAGCCCCACGATCCCGAGCACGACGAGTGCCGTCCCCGCAACCGCGGTGCGGCGCGCACCGTGCCGACGGAGCGCGACGCTCGCGACGGGTGCGCCGAGGATCATGAGCGCGGTCAGCGGAAGGACGCGCACCCCACTGGCGAACGGGTCGAGGTGGAGGGTGTCCTGCAGGAAGAACGTGCCCATGAACAGCACGCCGAACAGGCCGCCGCTGATGACCAGCAGGAGTGCCATCGACGCCATCACCGGCGCGGACCGTGCCACGGCCGGCGGAACGATCGGGTGTGCGGTGTGGCGTTCGTGCCAGGCCAGCGCCGTCACCACGACGGTGAAGGCGAGGAGCTCGAGCAGCGTCGGCGCCGAGACCCACCCCCGCGCGGGCACCCCGGCCAGAGCGTGAACCAGGAGCGCGAGCGCGACCGCGAGCAGGCCCGCACCGGTCAGGTCGAGCCGCGAGGAAACGGCACGTTCCGGTGCCGGCGTCCGCACGGCGACGGCGAGAACGGCGATGACCACGGCGATGGGCACGTTGACCCAGAACGCGGCCCGCCACCCCAGATGCGCCACCAGAACACCGCCGAGGAGAGGACCGGATCCCGCCGCTCTGTCTCTGCCGGTCGGCGGGATACACCAGCCTCAGCAGCGCCAGCGTCGCGGGCTGCAACAGGGCGCCGAAACCGCCCTGCACCGCGCGCAGGACGATCACCCCTTCGATGGCCGGCACGAGCGCGATCCCCGCCGAGGTGGCTCCGAAACCGAGCACGCCGGCGAACAGCAGGCGCGGATGCCCGTACCGGTCCCCGAGACGCCCGGCGATGACGAGTAACGCCGCCACCGCGACCAGATAGCCGGTACTCGTCCACTGGATCTGCGCCACGCTTGCACCGAGGTCACGCTGCAGGCTGGGCTGCGCCATGAGCAGGATGGTGCCGTCCAGCGCGACGATCATCGCGCCGGCCGCGCTGACCAGGAGGGCGAGCCGCCGCTGTACGGGTGTGGTCATGGGGCCACCGGGTCCGGATGAGTGCCCGCGATCCGCAATCCCGGACCGGTCGCCTTGTCGAGCAGTTCGTCCGTGGCGCCTGGTCGGCCGCGGGTCAGGATGAAATCCTTGCGACTGCGCACCGCGGCGAGCACCTCGCGGGGCGCCCGCTCCGGTGAGCCGGCCCGGTAGGGCGGTTGCGGGTCGTACTCGTGAGCCAGCTGAACGGCCTGGGCCACCGCGTCGCCGGCGATGCGGCCGGCCAGTGTGAACGCCATGTCGAGCCCGGCGGACACTCCGGCCGCGGTGATGTACTTGCCGTCGGTCACCACCCGCTGCGCGACGGGGACGGCTCCGAGCGGAGCGAGTTGATCATGGGCCAGCCAGTGTGTGGTGGCGCGCCGGCCGGTGAGCAGCCCAGC
>KL571248.1:9053-19545 GCA_000715855.1 Actinoplanes liguriensis
ATGTGTATAAGAGACAGAGCCGGTGCAGACCGATGCGGTCCACGTGCTGGTGGTGTCCACCGCGCGCAGCCAGTCGCGGATCGGCCCGTCGCCCATGTGGTCGCGTTGCCCTGGTCCACCGGGCACCACCACCACATCCGGACTGTCCACCTCGGACAGCGCGGCGTCGGCGGTCAGGGCCAGGCTTCCGACTTCCGTGCGTACCGGTCCGGGGCGATCGCCCACGAAGACGACGTGCGCTCCGGGGAGATGGGCGAGTACCTCGTACGGGCCGACCGCGTCGAGGGCGGTGAGCCGGTCGAAGAGCAGGACGGCAATCTGCACGAGAACCTCCGTTGATCGGTCAGAATCGGTGCCGGTACTCGCCGGGTGCGACGCCCAGCGCGCGGATGAACGCGCGGCGCATCGTCTCGGCCGTGCCGTACCCGCAGCGCGTGGCGATGCTCTCCAGTCCGTCGTTGCTGTCGTGCAGCAGGCGGCGTGCCGCCTCCAGTCGCACGTTGTCGACGTAGCGGCCGGGCGTCTGGCCGACCTCGCCGGCGAAGGCTCGCGCGAACTGGCGCGGCGACAGGCTCGCCCGCAGGGCCAGGGCCGGCACGCTGAGATCCGCGTGCGGGTTGTCGGCGATCCACCGTTGTACCTCGCGGAGCCCTGGCCGCACCGCGAGCTGCGCCGACAACTGGGCGCTGAACTGCGCTTGATCACCTGGCCGGCGCAGGAACATCACCAGGTGCCGGGCGATCTCCAGCGCGATCTCACGGCCGCAGTCCTCCTCGACCAGTGCCAGCGCCAGGTCGATGCCGGCAGTGACGCCGGCCGAGGTGGCGATCGGTCCGTCCCGTACGAAGATCGGCCTCGGGTCCACCTCGACATCCGGGTACCGCCGCGCCAGGCTGTCGCACACACTCCAATGGGTGGTTGCCCGGCGGCCGGCGAGCAGACCCGCCTCGGCCAGCAGGAACGCCCCGCTGCACACCGAGGCCACCCGCCGCGCTCGCGACGCGTGCCGCCGCAACCAGTCCACCACCGCGGGGTCGTAGCCGCGGGTTCCCTCGCCGCCGGGCACGACCACCGTGTCCGGCGGTGGCGCGGCAGACAGGTCGAGGTCGGGAAGCAGAGTCAGGCCGCTCGACGTCCGCACCGGCGTCCCGCCGAGGCTCGCCGTGGTGACCCGGTAGGCCACGGGGCCGGCGCCGGTGAACACTTCCAGCGGACCGGTGACATCAAGGCTCTGCACACCCTCGAAGACGATGATCAATACGTCGCGGCCTGGCACGAACTCAGCTTCCCGGCCGTCGGTGACGACAGCAATGTCGTAAACCCCACCTTTCCTGCCACCGGCCCGCGCAGCGGCGAGGCGTGTGCCGCCGCGCGTCTTCACGGCCGTACAGGGCAATGAATGTCTGAATTCTTATGGCCGTGAGTGGATCGCATCGAGCGAGCTCCGGCCGTACCGGAAATGGGTCTTCGGAATTGGGCGGACATGCGCCGCGCCCCGCACCGCCCGGCGATTCCTCCGCTCCGATCGGCGTCGGCCGATGGCGCGGTTCGCGGGCAGAAGTGCGGGGCGCGGCATGGTCCCCGCGCCCGGCCGGGGGACCGCCGGCCGGGCGCGAAGGGGCTACGGCTTGGTCAGCAGGCAGCCGGACTTGGTCAGGTCGATGGTGCGGGTGCTGGTCAGGCAGGTGGTGAACCAGTACGTCTGCTCGCCGTAGCTCTGACCCTGGTACGCATGCGTGGTCCCGTTCGCGTCGACCTCGCACGGGTTGTTCAGGGTGCACATCTCGCCGTCGTCGTTGCCGGTGTTGTTGATGCCGACGATCTGTCCGCTGGAGGCGTCGACGATCGGGGAGCCGGAGGTTCCGTGGATCGTGTCGCAGTCGGCGTCGTAGCGGATCGAGTCGTGCCAGGTCCACTCGTCCTCGCGGAGGGTGGATACGAAGCTGTCGACGGTGCAGTTCCAGATCTGCTTCCAGTAACTGGACGGGATGCTGATGCTGGCGCCCGCGGTGGGGTGGCTCGCCGAGATCGTCAGCGCGGTGGCGCCGTAACTGCTGGACAGCGTCGCGTACGTGCTGGTCAGCCGGTACAGGGTGACGTCGGTGCCGGTCATCGTCGCGTAGAGGATGCGGTCGGCGCGCACCGTGGCGAGCGCGCGGCCGCTGCTGTTGAGCAGGGTGCCGGAGCGGCTGCTGGTGCGGTTCTGCAGGACGGTGCCGGAGGGGATCAGCCCGCCCTCGTAACAATGTCCGTTAGTGAGCATCATCGCCCGGTCGGTGCTGACCGACGTGGGGTAGCGGACGAGCGATGCCGAGCAGTTGCTCAGGGTGATCGTGTTGGCCAGAGTCACCGCGCTGACCGCCTGGGCGGGGGTGGGCCCGGCGAGGGCTGCGGTGGTGGCCGCGACGGCGGCGGCCATGACGGCGACTGCGCGACGTAGGCGCATACGAGGGTCGTCCCTTTCTGTGAGGTGACGGAGCCCAACCGAGTGGGCGGGGATCGTCACCGTGGGTCTGACGGTGCCCGTACCCTCGCATCGGCTTTCTTCTATGTCAACGGTTACGAATCATGACCGAGAAGGAGCATGCAGAAAGCCGCAACACCCGGATGGGTGTTGCGGCTTCCTTTCAGATCATGCACCGAAGAAGTTCAGTCGTGCTCTTCCGTCGGTGCGAGCCTATCGGTAGGCTCACGGGGCGATATCGAATTCGCCGTCCTTGGCAGAGTCCACGAAGGCGGTCCACTCCGCCGGCGTGAACATGAGAGCTGGGCCTGTCCGGTTCTTGCTGTCACGGACGGCGATTCCCTCGCCGAGCATTGCGACTTCGACGCAGTTGTTGCCGCCGTTGCCGTTGCTGCGACTGCCTTTCTTCCAGACGGCACCCTTGAGCTGGTGCGCGAGCAACTCGTGCACCTCCCTCCAATATGAGAATGTTTCGGGAGTCGCTAAGCGTCGAGCAGACTCTCGATCATCTTTATGGTGGTGCGATGGTCGAGCGCCCTCGTGCTCAATCGCTCGAACTCCTGCCTGTATCGGGCAACCTCAGTCGGCTGCTCCTCGTAGTAGTCTCCCGCAATACCTTCTAGGTAGACAACATCCAAATGGGTGGTATCCCGGTATTCCAAAAGGGTGACGGCGCCGCCCAGGAACGAATGTTCACCGGCGCTGAACGGCAAGATCTGTAATGAAACATTTGGCAATTTAGCTGTTTCAATCAA
The DNA here is from genome assembly GCA_000715855.1 of Actinoplanes liguriensis. Lineage (GTDB taxonomy): Bacteria > Actinomycetota > Actinomycetes > Mycobacteriales > Micromonosporaceae > Actinoplanes > Actinoplanes liguriensis. The sequence continues at coordinate 12,273 of KL571248.1, forward strand.
ATGCTCGAGCTGCGCGTTCATCACGTCCTCGCCGCCGACCACGCGGCGCACCGTCGCCTCGTCGATGATCAGCGCCAGTTCCAGCGGGTGCTCGCCGCGCAGCCGGCTCTGCCGTGTCATCCGCAGCGAGATGCGCCGATCGATGCGTTGCGGCGGATCGGCCGAGCGACCGGTACTGATCAGTGCCCGCATGTACGCCTCGGTCTGCAGCAGGCCCGGAAGGATGATCGGCTCCCAGCACCGCATCGACGTCGCGGCCGCCTCCATGCCGACGAAGTTCCCCGGCCGCATGATGTCCTTGTAGTCGGTCCACCAGCTGCGCTCACGCGAGGAGCGGGCCAGCTCGACCAGAGCCTCCCGGTACTCCTCGTCCTCGACCAGGTAGAGGGTCAGTAGATCTCGGACATCGCGCGGCGTCACGGCGACCCGCGCCGTCTCGATCCGGGTGACCTTCGCGGAGTGCCACTCGAAGTGCCGCGACACGTCCTGCTGGGTCAAATGGGCCGCCTCGCGGCATCGCTTGAGTTCCACCCCGAGTCGGCGGCGGCGGAGTGTCGGACCCTCAATATCGGACACCTAAGACTCCCTAAAGGTGCTGAGGAGGCTGATATTACGAGTGTTCCTCGCGATCCGGGTACCCCCATTCATGATCGACAATTGATGATCATTGTAGAGGGGTGCTGAGCAGCGGGGCCTGAATAAGAAGTCTAGTACTTCTTGCATTGACCTTGCTGTTGGGGACATGATGCCGAGGACATCGAGTTCTGTCTTGTTTGCTACATAGGCGAAATGATCATTGGAACTGGCGTCTAAGGGGCGTGGCGCAAGTGTTGGCTGACCAGTACTACCTGATCGCACACGAGGACCGCACCGGGCGGTCCAGGCTACATCCCCGTGCGACCGGCCTGGGGCTGGCCGCCGCATTACTATCCGAGCTGGTCCTGGAGGGCCGCATCGGCGTAACCGACGGCGACCTATTCGTCATTGATCAGCATCCGCCGCGCGATGCTCTGTCGCACGACATTCTTGATCTCCTTTGCGCCCAGTCGCAGCACCGTGACGTGCATACCTGGCTGGCATTTCTCGCACAGGATTCCGCACTGCGGGTCGCCGAGCGGCTGATCCGGGTCGGCGCTGTCGAGGCGATCACCCGGCGCCGGATGCTCGGCGGCACACAGACGCTCTACATGCCCAACACCGCACGCCAGCGCAACGCCGCTGCCTGGGCCTCGACCCGGATCGCCAACATGCTGGTCCGGGGTATGGACCTCAGCGTCGCCGACCGGATCCTCGTCAGCATCGTGGTCGCCACCGGGCTCACCCGACACGTGATGTACGGGTTCGAGATGTACCCGCACATCTACCACGCCCTACCCAGCATGATCGCCTCGCTGCCCGACGACCTGCGGGAACTCGTCGAGTGCACCGAGTCGTCGGTGGGTTCTGCGCTCGCGGTGGGGCGCCGGTGAGCCGGGGCCGGCATCAGCGCCGCCGCGACAACTACGAGCAGTGGGCCGGCCGCGTCCTGATGGAGCAGCGCCGGACCACCGCGGCGGAACCCGATCTGATCAGCAGTGCCCTGGCTCGTAACCGGCTCGGCATCCCGTCGGTGGTGTTCTTCGGGGTGGCCGGCGCGGCGCCGCTGACCGTTGTCATCGGCGGCATCTCGACCGTCTACGCGGTGATCAGCGGCTCTGTCGCGGCACCGGTGGTGTACCTGGTGGTAGCCGCGATCCTGTCGTTGTTCACGGTGGGTTTCGTGGCGATGAGCCGGCACATCGTCAACTCTGGCGCGTTCTACTCATACATCAGTCAGGGCTTCGGCCGGGTGCTGGGCGTCGGCGCGGCCTTCGTCGCGCTGCCCGCGTATTCGATGATGCAGATCGGACTGTTCGGCCTGTTCGGGGTGGTCACCTCGGGCGTGCTGGCGGCTCTGGGCATACAGACGTCCTGGGTGCCGTGCGCCCTGGTGGCCTGGGCACTGGTCGCGGTGCTCGGTGTGCTCTGGGTCGACCTCAGCGGCAAGGTGCTCGGCGTGCTGCTGGCTCTGGAGATCGCCGTCGTCGTCATCTACGACTCGGTGATGATCAGCAACCCGGCCGGCGGCTCGGTCAGCTTCACCACCCTCAACCCGGTGCAGCTACTGACGCCCGAGGTCGCCGCGATGCTGGTGCTCGCGATCGCGGGATTCGTCGGCTTCGAGGCGACAGTGGTGCTCTCCGAGGAGGCGAAGGACCCGAAGCGGACGATCGCCCGGGCGACACATATCTCGGTCATCATCGCGGGTCTGCTCCTCGGGATCTCGGCCTGGGCAATGTCGGTCAGCACGGGCGCGGCCCGGATCGTCGCGGTGGCTCAGCAGGAGAAGACGAACCTGGTCTTTGCCCTCGTCGGCCCACACGTGCCGGAGATCCTCGTGACCATCGGCTATCTGCTCTTCATGACCAGTATCTTCGCCGCGCTGCTGGCCTTCCACGCCGCCGTCGCGCGGTACCAGTTCTCGCTCGGCAGAGAGGGCGTGCTCCCGGGCGTCTGGGGATACACCCATCCGCGGACCGGGGCGCCGGTCGTCGGCTCGATCGCGCAGAGTGTGCTCGCTCTCGGCGTGATCGTCCTCTACTCGTTCATCGATGCGGACCCGCTGGTGTACCTGTTCGCCTGGCTGACCACTATCGGCGGCCTCGGCGTGCTGATCCTTATGTGGGCGGCGTCCGCGGCGGTCATCGCGTTCTTCTTCAAGAACCCCGGCCGGGAGAACGTCTGGCGGTCGAAGATCGCACCGGTGCTCGCGTTCTTCATGCTCAGCCTCGTGCTGGACGCGACTGTGATCGGTCTTGGCGACATCCTTCAGGTGCCCGTGGGCTCGACCTTCCGATGGATCTTCCCGGTGGGTTACGCGGTGGCCGCGGTGCTCGGCATGGGTTGGGCGCTGATCATGCGTCGCACCAGGCCGCACGCCTACGCGGTGATCGGGCGTGGCGGTGACGGCCGTGCGCTCATCGAGCTTCCCGAACTAGCCCGCCCGCACTCGCATTCCATTCCCCTCAACAGTCAGATGCCGTCGATCAGGTAGGGACTACTTCCATGACGTACGCCATCCAGGACCTAGTGATCCGGCATGTGTCACCCCTCGACACCGCCGAGATCACCGAGCTTGTGGCCGACGCGATGTGGGACGGTCCGGTCGCCCGTTGGCTCCACCCGGATCCGATGACACGACGCCGGAACGCTCCCCGCTACTTCGAGATCTTCGTCGACTACGCGGTCCAGTACGGCGAGGTGTACAGCACCTCGGACGCGGAGACCGGACGGATGGCAGGCGTCGCGCTGTGGTTCCCACTGACGTCGATGATCCCGCCGCCGGCCGACTACGACCGCCGGCTCAAGGAGACGACCGAGGACGCCCACGATCGGGTCCTGAAACTGGACGCCGCGCTCGAAACCCACCACCCGCTCGATCCGCATCACTACCTGGCGTTCCTGGCCGTGCGTCCCAGCCGGCAGAACCGCGGCATCGGTGGCGCGCTTCTCGACCGGCATCACGCCCGGCTCGACAGCGCGGGCATCCCCGCCTACCTGGAGGCGAACGACCCGCGCAATCGTGATCTGTACCTTCGGCACGGATACCAGATCCGGACCGTGATCGAGCTACCCGACGGCCCCTCGCTCTGGGCAATGTGGAGGCCGCCTATGGCCCGACTCTGAGGGTTCAGGCAGCAGCAGGGAACTCGTAGGACCAGAACTGTTCCTCGTCCATCCGTTCGACGCGAATCACCCCGCGTGCGAATCGGCCGAGGATCCGTTCGGTGGCCTTGCCCATGTTCCGCTTGCTGTCGTTGTATCGGCAGAAGTCGAGAGCGATCATGCCGTTGTTGGCGGAAGCGGTGTGGTACATGGCTTCCATCAGCTCCAGCAGGGCGCGAGACCCACGGGCCGCACGGTCTACCGCTACAAAGCCGGCGTACCAGACTCTCCGATCCTTGTAGAGCTCGGGCCAGCGGCGCTCGAAGTACTCCGGTGAGATGAGAGGCATCGCCCGCAGGTCGTTGCTGAACGTGGACAACCCGCAGAGCGTGCCGTCGTCGTCGTAGCAGAGGTACTTGTCGATCCGCAGGTCAAGCATGACCTCGTCGAACTCGGACCGGTACATGAGGTGTCGTTGCACCGCAAGGGAACGCATCTCTCCGAGTGCTCGCTCGTAGAGTTCCCACGCGGCCACGTGCATCTCTTCATCGGTGATCTGGTCGATGACTTTGATCAGCATGGCTGCCCCGCTTCATCGCACTTATGTCGATCGATGACAGTTGACCATCAGAGTACGAAGTGCAATAGCTCCGGGACAATGCGTTCCCGGCAAAACAGTGTGCCAAATTCCAGAAAGGAGGGTCATTAGCGGAACTGCATGCAACTTGCAAACTAGCAGGTTGAAGGCCATGTCGAACCCGATCGAGCTCTCGCCGGAATTGGTTCCGGGAAAGGTTCGGTATTCCGTGAGTCGGCCTTTTTGCGGAATACTCCGAGTACTGGACTCCGTGCGCTGAACGCGGAGTATTCGCCTATGTGCGACCTGGCGAGATCCTTCGACGACGGAACGGGTTCGGTGCGGCTGGACACTGCGGGCCACCCCGGCGAGGCGTTAGTCCCCCCGCCTCCGAGGTGGCCCGCATCTACGTCTGCCGATTGACATAGTTCAACGCCCGAACATAATCTGCCGAGACCAAGCCTCCGTCCGTCTGAAGGAGCGCCATGCTCGGCAGGTTGTTAAGCCTGGCCCTGACCGCCGTTCTCGCGCTGGCCGCGCCGACTTCCGCGGAAGCCGCGCCGCAGAGTGCGCAGGCGGCCGTCGCCGCCATGCAGCCCGGCTGGAACCTGGGCAACACCTTCGACGCCACCGGCGCCGACGAGACCTCCTGGGGTAATCCGCGGGTCACCCGCGAGCTGCTGGCCGGCGTCCGGGCCCAGAGCTTCCACAGCATCCGCATCCCGGTGACGTGGAGCCAGCACCTCGGCCCCGCACCGGATCACCTCATCGACCCCGCGGCGCTGGCCCGCCTTCAGGAGGTGGTCGGCTGGGCGCTCGACGAGGGGCTCTACGTGATGATCAACATCCATCACGACTCCTGGCAGTGGGTCAACACCATGCCGGACGACCACGACGCCGTACGGGAGCGCTTCGACTCGATCTGGACGCAGGTCGCCGCGGCCTTCCGCGACGCCTCACCGCGGCTCGTCTTCGAGAGCCTCAACGAGCCGCAGTTCGTCAGCGACGGGCCCTTCCTGGAAGAGCTGAACACGTCGTTCCACGCGATCGTGCGGGGCTCCGGTGGCGGCAACGCCAAGCGCCTGCTCGTGTTGCCGACGCTGCACACCAACGCCGATCAGGTCTACCTCGACCAGCTCGCGAACACCTTCACCGCCTTGAACGACCCGAACCTGATCGCCACCGTGCACTACTACGGGTACTGGCCGTTCAGCGTCAACATCGCCGGCGGGTACCGCTTCGACGCCACCGCGCAGCAGGACATGCTCGGAACGTTCCAGCGGGTGCACGACACGTTCGTCGCGCGCGGCATCCCGGTGATCATCGGCGAGTACGGCCTGCTCGGCTTCGACCGCAGCACCGGCACGATCGAGCAGGGCGAGAAGCTCAAGTTCTTCGAGCTGTTCGGTCACCAGGCCCGGATCAACCACGTCACGACGATGCTCTGGGACAACGGCCAGCACCTCGACCGCACCACGCTGACCTGGCGCGACCCGGAACTCTACGCGCAGCTCAGCTCCAGTTGGCGCACCCGTTCCGGCACCGCCGCCAGCGACCTGGTCTTCGTCGCCGCCGCCGCGCCGGTCACCTCCCGGACGATCACGCTGAACCCCAACGGCACCCGCTTCACCGGCCTTCACCTCGGCCGCGCCGCGCTGCGGCGGGGCGCCGACTACTCACTCTCGGGCGATCAACTCACGCTCACCGGTGGGTTGCTCAGGCGACTGCTCAAAGATCGCGCGTACGGCGTGAAGAGCACCCTCACCGTCCATTTCGACCGTGGTGTCCCATGGCGGCTCGACGTCATCAGCTACGACACGCCCGTGCTGTCGGCTGCCGCCGGCGCCACCGACGCGTTCGCCCTGCCGGCCGCGTTCAACGGCGATCGCCTCGCCACGATGACCGCCACCTATGCCGACGGGTCGAATGCCGGCCCGCAGAACTGGACGCCCTACAAGGAATACGACGCCACGTTCTCCCCGGACTACACGGCCGGCGTCATCAAGCTCACCTCCGCTTTCTTCGCCGAGGTCAACGGCGGTTCCCCGGTCACGCTGACCTTCATCTTCTGGAGCGGCGCGACGGTCACCTACCACGTGACCCGCACCGGGACCACGGTCACCGGCACCGCCGGCTGACCGGAGTGAAACGCCCAGCCGTGGTGGCTCCGGGGCCGGCGCTGCCACGGCTGGGCCCCTCAGCGGCGTCCGCGGATCGCCCTGGCGGCCATGGACGCGAGGAGGTGGCACATCCCGCCGACGCGGCGAAGCCCGTCACCGCGACCGTGCCGCCGGCCTCCACTGTCACCCGGGTCATCGTCACGCGCTGGTGGCCGCGAGCCGGAGACCCAGCGCGACCATCACCGCCCCGGTGGCGGCGTCGAGGGCGCGACGGATCCGGGGCCGGGCCAGCACCCGGCGCAGGGCGGCAACCAGGGTGGCCACGACGGTGAACCAGGTGACCGTGACGACGACCGCGACCGTGGAGAGGAGCAGCACATCAGCCGGGCGACCGTCGATGGGGACGAACTGGGGTAGGACGGCCATGAAGAAGACGCCGCACTTCGGGTTGAAGACGTTGCAGAGGACGCCGTCCCGGTAGGAGATCCGGAGACGGGCGCCGGTATCCCGGCCGGCCACCAGCTCCGGGGCGGGGCCATCCCGCCGGGCAGCGAGCAGCGCCGTGACGCCGAGCCACAGCAGATAGGCCGCACCGGCCAGCTTGACCACGGTGAAGGCCACCGCGGAGGCCTGCAGGATCGCGGCGACGCCCATCGCGGCGGCGATCGACCAGACGAAGACCCCGGTCGCCACGCCGAGCCCGGCCACCACGCCGTGCCGCCGCCCGGCGACCATCGATCGTCGCACCACCACGGCGAAATCCGGCCCGGGTGACACCGCGGCCAGCGCTATCACCCCGGCGAACGCCGTCACCTGCCCAGCAGTGGTCATTGCTGCCTCCCCTCGGATTCGCTTGCGCCCCTGACTCCTGTCTCTTATACACATCTCTGAG
>KL571248.1:19790-21228 GCA_000715855.1 Actinoplanes liguriensis
GGCTGGGAACGGATCTGGCGGTTCTTCGGCCGGGCAGCCTGTGGACAACGGCGGTGGCCGGCCTGTGGACAACCCCGGCGGCGGGTCAGAAGAAGGCTAGATTCGCCATCGTGATGCCAGGCCGCTCGAAGAGGACGTAGACGTCGTGAACGCCGCTGACCGGACCGATCGGCGCCCGCACGGGCACTGTGTCGAGGCGGCCGCCGGCCGGTGGAATCGCGAGGGTGGCCAGGACCGGCCCGGTGAACGGGTCGTCCAGCCGAACGGTGACCGTGCCGGCGCCGCCGGTGCCGCCAGGTTCGCCAGGGTCGCGGGCGAACCCCGCCGAGCCTGAGGAATCGGGCGCGAGGGAGGAGACGAAAAACTGGGAAGAGGCCGGGAAGCCGGCAGGACCTGAGGAGTCAGGGGAGGTGGAATCGGTGGACCCGAGCGCGGAGATCTGCTGAAGCCCGCCGTTCAGGTCGACGTCGGCGAAGAGCACCCACGCGTCAGGAGCGGCACTCCGCAGCGCCTCGCCGGGTTCGGCGGCGATCGCCACGGGCGTTGTTCCCGCGTACGCGTCATGGTCGATCAACCGCAAGCCGGAGCGGGCCGTGCGTGGCGGGATCACCTCGCCGCGGACGCGCAGCGTCGCGGTTCGCGCCCAGTCGAGGCTGGAGCCGCCCACCGCGATGGTGTGCGTGGCCTGCTCGACCACCCAGCGGGAGCGGGTCACGTCCCAGAACGCGAGGTCGGCGACGTCGAGCTCGAACGACACACGCGCACGTTCGCCGGGCGCCAGCCGGATCCGCTGGTGACCGCGCAGGCGGCGTAGTGGCTGCTTGACCCGGGAGTGCTGCTGCCGGGTGTAGAGCTGTACGACCTCGTCGCCGGGCCGGTCGCCGGTGTTCGTGACGTCGACGCTCACCGTGACCGTGCCGGACGGGTCCACGGCGAGCACGCCGCCGCCAGGCGCCGCAGAGCTCACGGAGGTGGTGGGAGGGGAGGGGGAGGGCCCCGGATTGAGCCGCAGATCGTCGTAGCGGAAACGGGTGTAGCTCAACCCGTGACCGAACGGGAACAGCGGAGTCCCCCGGTAGTACAGATAGGTCGCGTCCGTCGCGATGATGTCGTAGTCGAGCAGGTCCGGCAGTTCGCTGTCATCGCGGTACCAGGTCTGCGTCAGCCGCCCGGACGGCTCGGCCCCGAGCAGCACGTCGGCCAGCGCCGCCCCGTGCTCCTGCCCGCCGTGCGCGGACCACAGCACGGCCGGCAGCTGTTCTTTCGCCCACCCGATCGCATAGGGATAACTGCTGGTCAATACGAGGACGGTACGAGGGTTGACGCCCCGCACGGCCCGCATCAGCTGGTCTTGACTGCCGGGCAGGTCGAGGTCCCGCCGGTCGATCGTCTCCCGCCCGCAGACCATCGGGTGGCTGCTGTCTCTTATACACATCTC
>KL571248.1:21497-21806 GCA_000715855.1 Actinoplanes liguriensis
GAGGACGTCGACGGTGAACTCGGTGGCGTCGGCGGGGTCCGGGGTGTCGGGCCGTACGAGCCCGTCGGCGCCGGCGCGCAGGTAGTTTCCGGTTTGCAGGTGCCGCAGTACGACGCCGTCGCCGGACGGGACGAACGTGAACGTCTCCTTGACCTCCCACCCGTTGGGTCCGGGCTGGTCGTTGCGCAGCACGTCGCCGTCGTAGCCGACGTACAGGCCGTTGGTCACGGCGCGCAGGGAGATGGTTTCCTGCCCCCAGTCGAGGATGTCGAATTGCGCGGCCTCGGTGCTGTCTCTTATACACATCTC
>KL571248.1:22046-27106 GCA_000715855.1 Actinoplanes liguriensis
GAGATGTGTATAAGAGACAGGTGGGGAGGAGGGCGGATCGCAGGGTCCGGCGGTACGGCGGGGTCCCGCTGTACCAGTCGTCGAAGACGGTGTCGCCGAGCGGCCCGATCACCGCGATCCGCCCGGCGGTGGCCGGGTCCAGCGGCAGGATGCCGTCGTTGCTGAGCAGGACGATCGAGGCGCGCGCCGCCTCGCGGGCCAGTTCCCGGTGTGCCGCGCAGTCGATGATGCCGGGTGTGGTGGCCCGGTACGGGTCTTCGGCGGGGTTGAACTCGCCGAGCCGGATCCGTACGGACAGGATGTGCCGCACCGCGGCGTCCACGTCGGACTGGCTGATCAGCCCGCGTTCCAGCGCCGAGGTGTACCGGGCGATTGTCGGCGCGGCGTCGTCGCCTTCCTCGGTGACGCAGTCGATGCCGGCCCGTAGCGCGGCCGCGAAGCCGGCCACGTGGTCGTCTTCCCAGTGCTGGTCGCCGGCGATGTTGTGGACCGCGTAGGCGTCGCCGACCACCATCAGGTCGTCGGTGGACCAGCCGCGCAGCACCTCGTTGATCAGCGGGCTCAGGTGGGTGGGCCGCCCGTTGATCAGGTTGTAGGAGGCCATCACCGCGACCGCGGCGCCGGCCTCGATGGCGGGGCGGTAGGCCGGCAGCTCGTATTCGTGCAGCACCCGTGGGGGCAGGTTGCTGCTGGTCAGGCACCGGTCGGTCTCGTTGTTGTAGGCCAGGAAGTGTTTCAGTGTGGGTGCGGTCCGCAGCCATTGCGGGTGGTCGCCGCGCAGGCCGCCGGCGTACGCGGTGCTCAGCACCCCGGTCAGCCACGGGTCTTCGGAGAAGCCTTCCTCGTTGCGGCCCCACCGGGGGTCGCGCAGGAGGTTCACGACCGGGGCCCAGACGTTCAGGCCGACCCGGTCGGGGTCCGCGTGGTGCATGGCGCGCACTTCGGCGCCGACCGCTTCGCCGACGCGGCGCAGCAGGTCGGGGTTCCAGCTGGTGGCGAGGCCGACCGCCTGGGGGAAGACGGTGGCCGTGCCGAGCCAGGCGACGCCGTGCAGGGCTTCGGTGCCGGTGCGGAAGCCGGCCATGCCGAGCGCGGGGACGGGCGCCTGGTGCTGGTGGAGCAGGGCGATCTTCTCGGCCGGGCTGAGCCGGGCGAGCAGGTCGGAGACACGGGTGGCGAGCTTCTGCTGCGGGTCGCGAAAGACGACGCGAGAGGGGGATTCGGTCATCACAACGTGTTCCTTCGGGGCCGTGCCCGATCGTTGGAGCGGTCCCGACAACAGCGTCGAAGCGCTTCGACAACCGGGCGAAGAGATCCACGCGAGTGGTTTCGCGAATGTTTCGGACGGAGTTCCCTGAGGCTCGCACCCTCGTCACGACTAGGTCAAGGTGCGGCACGCATGTTTGGTCATCGATCGTTACATCGATGAACTAGCCGACCGGTTGCGGGATCCGTCCGGTGTCGACCTGATCGAGATGCGACACGGCGCCGCCGAGAGCGGCCGCATGCAGGCCCAATGTGGACGGTACGACGCGCGCCTTCGCGGCGTCGGTGTGCCGGCTCAGTTCGGCGGAGGCGGCCGGGATCAGCCAGTCGGCGAGAGTGGCGAAATGGTCGCCGAGGATCAGAACATCCGGACTGACCAGGTTCGTCAGCACTGCCAGGCCCTGCCCGAGGTAGCCGCCGGTGTGCGCCAGCGCGGCCAGGGCCACCTCGTCCCCGGCGCGGGCACGGACGGCGACCTGCTCGACGGCCGGGCCGAGGTCGGTCAGCGCCGCCGGATCAAAATCGGGCAACGCGCGCTTGACCAGCGTCTCGATCCCGGCCTGGTCCTGGAGTGTCGGGGAGCCGGCCGGGCCCAGCGTGAATGGTCCGAGCCGGCCGCCGCGCAGGACCTGGCCGTCCAGGATCAGGCCGGCCTCCAGGCCGGCGGCGCCCGAGACGTACGCCAGATCCTGCCCGGAGTGCCCGCCCCGCCGCTGCTCGGCGACGGCGGCCAGCATCGCGTGGCCGCCGACGGTGACGATCAGGTCTTTCTGCCGCAGCGAGCCGGAGAGCAACTCGCGCAGGTCGGGGGAGGGCACGGCCACGGTCAGCCCCAGCAGGTGCCGGCCCTGCTGCCGGACGCGGGACGCGGCCCGCTGGGCGAGCGCGACGATCTCGCTGTTCATCCGGCGTGGCTCGAACGCCCGGTGCCACAGCAGCAGCTGATCGCCGGAGTAGTCCACGGCGAGCGCGGTCAGCTGGCCCGGCGACACCTGGATGCCGATCGACGCGTACGCCGAGCCGTCCAGCGCCAGCACGGTCGCCGGCCGGCCGATCCGGTTCCCGCTCAGGCCGGTCTCGCGCAGCAGCCGATGCCCGATCAGGTCACCGGTCAGGCTGGAGACGGTCGCCTTGGTCAGCCCGGTCGACGACGCGATCGCGGCCCGCGAGCTCGGCCCGTGCGTGCGCAGGTGACGCAGCACCACGGCGAGGTTGGTGGTGCGCACGTCCGCGAAGTCGGCCGGCTGAGGTTCTGCCCGGGTAGTGGTCAAGTCAAGCTCCGCTCTACCGGTCGCCGGCTCAATTCTGTGAACAATCTTGCCGCATCCCGACCCCTGTCCCGCCGTGGGTGCGCTCCCATCTGCACCTTGTCGGGTTGCGCCGCGTCAGTTAGCTTGTCTTCGATGCACTTAGTTTAGAGCCTAGACAAACTAAAGCCTAGAAAGACTATCAAGTCACATAGGAAGGCAGGTGCGCCGTGGGCGCGTCTACGAACAGGCGTACTTTCCTGGGCCTGGCCGGCCTCGGCGCGGCCTCGATCGCCGGCCTCGGCGCCCTGGAGGGCTGCTCCAAGAAGCCCGGCTCCACCGGCACCGCCACCAACGCCGAGCAGGCCGCCGGCGTCGTGCCGGCGTTCAAGGACTCGAACCTGGTCGCGCCGGACATCAAGGGCATCCGCCCGATGGCCGACGGCTACGTGAAGTACCCGGCGAGTCTCGTCGACGCGATCACCGAGAAGGCGATCACCAGCGGGAAGCCGGTCACCGCGACCACCCCGTGGTGGGGCCCGGCCCCGCCGACCTCGAACAAGTACGTCGAGGCGGTCGGCGCCGACATGGGCGGCACGATCACGTTCAGCGTGCAGGACGGCAACACCTACGGCGACAAGCTGAACACCATGCTCGGCGCCCGGGACGTGCCCGACCTGACCTGCATCCCGGGCTGGGAGATCAGCAAGCTGGCGCGGTTCTCGGACGGCGTGCACGTGCTCTTCGAGGACCTGACGCCGTACCTGGCCGGGGACAAGGCGAGCGCGTACCCGCTGCTGGCCGGCCTGGACACCGCCGCCTGGAAGGACTCGGTCTGGGGCGGCAAGCTGATGGGCGTCCCGTTCCCGACCGACTCGCCGTACCCGACCGCGCTCTTCATCCGGCAGGACGTCGCCGACCAGCGCGGCATCGCGGCCCCGACCTCGCTCGACTCGCTCTACGAGTTCGGCAAGAAGTTCACCGACCCGGACAAGGGCGAGTGGGCGTTCGGTGACATCTTCCAGGAGGTGCTGCAGATCTGCGGCAACCCCGGCTCGCAGAACGGCTGGTTCAAGAGCGCCGACGGCAAGGTCCTCCACCGGTACGAGACCCCCCAGTACAAGCAGGCGGTCGAGTGGATGGCCCGGATCTACTCCGAGAAGTTGATCCACCCCGACCTGGCCAGCAGCAAGGGCGGTGACGTGGTCACGCTCTTCAAGGGCGGGAAGATCTTCTCGTACGCGACGGGCCTGGGCTCCTGGAAGGAGACCCAGCGCGAGATGACCCGTCAGGGCAAGGGCTTCAACATGCAGGCCGTGAAGGTCTTCGGCGTGGACGCGAGCACGCCGCCGGTGCGCTGGGGCGGCACCCCGTCGATCATGTGGACCTTCATCAAGAAGGGGCTCGGCGAGGACCGGACCAAGGAGCTGCTGCGCGTGCTCAACTACACCGCGGCGCCGTTCGGCACCAAGGAGTACGAGCTGCAGAACTACGGCGTCGAGGGCACCCACTTCACCCGCGACGCCGGCGGCGCCCCGAAGACGAACGACGTCTTCACCAAGGAGTTCGCCAACCAGTTCATCTTCCTCGGCGGCCGGCCCGCCGTGGTGACCAGCGACCCCGACCTGCCGAACTACGCCAAGGACCTGGTCGGCTGGGGCAACGACGCCACCCGGTACCTGGAGAAGAACCCGTGGGAGGGGATCAAGGTCGAGGTGCCCACCGAGCAGGCCGCGATCGAGCAGCCCACGCAGGACAAGGTCACCGACATCCTGCGCGGCCGGCGTCCCCTGTCCGACTTCGAGAAGGTCGTGAGCGAGTGGAAGGCCGGCGGCGGCGACAAGGCGCGTGACTTCTACGCCAAGGTGCTGGCGGACAACGGCCGATGAGTGCACCCTCCGTGGTGGAGGCCGCTGCTACAACACGTACCAGGGAAGCGGTTTCTTCAAAGATGTCAGTCGCGGCGCGCCTGCGTCGCGACTGGCCGCTCATGCTCATGTGTGTTCCGGCGATGCTGCTGCTCGCGGTCTTCCACTATCTGCCCGCGCTCGGCAACGTCATCGCCTTCCAGGACTACAACCCGTTCGCCGGGGATTCGCCGGTGCAGGCGTTCCTCAACAGCGAGTGGATCGGTTTCGGGAACTTCCAGTACCTCTTCGAGACCCCGGCGTTCTGGGATTCGGTCCGCAACACCCTCGGGATCACCGCGTTCCAGCTGGTGTTCTACTTCCCGATCCCGATCCTGCTGGCGATGCTGCTGAACAGCATCCTGTCGCCGCGGATCCGCTCGCTCGTGCAGAGCGTCGTCTACCTGCCGCACTTCTTCAGCTGGGTGCTGGTCGTCTCGCTGTTCCAGATGATGCTCGGCGGCGCCGGCCTGATCGCGCAGACCGCGCGGGACGCCGGCTTCACCGCGCCGGACTTCATGACCAACCCGGACACGTTCTACTTCCTGATCACCTCGCAGGCGATCTGGAAGGACGCCGGCTGGGGCATGATCGTCTTCCTGGCGGCGCTCGCCGCCATCGACCCCAACCTCTACGAGGC
>KL571248.1:27297-29031 GCA_000715855.1 Actinoplanes liguriensis
GACCCCAACCTCTACGAGGCGGCCGCCGCCGACGGCGCCGGGCGCTGGCGGCGCTTCTGGCACGTCACGCTGCCCGGCCTGCGCCCGGTCATCGTGCTGCTGCTGATCCTGCGGCTCGGCGACGCGCTCAACGTCGGCTTCGAGCAGTTCTACCTGCAGCGCGAGGCGGTCGGGCGGGACGCCTCCGAGGTGCTCGACACCTACGTCTACTTCCAGGGCATCACGGTCCAGCAGTGGGGCGTCGGCGCCGCCGCGGGCCTGTTCAAGGCGCTGGTGGGGCTGCTGCTCATCGTGGGGGCCAACAAGGTCGCCCACCGGCTCGGCGAGCAAGGGATCTACTCCAAGTCATGACCACTCTGGCGGAACTGAAACCGCGACGGCCCAGCGGACGGCCGGTGTGGGAGGAGAAGCCGACGCTGATCGGTCAGCTCGGCAAGGGCACGGTCATCGCGATCGTCGTCGCGGTGGTCCTCGTGCCGCTCTGGGTCGTCGTGGTCACCAGCCTGTCGTCGACCGAGACGATCAACAAGGCCGGTGGGTACGTCTTCCTCCCGCGCGAGCTCAACCCGTCCGCGTACATCGTGATCTTCTCGGGCGGCCAGGTGACCGACGCGGTGCTGGTCAGCACGATCGTGACGGTGATCGGCACGGCGTTGAGCCTGACCGTGACGGTGCTCGCGGCGTACGGGCTCTCCCGCACCGGGACGCTGCTGCACCGGCCGATCCTCTTCTACTTCCTGCTCACCTTCCTGATCTACCCCGGCATGATCCCGAGCTACCTGGTGGTGACCGGTCTCGGTCTCAAGGACAACCTGCTCGCCCTGGTCCTGCCGGCCGCGGTCAGCGCGTTCAACCTGGTCGTGCTCCGCGCGTTCTTCATGGGCATCCCGTCCGAGCTGCTGGACAGCGCGCGCATCGACGGCGCCGGCGAGTTCCGCATCCTGTTCCGCATCGTGCTGCCGCTGTCGCGAGCGGTCACCGCGGTCGTCGGGCTGTTCTACGCGGTCGGTTACTGGAACACGTTCTTCAACGCGGTCCTCTACCTGGACCGCAACGATCTCCAGCCGGTCCAGCGGGTGCTGCAGATGTTCATCCTGGCCGGCCAGTCGCCGACGAACGCCGGCGCGGGCACCACCGTGCACCTGCCCGGCATCGGCTACACCGCGCCGCCCAACCTGGCGATCAAGATGGCGGTCGTGGTGGTCACCCTGGTCCCGGCCCTGATCGTGTACCCGTTCGTGCAGCGCCACTTCACCAAGGGCGTGATCGTGGGCGCGATCAAAGGCTGAAAGCTGCCGCCGGGCGGTTCCGGATCCCAGCTCCGGTGCCGCTCGGCGGTTCTCACTCTCTCAAGACGATTTTCCCGTACGTCGTGAGCCGCCGCCCACCGTGGCGAGACGCAGGTGACGCGGAGATCCGGGGGAGAGGGCGACCGTGGTCGTGCCGCCGGGCCAGGTGACGACGGTGGTGCGGGTGACCGCGGCGGTCAGGGTGGCCTCCAGTGTGCCGGGCTCCCAGGTCAGATCCACCCGCACCGCGCCCCGGGCGATCAGGCCGTGGACGCTCCCGCTCGGCCACTGCGCGGGGAGGGCGGGCAGCAGGTGGAGCCGGGCGATGCCGTCCGCGGTGACGTCCCGGCCGGCCAGCAGCATCGCGGCGATCAGGGCCGGGTACGCGCCGGCCAGGTCGACGTTGAACATGTGGTCGCGGTTGTGGGTCTGTCTCTTATACACA
>KL571249.1:0-596 GCA_000715855.1 Actinoplanes liguriensis
CCGGTCGGGGCGTTGCTGGCCGCGCACCCGGCGAGCACCGACGCGGTGGCCGGGCTGCTGGGCTGTGCGGGGGAGTGGGCGGCGGCCGACGACGTACCGGAAAGCGGGTTTTCTGGTCCTTCGCCCCTGCTGACCGCGTTCCCGGACACCGCCGGGGCCGTGGCGGCGCTGATCGGCTCCTGACCCGGGCGGCCCGGGACGCGACCCGAGGCGCCCCGGGCCTCAACTCCGGGCCGCCATGGCCGACTAGCCAGGTCGGCAATGGGAGGAAGTTTTGATCGCTGACCGGCACGACGACCCGAGCGGGACCCTCGGCCGCTCCGCCGTGCCCGGCGGCGGTTCGGCCGAGCCCGGTGGGGGCGCGGCCGCGGCCTGGTCGGCGGTGCGAGCTGCCCGGCCCGACGACGCCCCCGCCGCGCGATGGCGGCGAGGAGCGCTCGCCGCCTACTACGTGGCGTTCCTGGTCGCCAACCTGATCATGCTGACCAGCGTGTCCCGGGTCGTATTGACGCTGCTCACCGCCACGACCGCGCTGATGCTGACGATCGCCGCCCTGCGCGGCTCGCGGACCGGCCGCGCCTGGGAGTGGCTGGCGT
>KL571249.1:788-962 GCA_000715855.1 Actinoplanes liguriensis
GTCTGCCTTGCCAGCCCGCTCAGAGATGTGTATAAGAGACAGGTCATCGACAGCGTCGCGCAGGTCGCGCTGGCCGGGCGGCTGCACTACACCACGTCCCTGATGCTGACCCTGGTTGCCCTCGGCGGCCTGGTCCCGGCCCGGCGTGTCGCGATCCGCTGCTGGGCGCTCGGC
>KL571249.1:1278-2072 GCA_000715855.1 Actinoplanes liguriensis
GAGATGTGTATAAGAGACAGGCACCGGCGAGCTCGGCTACTACGGCGTACAACTCGGCATGTCCGCGCTGCTCGGCGCGATCCTGCACGAGGCGATGCGCCGCCGCCAGCAGGACCTGAAGGTCGCCCGCGACGAGGTCACCGCCGTGCTGCAGCGATTCCAGAGCCTGTTCCACGCCTCACCGGCCGGTGTCGGCATCACCGACGAGCACGGCGTGTTCGTCGCGGTCAACCCGGCCTTCTGCGAGCTGGTCGGCAGGCCCGCGGAGGAGCTGATCGGCACCGGCAGCCACGCCTACGTCGACCTGAGTGCCGAGCCCGACCCGGCCGGGCAGCAGCTGCGCTACGTGCGCCCGGACGGCTCGGTGCGCTGGGTGTGGCTGACCGTCGGCCGCACCGAACGCCAGCACTGGATGCTGGTCCACCTGCACGACGTCACCGACCGGCACCTCGCCGAGCGCGCCGTCAGCGAGTCCGACCGGCTGCTGGCCGCCGTCTCGGTCGCCGCCCGGCGGATCCGCACCGGCGAGGATGCGCGCGGCACCATCATCCACGCCATCCGTGACCTGGCCGAGGCCGACTCGGTCAGCCTGCTCGAATCGGACGGCGAGGACCTGGTCGTCACCGGCTGGCTCGGCGCCGAGGTGATGGGCACCCGGGTGTCGACCAGCGGCACCTCGATGATCGCCAACGTGTACCGGGACGGCCAGCCGGTCTTCCTCTCCGACCCCGGCGACGACCCGCGCGTCTCCGCGGCCCTGCTCAAGCTCGTCGGCGCGCGCTCGATGATGTGGC
>KL571249.1:2275-4393 GCA_000715855.1 Actinoplanes liguriensis
TCGCGCTGCTCGCGGTCGGCTGGAAGCAGCGGGTCGCCTCCGTCAGTGACCTGCGCGCCCGGGCCGTCGCGTTGCTCGCCGACGAGACCGCGCTCGCCCTGGAACACGAGCGGCTGCTGTCCCGGCTGGAGCAGATGGCCTACACCGACACGCTGACCGGTCTGTCGAACCGGCGCGCCTGGCAGTCCCGCTTCGCCGAGATGCTCCTCGGCGCCCGGGTCGAGGGCCGGCCGCTGACCGTGGCGATCGCCGACCTCGACCGCTTCAAGCGGTACAACGACACGCACGGCCACCTGGCCGGCGACGACCTGCTGACGGCGACGGCGACGGCGTTCCGCGCGCAACTCCGCGAGGGTGACCTGATCGCCCGGTGGGGCGGCGAGGAGTTCGTCGTCGCGCTGCCCGACTGCGGCGACGCGGAGGCCGCCGAGATCCTGGACCGGCTGCGGGCGGCGGCACCCGGGGCGGAGACGTGCAGCATCGGGTACGCGGTGTGGAACGGCTCCGAGTCGGCCGAGCGGCTGCTGGAGCGGGCGGACGCGGCGCTTTACGTCGCGAAGGACTCCGGCCGCGACCGGGTGCGCAGCGCCGCCGCCATCCCGGTGGCCTCCTGAAAGCAGGTCCCGGGGGCTTCCTGAAGGCAGGTCCCGGGGGCTTCCTGAAGGCAGGTCCCGGGGGCCTTCTGAGATCGGGTCAGGGCAGGCGCCGGCGGCCGGCGATGCCCAGGTCGGGGCGGTGATACCAGTCCAGGTCGGGCTCGCCCTCCAGCCAGCACAGCAGCACCGGCACACCGTCCAGGTCGGAGGAGAAGTCGAGCAGCAGCGGCGCGACACCCTTCAGCTCGGCCCCCGACTCCTGCACGACGGTCATCAGCTCGTTGAGCCGCGCCTCGGCCGCCTTGCGCTCCGGGAGACCGCCCAGCCGGGTCGGCTCACCGCCCGGGACCAGGGCCGCGGACAGCTCCACCATGTCGGCGCGCACCACGATGATCTCTTCCAGCACCGGTCGCAGGCGCTCCAGCTCGGCCCGTGCCTCGTCCCGCGTGAACAGCCCCATGGCGACAGTTAACCAACCGGGCCCCGGCCGTCGCCGGGCGGCCGGTCTCACTCCTCCGGCGGCGGCTCCTCGGGCTGCGGCATCTGCCGCTGCGCGTAGATCCACTCCTCGATGTCCTCGATCCTCCAGACCCGGCCCATGGCGAGCTCGTCGAACGGCACGGGCCAGTCGTCGCGCTCGGCCAGTTGCTGGACACGCTGCCGGCTGAGGCCGAGCCGTTTGGCGATCTCGCCCGCTCCCATGAGATGTCTTGGCACGGGTCAACTATAGTCACGCGTCACCTTGTCGTGCGATAGCTAGTCACGCGTTCGATACCGCATCGTCATCTCACGATGTCCGGCGCACCGCCACGAACATGAAACAGCCGTAGGCGACGTTGCGGCTGTGCACCTGCACCACGTCCGGGTCGGCGAACACCGCGGCGAGCGCGCCCTCCGGATCGGAGCCGTCGTGCACCCGGGTATTCGGGTGGATCCAGCCGCGGCTGTCATAGGCGCGCAACACCTGGGGACGGTCGCGCCAATCCGCCGGATAGCCGGTGCTCGCCACCCCGTCGCAGGCCACGGTGTGCGCGAAAATCGCACCCCTTTCGCGGTACGGACTCGGTGGCACCGGCGGCTCGTAATTGAACAGCAACAGGTCCTCGCCGGGTCGCGCGTCCCGCAGGCAGCAGCGCAACGGCTCCCCTCCGTCGGCGATCATCCGCGCGAAGTCCGCCCGCTGCGGGTCCGAGCCCTCCTTGCGGGCCCGGTCCAGCACCTCTTCGGGAATGGCGTGCACGTCGAAATCCATGACCCCATCGTCGGCCGTGTCCGTGCCGGGGTCTCGCGGGAATCGGACAAGGCGTTCCGGGGCGGGGACGTGCCGCCGGCCCGTGGCCGCCTGTGGGGTGTCGCGGGGGTCAGACGAGGCGGGCCAGGGTGGGGACCACGGTGGCGGGGGTTGGCATCGCCGCGATCTCCGCCGCGACCTCCCGTGCCGCGTCCCGCAGCGTGCCGTCGGTCAGCAGCCGCTCCAGGTCGGCCGGGCCGATCGCCTTGGCCGGCACGGACAGGCCCGCGC
>KL571249.1:4617-5746 GCA_000715855.1 Actinoplanes liguriensis
ACTGCCCGCGCCGGAGTGGTGGACGAACGCCGCCGCGTGCGGGAGCGCCCGGTCGAGGGGCACCCGGCCGACCGTCCGTACATTCGCCGGAAGCTCCCGGGT
This sequence comes from Actinoplanes liguriensis, assembly GCA_000715855.1. Taxonomy (GTDB): domain Bacteria; phylum Actinomycetota; class Actinomycetes; order Mycobacteriales; family Micromonosporaceae; genus Actinoplanes; species Actinoplanes liguriensis. The sequence continues at coordinate 4,720 of KL571249.1, forward strand.
GGACGCGGGGCGCACCAGGACGAACTCGGCGTCCACCGCCGCGGCCGCCGCGAGGACCGCCGGACCCGGGTCGCCGTCGTTCGGACCGTCGAGAGTGCTGCGACTGACCAGGACACGCGGCCGGTCACCCGGGGTGAGCAGCCAGTCCGGCACCGCACCGCCGCCGGAGAACGGGACCGGCCGCATCGCGATCCCGTCCCCGGCCGGGCCGTCGCGCAGGCTCGGCGGCGTCACGGTGATGGTCAGGTCCGGCGCCGGGACCCGGTGGCCGCGGAAGGCGGAACTGGTGGTGACCGCCCGGAACAGGTCGGACGCCGGCCACAGCGTGTTCTCCTGCAGGACCGACGGAACCGACAGGCGGCCCGCGACGATCGCGCCGGCCTCGGTCAGCGACTCGTAGACGATCAGATCCGGCCGCTCCCGCTCGGCGAGCGCCAGCAACGGCTCGACAAGTGCCAGATTGGCGCGGCCGAACAGCTCGCCGACCATGCCCGTACCGGCGGTGCCTTGCATCTCGGCACGAGCGAGACCCGGACGGCGCAGGGCCACCCGGATCGCGCTGCGCGGCAGGCTGAACCGGGCGCCGATCTCCGCGGTGCGCAGCCCGAGCACGTCCGCCGGGAAATTGCCACTGGCCAGGACCACGTCGTGCCCGGCGTCCCGGCAGGCGGCGGCGAACGGGACGAGCGGCAGCAGATGTCCCTGCAGCGGCGCGGCGACGAAAAGGATCCGCACGGGTCACTCCCAGCGTTGGCGGTCGATGTCCAGCAGGTGGTGAACGGTCTCGTGGACGGTGTGGCGGCCCACCCAGAGGAGATCACGGACGGCGGTGACCGGCCAGTTGTACGTGCCGGTGCGGGCCAGCTCGGCCGGGGTCAACGCCTCGAAGGCGGCGGCCAGGGACTCGGCGGCCTGATCGAACTCGGTCAAGACGGTGTGCGGGTCCTGATCGTTGTAGCCGTCCCGCAGCGGGCGCTCGTCCCGGCCCATAGGCGTGAACGCCGGATTGTCGACGGCCAGCGCCAGG
>KL571249.1:6023-6173 GCA_000715855.1 Actinoplanes liguriensis
GTCGACGGCCAGCGCCAGGGCCAGCCGCTCCCGCTGGACCCGGAGCATGTCACGGACGTGACAGGTGTACTCCAGCGGCGACCAGACGTCCGGGGACGGGCGGCGGCGCAGGTCGGGGGTGGCGAGCAGAGCGGTGGCGTACCGGGAACC
>KL571249.1:6488-10144 GCA_000715855.1 Actinoplanes liguriensis
AACCGGCGGCTCGCAGCCGCGCCGGGAGGTCGGACGTGGACACCGAGGTGTAGGTGAAACCGCACTCCGCGCAATGGTCGGTGCCGAGCGATCTGATCAGCTCGTCGTGCGGGGTGGACGACAGCTCGGGGTGGGCGAGCAGGAAATGCAGGGGGCCGGACGGGGAGGCGACGACGCCGCGGCCCGGCCGGTCCGCGCCGAGCAGGTCCAGGCGGGACGTGAAATGGTCCGTCAGGCGAGGGTCGAAATCGGACCAGTGGGTGGCGGTGGCGATCAGGTGCACGCCCCGCGACGTGCCTCGGCGGGCGATCTCCACGAGCAGGTCGTGCCACTCGGGACGGTTGGCCCAGAACTCGGGCCAGTCGTCGACCAGGACGATCGTGTCGCCGTTCGGGGCGTCGAGGTGGGCGTAGAGGTCACGCGGCTCGCCGATGCCGTGGACCAGGGGAATCCGCTGATAGTCGGAGGTGGCGACGGACCCCGGCAGCAGGATCCGCACCGCCGGGGGCGCATGGGACAGGGCCAGGGCTGCTATGGCCGTACGCAGGAAGGTTGTTCTGCCGCTGCCGGGACCACCGACAACCGCGACGTGGCCGGCGACCGGGAGCCAGATGATGTCGCGGCGGTGCTCGCGAGGCTTGTCGAGCACCGCGATCGGGATCTGCAGGGTGCCGTGCAAGGACTCGTCAGCGAAGCGGGGGCCGTGATCAGGATCGGTCACGATCGGGCCGGCGAGGTCGTCGAGAGTGGGGGACTCGCCGAGCGGCGGGAGCCAGATGCGGTGCGTGGGCGCAGAAACGGTGAGCGGGGCGGCCGGCCTGTCCCAGCGGGTGAACGAGACCGGTGGCCGGTCCGTGCCGGTGTGGAGCAAACCGGGGCTCCCGGAAGTGGGGGCGGCGATGCGGAACGCGAGGTATCCGGCGAGATCGTGCAGGCCGGACTCGGTGACCTCGGCCGCGGTGAGGAGCAGGTGGATGCCGCGGGCGCGGCCCAGCCAGCCGATGCGGCGGACCAGGGCGAGCAGGTCCGGGTGACTGTCGAACAGGGCGGGGAAGTCGTGGCAGACCAGGAGCAGGGCGGGCATCGGCGGGCGGGACACCGGACCGCGGAGGTAGTGGCTGTGGCTGGAGCAGCCGGCGGCTGTCAGCAGGCGTTTGCGGCGGGAGAGCTCGCCCTCCACGACCTCGATCACCCGGGGGAGGAGGTCGAGGCGGTCGGCGGTCAGGGCGAGTTCCGTGTGCGGGAGTCGCCCCACGGCCGGAGATCGCTCCGTGGCGGGTGGTGCGGTGGTGTTGAGCAGCAGAAACGAGGCATCGTCGGGGGTGTGGGTGGTAGCCAGATTCAGCAGGATTGTTCGGATTAAATCGGGAGATCCCGGGCCGGTGATCAGGCCGTGCGGGCCTACGCCGTTATCCACAGCCTCCTTCAGGTCGAGGACGAGCGGCGTAAGGTCGGGGGCCAGACCGATCGCTGCTCGGAGGCGGTCGCTCGCTGGGATCCGGCGCCTGTCCCAGGGGGTGATCGGCTTCGGGCGGGGTGCAGTCGCCGGGTCGTCGCCCTGGTTGCCGGAGCCAGAGGTGTCGATAGCGCCGTGCGTGGGGACGAGTGCGGCGTCGGGCGGGCGGCGGTCTGGCGGTTCGGCGGCAAGGGAGGCGGGGGAGGGCCCTTCTTGAGACACCACGGCACCGTAACCCAGAAATCGGGGATGACGGCCGGGCGCGGATCGGCTACGCTCCCTCGCGATGCTGACCTCGAACCTCGGAGAGGGGGCCATGTCCACAAGAAGTGAGTGCTGATGCGCTCCTCTGTGGACGGCGACCCCCGTCTCCTCGCCTGGCGGCGCGTGCGCGAGTTCTCCGTGCCGCCGCAGATGATCGAAACTTCTACCGCCCGGCGTCTCGCCGGGGACTGGGCCGGCGCGTGTGCGGCCGCCCGGGTGGACCCCGGCGATCTGGATCTTCGGGCTGTTCTTCGCGAGCACGGCTTCGACCGGGTCGTGGCTGTCCGGGACGATCTGCTTCATCTCGCTCCTGAGCTGTTGCGCTGGCATCTGCCCCGGGTCGAGTCCGGCCGGCTGCGGCCGGCGCTGACGGTGTCGCTCGCCGTCTATGGGCCGCGGCTGCACCTGGTTGCCCGGACGGCTCCGGCCTGGGCGGACGCGGATCAGCGGATCACGCTCGCGCTGTGGGGCGGCGGGACGGGCGGGGTGCATCCGCATCCGCGGCCGAACCGCCGGTTCCGATTCGATCTCCATCGCCACCTGTGGGATGTCCGCCGCACCGCTGAGCTGCGGGAACGCTCGGGCGCCGATTCCTGGACGGGTGCGGGGACGGAGGCTTCCCACCGATGGCCGGCGGAGGCGGAGATCGTCCGGCGGGCGGAGGGCCGGCCCGGCGATCCCGTGTACGCCCGGCTGGGCACGCATCGACACCACGAGCTGCCGGGCGGCGGAGAAAGCGGCCCCAGCGGCTGCGGGGGCAGGATCAGTGAACGGGGGAAGGTCCGCGGCCTGCCGCGGGGTTCGCTGGTCCTGCCCGACGCGGCCACCTGGGTCCCGCCCGACCTGGAGCTGCTCCGCTCCGGCCTGATCGACCCCGGTCAGCTGCATCCGCTGGTGGCGGACGCCCTGGCCCCGGGGCACACCCGGCCCCCGGCGGGGCGGACCACGGACGGGCCGCGGTTCGTCGACTGCCGGGGGAGCCGGCACCGCATCGGCCTGGTCGGCGGCGTGCTCTCGGCCCTGGATCACGATCCCGCCGAGCTGCGCCGGGAGGAGATCCTCGTCGGCTTCGGCGGCCCACCCCTGCCCTGCCTCCGCGTGATCGACACCGCGATGCGCCGGCCGGAGTCGCTCGACGACATCCGCGCCCGGCTCGACCACGGCGATCTGCCCGGCGCGCTCCGGGCCGTGGAGGCGCTGCTCGGCCCGGACGCGACGCTCCGCGACGGTCCGTTGCGGGACGAGCTGGCCCGCGCCGAACAGCAGCACCACACGTACGAGCTGTATCGCTCCGGGCTGGCCGGCCCGGGCCCGACGAAAGCACCCCGACGCCGCACAAAGGTGACCACATGACTTTGGACGTTGCCGCCGACCTGATCGGCCTGCTCACCGAGACGACCACCGAACCTCGCCCGGACGCCCAGCTGGAGGCGCTGACCCTGGCCGTCGCCGCCGATCTGCCGGTGCTGCTCTGGGGTGAGCCGGGGATCGGCAAGACCGCCGCCCTCAATCAGCTCGCCGCCAGCCTCGACCTGCCGCTGACCACGGTGATCGCGAGCGTGCACGAGCCGACCGACTTCTCCGGCCTGCCGGTGATCGGCGCGGATCCGGCCGTGCACGGCGTGCCGATGGCCCCGCCGGACTGGGCTGTCCGGCTCGCCCGGGCCGGTCGTGGCCTGCTCTTCCTGGACGAGTTGTCGACCGCGCCGCCCGCGGTCCAGGCCGCCCTGTTGCGGCTGGTGCTGGAGCGGCGGGTCGGCACGCTCACCCTGCCGCCGGGGGTGCGGATCGTCGCGGCGGCGAATCCGCGCGGTTCGGCGGCTGACGGCTGGGAGTTGAGCGCGCCGCTGGCGAACCGGTTCGTGCACCTGCAGTGGGCCTACGACCATGCGGTGGTGGTGCGGGGGCTGGGCGGGACCTGTCTCTTATACACATC
>KL571249.1:10419-10873 GCA_000715855.1 Actinoplanes liguriensis
GCCCGAAGCTGGTGCACCAGATCCCGCAGTCGGAGACCAAGCGCGGCGGTCCGTGGCCGTCCCCGCGTACGTGGGAGATGGCGGTGCGGCTGATCGCTTTCGCCACCGCGGCGGGTACGTCCCGTGACGTGCTCTCCATGCTGGTCCGCGGTGTCGTCGGGGACGGTCCGGGGCTGGAGCTGCTGGCCGTGCTCGACCGGATGGACCTTCCCGATCCGGAGGAGCTGCTGGCGGATCCGTCCGCGGCGCGGTTTCCGGAGCGCGGCGACCTCCGTCAGGCCGTACTGGAGGCAATTGTCGAAGCGGTCCGGAGGGACGCGGACCGCAAGCGTTGGGATGCGGCCTGGACCCTGCTGGTCAAAGCCCTCGACGGGGGCGCGCCGGATCTCCTGGTGGTGCCCGCCGGGGAGCTGGCGGAGTTGCGGCGCGACGACTGGCCGCTGCCGGCCGGGAT
>KL571249.1:11090-14724 GCA_000715855.1 Actinoplanes liguriensis
GCGATGACCGTGGCGAGGCTGGCCGCTTGAGCATGGACACCGACAAGTTGTACGCGGCCCGGCTGTTCGCCGTCCGGGCCCGGCCCTACCTGGCGTCGGCGCTGTTCGCCCTGCACGTCGTCGAGTCGCCGAAGACGCCGACGATGGCCGTCGACCGGCATTGGCGCTGCTACGTGTCGCCGCACTTCGTGGCGCGGATGCCGATGGAGGAGCTGGCCGCCGTCTGGGTGCACGAGGTCTCCCACCTGCTGCGCGACCATCATCGGCGCGGCGACCGGTACGCGCGGGACCACAACCTGGGCGGCCCGGGCGAGCGGCTGCGGATGAACATCGCCGCGGACTGCGAGATCAACGACGACGTGTACGGCGACGGCCTGCCGTTCCCGTCCGGCGCCGTGCACCCGGAGGCGCTGCGGTTGGAGCCCGGCCTGCTGATGGAGGACTACCTGGCGCTGTTCCGGCTCGGCCCGTGGACCGACGGCTACGCGTGGCTGGACTGCGGCAGCGGCGCGGACGGCGGCGAGCGCGAGTGGGATCTCGGCGCGGACGGCGCGCACGGGCTGAGCGAGCACGAGCGGGACGCGGTCCGGTTCCGGGTGGCGGAGGCGATCAACGGGCATCCGGGGCGGGCGCCGAAGGGCTGGCGGCGGTGGGCCGAGGAGGCGTTCCATCCACCGCAGCCGTGGCGGGAGCTGCTCGGCGCGGCGGTCCGCGCGGCGGCGGGCTCGGCCGGGGCGGGCGGCGACTACACGTACGGCAGACCGGCCCGGAGGGCGGCGGCGCTCCCGGGCGTGATCCTGCCGGCGCTGCGCCGCAACCCGCCCCGGGTCTGTGTCGTCATCGACACGTCGGCCTCGGTCAGTGACGCCGAGCTGGGTACCGCGCTGCTGGAGGTGGCCGCGATCGGGCGGGCGGCCGGCGGGCGCTCGCGGGTCAGTGTGGTCTCCTGCGACGCGGCGGCCGGGGTGGCGCATCCGCTCTGCCGGGCCGAGGGGATCCCGCTGATCGGCGGCGGTGGCACCGACCTGCGTTCCGGGTTCGCGCAGGCGCGGCAGGTCCGTCCGGATGTGATCGTGGCGCTGACCGACGGCTGGACGCCGTGGCCGTCGGCGCAACCGCCGTCCCGAACGGTGGTGGGGTTGTTCCGCCGCACGATCGAGGACGACGCCGGGTACTGCTTCCCACCGGACTGGGCTCGCACCGTCAGGATCGGTTAAACGCGAATATTGCCCACATTTGGGCACTAGATTTGCGAGTCGTGGTTCTTCGACGCTACGCGCCGCACGTGGTGGCCCTGGCTCTGCTGGCGGTGTGCGTCCTGCTCGCCCCGGCGCTGCGCCAGGAGCCCGCACGGGCCTCGCAGACCCCCTGCGCGACGCCGGTGACGCTGATCAACGGGGACTACGAGCTGCCGGTGATCGCGGCGAACTCGATGTCGCTGATCAACGAGGGCGCCGACATGCCCGGCTGGAAGACGACCGCGCCGGACCATGTGTTCGAGTTGTGGCACGAGGTCCGGCAGGGCTTCAACGCCGGATCCGGGGTGCAGTTCGTCGAGCTGAACGCGAACTACGTCTCCACGCTCTACCAGGACGTCGCCACCCCGACCGGCGGGCAGGTGCTGCGCTGGGAGCTCAAGCACCGCGGGCGGCTCGGCACCGACGTCATGGCGGTGAAGATCGGCCCGGCCGGCGGCACGCTCGTCCAGCAGGGCACCACCCTGCCGGACGGCAGCGCCGCCTGGGGCACCTGGTCCGGCACCTACGTCGTGCCGAACGGGCAGACCAGCACGCGGTTCGCGTTCGAGTCGATCTCGGCGGCGCAGAACAAACCGACCTACGGCAACTTCCTGGACGGCATCTCGTTCGGCACCGCCGCCTGCCTGTTCACCACGACGGCGGTCAGCGCGGCGTCGGCGAACGTCGGTGACCTGCTCACCTACACCGTCACCACGGAGAACCGCGGCGGCAACCCGGCCAAGTCGGCCGTGCTCAGCGACACCATCCCGGCCGGCACCAGCTTCGTCCCCGGGTCGATCCGGTCGGCCACCGGCGCCAGCAGCACCGTGATCACCGACGCCGCGGACAGCGACACCGGTGAATACGACTCGGCGACGCGCACGGTCCGGGTGCGGGCCGGCACGGGCGCCGGGTCCACGACTGGCGGGACGATCCCGGTCGGAGAATCAAGGGCGATCACCTATCAGGTACGGGTGAACACCGCGGCCGCCGAGACCACCGTGAGCACCGAGGGCGCCGCGACGTACGACGAGCCGGTCGCGAACAGCACCCTCACCTCCACCGGCAACACCGTGAGCAGCACCGTGAATCCGGCCGCCGACCTGCGGGTCACCGCGGCGATCACGGCCGCCGGAGTGGTCGCCGGGCGCACCGCCACCACCAACCTGACCGTCGTCGACGCCGGCCCGAGCACCGCGACCGGGGTGACGGTCACCGCGGTGGTCCCGGCCGGCATCGTCAACGTGACCGCGAGCATGCCCGGGGCGACGTGCACGGTGTCCGGGCAGAACGCGCGGTGCGACCTGACGACGATGGCGTCCGGCGCGACCTTGCTGATGGCGGTCAGCGGGGACGTGCTGGCGGCGGCCACCCCCGGCGCGCAGGCGACGCTCACGTCGTCGGTGACCAGCACGACGTACGAGGTCAACCAGGCCGACAACGCCGCCTCGGTCAGTGCCACGGTCACCACGCTCGCCGACGTCGGCGTGACCATGACGAACACGCCCGGCGTCGCCGGAGCCCCGATCACCTACACCGTCACGGTCACCAACGCCGGCCCGTCCGTGGCCCGCGACCTGCTGCTCACCGACGTCATCCCGCCCACCGCCACGTTCAACAGCGTCAGCGGCGGCACGTGCGCCCCGACCGCGATCGGCACCCTGGAGTGCCGGCTCACCGACCTGGCGCCCGGCGCGACCGGCACGGTGACCGTCGGCATGACGCTCAAGCCGAGCGGTGGCGGCGCGGTGAACAACGCCGTCTCGATCACCTCCAGCACGCCCGACCCCAGCGCGGCGAACAACAACTTCTCCGTGCAGTCGGCCGGGACCGCGGTCGCCGACGTGGGCGTGAAGCTCGGGCTCAGCCAGCTCAGCGCGTACGCCGGGGACACCGTCGTCTACACGCTGACGGTCACCAACAACGGGCCGTCGGACGCCACGAACGTCACCTTCAACACGATCGTCCCGGCGGGCGTGACGATCGTGCGTAACCCGCCGTACTGCACGCCCAACGCCTGCACGGTCGGCACCCTCGCCGCCGGGGCGACCGTGAAACTGCAGGGCAACGCCACCCTGCAGCCGACCGCCACCGCCGGGCCCGGGTTCGCCAGCACCACCGTCATCTCGCCGACCACCGACAACAACGCGTCCAACGACACCGACACGATCAACTTCACCGTGCTGCTGAAAGCGGACCTGGCGGTCACCCAGACCCTGGCCAACCCGTCCGACCCGGGCACGCTGGTCGCCGGGCAGACCGTCACCGGCGTCGTCACCGCCACCAACAACGGGCCGACCCGCTCCGAGGGCGTCGTCGTGCGCCAGGCCATCCCGGCCGGGCGGCCCGTGCCGACCGTCAGCACCGTCGCCGACGCCACCTGCACGTTCCAGGGC
>KL571249.1:14958-15528 GCA_000715855.1 Actinoplanes liguriensis
GGCATCACCCCGGACGGTGGCAGCTACGTCTGCAACCTGCCGGTCCTCGCCACCTCGGCGACCTGGCAGATCACGTTCGCCGGCGTGCTGCTCTCCACCGGCTACAGCAGCCCGGTCTACACCAGGACCGCGACCGTCTCGGCGAGCACCACCGACCCGGACCCGTCCGACGACAGCGTCACCAGCACCAGCGCCGTCCAGCAGCGCGCCGACGTCGAGGTCGTCAAGGCGGTGATCGGCTCCGCGACACCGGTGCAGAGCGAGGAGGCCCGATTCCGGGTCACCGTGATCAATCACGGTCCCTCCGACGCCACCAACGTGGTGGTGCGCGAGAGCCCGGACGCCGGCCTGAGCCTCACCTCCGGAACACCCACGCTTGGCGCGTACGACGTGAGCTCGCTCAGCTGGACGATCCAGCGACTCACGCCGAGCGGCGGCCCCGGCGTCACGCTGGATCTGATCGGCACCGTGCTCGGCACCGGCACGCTGCGCGACGACAGCCAGATCGTCGCCGCCGACGGCACCGACCCGGACCCCACCAACAACGGCGCGACCAGGTCGGTCACCGCC
>KL571249.1:15795-18121 GCA_000715855.1 Actinoplanes liguriensis
CGGCGGCCGCCCCCGGGCTGAGCATCCGCTCCACCAGCACGGTCTCCGCGACACCGGCCGGGGTCGGGGCGACCGTCGCGTACAGCTACGAGGTCACCAACACCGGCAACCTGCCGATGACCACGCTCACCCTGGGCGGCGGCGTGCACAGCGGGACGGTCACGTGCGGCGCCACCACGCTCGCGGTCGGCGCCATGACCACGTGCACCGGCGCCACGTACCCGATCGCCTCGGCCGACGTCAGCGCGAACCAGCCACTGACCGACACGGTGACCGCCCAGGCGGTGAACACGTCGGCGGTGCTGCCGGCCACGTACGCCCAGCTCAGCGTGAGTGTGCCGGTCGCGGTGGCGCATCCCTCCCTGTCCGTGGTGATCACCGCGACGGTCAGCAACGCCAGCCGGCAGAACGCGGCCGCCGCCGGCGACACGGTGAGCTACAGCTACCGGGTCACGAACAACGGCAACGTCCAGATGGACAGCATCGCCCTCACCGACACCAGGGCGAACACCATCACCTGCCCGCCCGGGCCACTGCTGATCGGCGCGTCGATCACCTGCACGCACGCCGGGGCGGGATACACCGTCACCCAGGCCGACATCGACAACGGTGTCCCGGTCACCGACGTCGCCACGGCCACCGCGGTGGCGAACGGCACGGCCGCCACGCTCACCTTCGCCTCGCCGACGGCCGGGATCTCGGTGGCGGCGGCCGCGCCCGGACTGGCGATCACCACCGCGTCGAACCCGGCGAGCGGGCCGGTCGCGGCGGGCGACCCGATCACGTACACCTACACGGTCCGCAACACCGGGAACGTCACCGTCGACACGATCACCGTCACCGACGTCAACGCCGCCTCGGTGACCTGCCAGCCCGCCCAGTCCACCCCGCTCGCCCCCGGCGACCCGGCGATGACCTGCCAGTCGGCGGGGACGCCGTACCGGGTCACCCCGAACGACGTCGACGCCGGGCTGCCGATCGTCAACGACGCCATCGTCGACGGGCTCACCGTCGCGCCCGGCCGCCTGCCGGTCAGCGCCGAGGAATCCACCGGGGTCGCGGTCGCCGCCACCGCGGACACGCTCACCGTGGTCAGCACCCCGCACGTGACCCCGCCCGCGCACTTCGCCGCGGTGCAGGCCGGCGACCAGGTCTACTTCAGTTACCTGGTCCGCAACACCGGCAACGTCACGATGAGCGGCATCGCCGTGAACGACACGCTGACCGGCGCGGCGACCTGCCCCGGCGTCGCGCTCGCGGCCGGCGCCACGACGACGTGCACCGGTGGGCCGTCGTACACCGTCACCCAGGACGACTACGACGCCGGCCTCCCGCTCACCGCGACCGCCCGGGTGTCCGGGACCGCCCCGCGGGCGACGACCGCCACGGCGTACGGCAGCGACTCGGTGAGCGTGGCCGTCGGGACGGGCAGCGCCCTGCTCGTGATCGCGACGTCCGCCGTCCGGGTCGTCCCGGACGCGCACCGGACCGCGGCCGAGGCCGGCGACCGGATCGGCTTCGGCTTCACCGTCACCAACATCGGCAGTCTCAGCGTTCGCGGCATCGCGGTCGCCGACACCCGGACCGGCGTCGCGAACTGCCCCGCCACCCTGCTCGGGCCGGGCGCCGCGATGATCTGCACGAGCGGCGACTACACCGTGCGGCAGGCCGACATCGACGCCGGGATCCCGCTGGTCAGCACCGCGACACTGAGCGGGCGGCCGGGCAGCGGGACCGGGCCGGTCGTCACGTTCGGCGCCGCGGCCACCTGGGTGCCGGTCGTCGTCGCGGCGCCCTCGCTCGGCGTACAGGTGACCGGCACCGTCACGCCGGTCGCGCACCAGGCCGGGGCCGGCGCGGGAGACACGGTCGCCTGGACGTTCCTGGTGGTCAACAACGGCAACCAGACCATGACCCGGATCAGCGTGGCGCCGGACACGATCAGCTGCCCGCGGACCGCTCTGGACGTGCGGGAATCGATGACCTGCACCGGCTCCGGGACGCACCTGGTCACCCAGGACGAGGTCGACGCCGGGCAGCCGATCACCACCGCGGTCACGGTCTCCGCGGATGCCCCGGACGGGTCGCACACGTTCGGGCCGGTCTCCGGTGGCGTCCCGGTGGCGGCGTCCGCTCCGGTGCTGGAGATCGGGCTGACCACGACATCGGCCGCTGCCGTGTCGGCGGGCGATTCCTTGAGGTACGCCTACACGGTCTACAACCGGGGCAACGTCACGGTCACCGGCCTGACCGTGACGCACGCCCGGGCGCCGCGGGTGACCTGCGACTCGACGCGGCTCGCGCCCGGCCTGGGGACGGCATGCGC
>KL571249.1:18364-18832 GCA_000715855.1 Actinoplanes liguriensis
AGAGATGTGTATAAGAGACAGCCCCAGGCCGACGTGGACGCGGCCACACCGATCGTCGACAAGGCATCCGCGAAAGGGGTCGCCGCCGGTGTCAGCGTCACCTCGAACGAGGCGACCACGTCGGTGCCGCTCGCCCCGCCCAGCCCGAAGCTGGGCGGCAACCAGAACGCGGTGTGGACCGACAACGACGGCGACGGGCGCCTCGGGCCGGGGGACGACGTGATCTCCACGGTGCTGGTCACCAACACCGGCAACGTGACCCTGATCAACCTGCGGGTGACCGGCCTGCCCGCGCCCGTCACGTGCCCGGTCAGCCGGATCGCGCCGGGCGAGACCATCACCTGCCGGTCGGGCGTCTACCACCTGACGGCCAGGCAGATCGCGGCCGGGCAGCACACGTTCGAGGCGCACATCGCCGGTGACCTGCTGGACCCGGCGGCAGCCGACGTGCTGTCTCTTATACACATC
>KL571249.1:19058-19571 GCA_000715855.1 Actinoplanes liguriensis
ACGTGACAGCGGAGGCCCCGTCGACGGTCGCGGTCCCCGCTCACCGCACCCCGTCCCCGCCCCCGTCCGTCCCCGCCAAGCCCGGCTCAGCCCCAGGGGGCACCTCCCCGGTAACCGGCCAGCCCGTAGCCCTGATCCTCCTGTCCGGCCTCTCCCTGATCCTCTTCGGCGCCACCCTCCTCTACCTCACCCGCCACCGCCCCACCCTCCAAGCCCGCCGCTACACCCCCTCGCACGCCCGCCGCTGACCCCTCGCAAGCCCACCGTCGTCAGCTGGCGCTGCGGGTTCTCGGCGGGGGACTGTTTCAGCCGTGGCTGCCAGCCCACCGTGTCGGCTGGCGCTGGGGGTTCTTGGCGGGGCTGTTTTGAGCCGTGGCTGCCAGCCCGTCGTTCTCGGCTGGCGCTGAGGGTTCGTTTCGGGCTGGGGGGCGGCAAAGACGATGGGGGAGTGAGAGCGCGGACGGGGAAGGGCTGCTCGGTCCCGGGCGGCCGGGCCGCGGGCGGGTGACGGCG
>KL571249.1:19795-24194 GCA_000715855.1 Actinoplanes liguriensis
GCGGCCGGGCCGCGGGCGGGTGACGGCGAGCGGCCGGGCGGTCCGGCGGGCGGGTTTGGGTGGCTGGGGAGTGGGTGGGGAACGACCGAGGGGCCTCGCCGTTCCCCACCCGGTCTCAGGAGGCGGCGCTGGGCGGGGTGCCGCCGGGTGCGCCGGAGGGCGGGGCGCCGCCCGGACCACCGCCGGGCGCACCGGACGGTGGGGTGCCACCCGCGGCGCCGGAGGGCGGAGTGCCGCCCGGGCCACCGCCGGGTGCGCCGGAGGGCGGGGTGCCGCCGCCGGCCGGGGCCGCGCCACCGCCGCTGGGCTTGGTGGCCGTGTCGACGCCGACCGACAGGGCGACCGTGTATCCGCTGGTCACGTCGCCGGTCACGGTGCCCAGCTGGGAGGCGCCGCCGTCGTCACCGAAGACATTGTCGTTCTGCAGCGTGACCTGGGCGAGGTTGGCGACCGAGGCCTCGTAGCCGGTCTGCTTGTAGACCGTGTCGCAGACGTCCTTGGGGAGCGCCACCTGCGACGTGGCGATCGCCTTCGTCGAGTCCGTGATGTCGGCCTGCGCGGGGTACACCTCGAAGTGGATGTGCGGCCACCGCCCGGTGTAGCAGGCCGGGAAGATGCTGGTGAACTTCACCTTGCCGTCCGCGTCGGCGACCTGCACGCCACGCAGATAGTTCTCCTTGGTCAGCCCGTCGGAGTACAGCGAGTAGCCGCCCGCCCGGTCGCAGTGCCAGACGTAGACCGCGACCCCGGCGAACGCCTTCCCGCCGCCGGCCAGATCCTTGATCGTCAGCTCGAGCGTCATCGGCACGCCCTCGGCGGTGGTCGTCGACGAACCGAAGCTGGACCGGATGTCGCTGCGGACGATCCCGCTCTCCTCCAGAACGTCCGGCCCGTTCGAGCCGTCACCCGGGTAGGGCCCGGCGGTCTCGTCCGGGATCTCACCGGAGGAGGTCGAGGACGTCGACGCGCCGGCTGCCGGTGTGGCGTCGTCGCTGCACCCCGCAAGCCCGAGAACCGCGGCGCCGATGCCGAACGCGCGCAACATCTGGCGGCGGCCCATCAGGGTCCCGAGGTCGAATCCCAGACCCTGGTCGAACACCTCCTCGTCAGGCTTCGGAAGGGGGCGCCCCTGATATGACGAATGAACCACTGATCCTCCTGTCGATTGCCGGCTGCGGCGTTCCCGGGATGGCATCGTCCCTGGTCCGCCACGAGTCGGGGCGAAATCCCGAAGGACTCGCCCGCGTCCGGCAATAGAAACATCGGAGCCTATGAAAGACCTGTGGCATGGATCGTCAACAATTATGCGGACAACAATTTCATTATCCGAATGCCATTTCAGGCCGCCACGCAGAACTCGTTCCCCTCCGGGTCCGCCATCACCACGTGGTGCCCCTCGAACGTGTGCAGAACCCGCCCGCCGATCGCCCGCAGCTCCTCGACCTTCGCCAGGATCCGCGGCCACGGCTCCCCGTGCTTGCCCACCCGGACGTCGATGTGCAGCCGGTTCTTCGCCACCTTCGGCTCCGGCACGTCGAGGAACACGAGCCGCGGCCCGACCCCCGCCGGATCGTGCAGCCAGGCGCCCCCACCCTCGTCCTCCGCCGGCTCGCCGAACGAGGCCACCCACTCGTCCCGCGTCGTGAACGGCGCCGGCGGCGGCTCGTCCTCGTAGCCCAGCGCGACCTTCCAGAACTCCGCCAGCTCCTCGGCCCGTGCACTGTCGAACGTCAGATCCACCCGTAGCGCCACCGCGCACCTCCCTGTCCTCACCGACCCCGTCATCCTGCACCCGGGGTACGACAAGAAGGCGGTCACCGGAGCCGGGCGAGAACCTCGGCCGTGGTGAGCACCTCGCCGAAGCGGGGGAGGACCACCGTCAGGGCGTGCGTGTGCTCCCCGGCGGTCACGCCGCTCATCGCGTCGGCGGCGAAGACCACCTCGAACCCCAGGTCGGCCGCGGCCCGGGCGGTGGACTCGACGCCCATCGTGGTGGCCAGGCCGGCCATCACCACCGTGTCCACGCCGCGGTCACGCAGGCGAGCCTCCAGGTCCGTACGGGAAAAGGCTCCGATGGTCCTCTTGACGATCTCGATGTCGCCCGGCAACGGCGTGAACTCCGGCACGAAACCGCTGCCCGGCGGCTGTTCGTCGACGCCCGGCCGCTCGACCCGGACCGCCGCCACCACCCCGCCGGCCGCGCGGAACGCCGTGGCCAGCTCGGCCGACCGCGCCACCACCGCCGCGCCGGAGTGCGGGCCCATGTCCTGCGACACGATCCGGGGCATCAGGTCGATCGCGATCAGCGCGCTGCGCGCGGCCTCGATGGTCACGTCCGCGAGCCTACAAACCGGGTTCACGCCGGAATCTAGACTCGGCGGATGGAGACCGTCGTGGCGACCGGCTGGTGGATGTATGACGGCGTCGTCCCGATCCCGGTCCGGGTGGTCATGCTGGACTACGACTTCTGGTATGCGGTCGGTGAGGCGGACGGCGACCTCGAGGACGACGAGGTTCCCCAATTGAATGCCGCCGGGCGGCTCTACTATGTGCGGCACCGGCCCGGGTGGCCCGAGCGTGACCAGCCCTTCTGGCCGGATTCGCCGGGCTTCCCGACGGTTGCCGAGGCGGTCGCCGCCGCGGAGGCCGCGGTCACCGGCCCGGTCCGGTGGGAGTGAGACGATGGCGGTGACCTCGCGCATGGCGCTCGCCACGCTCGCGTCGCGGGTGGCGGGGTTCGTGCGGGTGCTGGTGCTGACCGCGGCGCTCGGGCTCGGCACCCGGCTGCTGGACGCCTACAACGTGGCGAACACGCTGCCCAACGCGGTCTACGAGCTGCTCATCGGCGGGGCGATGGCGAGCGTGATCGTGCCGCTGCTGACCCGGGCCGCGCTGACCGATCCGGATCAGGGGGTGCTCTACACCCAGCGGCTGTTGTCCCTGATGGTGTACGGATTGAGCACGATCACGGTGCTCGCCCTGGTGCTCGCGCCGTGGCTGGTCGATCTGGTGGCGCCCGGCTTCTCCGCGGAGCAGCACGAGATGGCCGTCGTGTTCAGCCGCTGGTTCCTGCCGCAGATCCTGTTCTACGGGGTGAGCGCGACCGCGGGCGCGGTGCTGAACATCCGCGGGCGGTTCGCGGTGACGGCGTGGGCGCCGCTGTGCAACAGCCTGGTGGTGATCGCGGTCGGGCTGCTCTACGTGGTTTCGCGGAGCTTTACGCTGCTGGCGATCGGGACGAGCGTGGGCGTGCTCGCGCAGATGACGTTGGTAGTCTGGGCGTTGTCCCTTTCCGGCTTTCCCGTCCGGTTGCACCTCGACCCGCGCGGCATCGCCATCCGGCGGATCGGCGCGCTGGCCGGCTGGGTGCTGCTGTCGGTGCTCGGCGCGCAGGCGTTCCTCGTCGCCGCCACCCGCGTGGCGTCGTTGAGCGGGCCGGGCGGTGTCACGGCGTACCAGAATGCCCTGGCGGTCTTCCAGGTGCCGTTCGCGGTGATCGCTCTCTCCGTGATGACCACGATGCTGCCCCGGCTCAGTCGCAGCGCCGCGCGGCGGGACCACGACCGGATCGTCCGTGATCTGTCGCTCGCGGTGCGCGTCGCGGTGGCGGTGATGGCGCCGATTGCGGTCGCGATGGTGCTGCTCGGGCGGCCGGTCGCCGCGGTGCTGTTCGATCACGGGAACAGCACGCCGTCGACGGTGCGGACACTCGGGACGGTGCTGGCCGCGTTCGGGCTGGCGCTGGTGCCGTTCAGCGCGTATTCGATCCTGCAGCGCGGCTTCTACGCCATGCAGGACACCCGGACGCCGGCGCTGATCACCGCCGGTGTCGCCGTGACCGGGATCGCGGGCTGCGCGGTGAGCAGTCTCGTGCTGCCGGCGACGTCGATCGTGGCCGGGGTGCCTGTCGCCTACGCCGTCGCCTACACGTTCGGCCTGGTGGCGACGGTTCTCGTGCTCCGGCGGCGGCTCGGCTGGATCGACGGCAGAAGATTGATGCGTACGCACGTCCGGGTCTCGCTCGCGACCACGGTCGCCGCGGTCTGCGCCTTCGGCATGATCTTCCTGGTGGGTACGTCGATGCCCCTGCTCACCGTGGCCGCCGCGGCCGCCGTCGGCGCTCTCGCCTACCTCGCCGCCGGGAAGCTGCTCCACATCGGTGAGCTGCGCCTGGTCCTCGCGACGACCCTGGGCGGACTGATCCGCCCTTGAGCCGTGCCGGTCGAACGGGATTGATCCGCTCTCGAGGCGAGCCGTGCCGATCGAACGCGACTGATCCGCTCTTGAGGCGAGCCGTGCCGATCGAACGGGATTGATCCGCCTTAAGGTGAACCGTGCCGATCGAACGCCTGGGCTTCGCCGCGGACTCCGTCATCGCCCTGTCTCTTATACA
Organism: Actinoplanes liguriensis; assembly: GCA_000715855.1. Lineage (GTDB taxonomy): Bacteria > Actinomycetota > Actinomycetes > Mycobacteriales > Micromonosporaceae > Actinoplanes > Actinoplanes liguriensis. Next base: position 24,189 of record KL571249.1, read on the forward strand.
CATCTC
>KL571249.1:24474-25294 GCA_000715855.1 Actinoplanes liguriensis
CCGCAGTACCACCCGCGGCACCGGCCACGGCCGGGCGACCGCTTCGACCGGGTCCGGGACAGCGCCGACCGTGAGCTGGGCGAGGTCGACCTGGTCGTCACCGAGTCCTCGGCGGAGCACCTGGTCGTCACCGGAACCGGCGGTGAGCTCCTGGTCCGGCGGGTGGACGATGCCGTCCTGAGCGGCGAGCGCACGATCCCGGCCGTCCCGCTTCCCGAGCCCGGTGCCACCGGCCTGGCCGGGATCCTCGGCGCCGCCCCCGAGCCGGTCGACGTCGGCTGGGCAGCGCTGGAACGGGCGCTCGGCGTCGAGCTGCCCGCCGATTACAAAGAGTTCGTGAGCACGTTCGGCGCGCGCACGATCGACGACCACCTCATCGTCTGCCATCCCGATGACCTGATGGAACATCAGGAGTGGGTGCGGGAGTGCCTCGCGATCGAGCGCGCGGACGACTTCCCGGACTGGTTCACGCCGGGCGACCGCGTGGTCTCCTGGGGCCTGACCGAGAACGGCGACCAGCTGAGCTGGCTGGCGCGGCCGGGCACACCGCCGGAGTCCTGGCCGGTGGTGTTCAAGGAGGAGGGACCCTACTGGCAGCGGTTCCCCGGCGGCTTCACCGCGACCGTGGCCGGGCTGCTCACCGGCGACCTCCAGTCGTGGCACCTGAGCTCCTACTTCGGCGGCCCGCACAGCTACGCGTGAGCGTGCACCTCGTTCAGGGCGCTGACCAGGCGGTCGACCTGGGCACGGATCTCCGGGACGGCGGTGGTCTCCCAGGAGTGGCCGCGACGCAGCGGGCCGGCCAGCCACAGGCCGGGCT
>KL571249.1:25534-33167 GCA_000715855.1 Actinoplanes liguriensis
CAGAGATGTGTATAAGAGACAGGCCGAGTCCGTACGGCCCGGGGCGCACGACGCCGTCGCGGAACAGCGAGGCGAGGAACGGGTTGGCCGAGCCGGGCAGCGCGCCCGGCCCGGTACAGCAGAACACCGCGCCGAACCGCCGCGCCTGCCGGCCCTCGACCTCCACGGTGAGGCCGCCGCGCGGGTCAGGCTCGATCGACCGCAGGCGGCCGGCGGTGAACCGCAGCGTGCCGCGTGCCTGCAACTCGGCGATGCGGGCGGCGATCGGCGGGGCCATCCGGTGCCGGTGCACGTCCCAGAATCGGACCACGTGCCGCAGGAACCGCTGCCGGTTGCCGTCGTCGAAGTCGTCCCACAACCGGTCGGCCTGGTGGCGCAGCGTGTCGATCACGGCGACCCAGTCGGCGCCGTTCGCGATCGCGACACGGACCCGGCGCAGCAGTTCCCGCAGGCTGAGGCCACCGTCCAGGATCAGGTCGGGGTGCGCGGAGGACGGCGGCAGCTGCGGATGCGCCAGCGGGACCAGGCCGCGCCGGGAGAGCGCCTCGATCGGGCCGCGGTGACCGGCTTCGGTCAGGGTCAGCGCGACGTCGACCGCGGTCAGGCCGGTGCCGAGCAGCAGCACCGGCTCGTCGGCGGCCGGTTGCGGGTAGGCCGACCACGGGTCGGTGACCAGGTGCGGGCCGGCGTAGGCGGCGTCGCTGATGCCGGGCAGCCGCTGCTGCTCCGGGTTGCCGACGGCGAGGATCACCTGGCCGGCGCGGACCGGGCCGGCGTCGGTGAGCACCGCGTAGCCGGACTCGTCCCGGTGCAGCGCGATCGCCGTCGCGACGTGGTGCCGCAGCCGCCCGCCGGACGTGGCGAGGATCTCGGCGAACTGGTCGGCCAGGTAGTCGCCGTACCACGCGCGAGGCAGGAAATCCGTTCCCTCGATCGCGTGGCCGCGCGCCCGGGCCCAGCGGACCAGGTGCATCGGGTCGTCGGGGCAGATGCTCATCGAACCGGCCCGCGCGTTGAGGATGTGCCAGGGCTTCGCCGCGCCGTAGGCGACCCCGCGCCCGGGTGAGGGATCAGGCGAGATCAAGACCACTTCCCGATCCGTACGGAGGATCAGCGCCCGTGCGAGCAGCGCGCCCGTGGCACCGCCGCCGATGATCGCCACCGTGCGGCCGCCGGTGGCGTCCTGGCTGGTGGGCTCTGCCACTTCGACGAGGCTCGACATCTTGTTCTCCCGCAGGTCGACGCTGGGCCTAGCAAACCACATACCCCACAGGATTTGTAGGGTAAAGCGACGTGCGCCGCAGACTTTACGGCGTGTGGTTCCGGTTGGCTAACGTGCTCCTCATGATCGAAGATGGGGCGTTGTCGATGTTCGCGCGCCTGGTCGATCGGTCGGTCGAGCGGATCGGGCGGATCGCGGCGGACCCGGCGCACTTCGATCGCGGTGAGATCATCCGGCTCGCCGACATCTGGGACAACAACACGATGGCGTTCTTCGGGGCGGCGGCCGGCCCGACGTGGTTCCTGCGGGAGCGGCGGGCACGGGCCGGCCTGCGCTGGATGGCGGGTCTCAGCGAACAGCGGCGCTCCTGGATGATCGCGGAGGCGGGGCCGGCGATGGCCCGGCTGCTCGGGCCCCCGGTCGAGGAATCGCTGTTCAGCCGGGATCACCGGGGTGTGGTCAGCGCGATCTCGGTGCCGGTCGAGGCGGTCGATCTGTCCGGTGACTACGATCTCGCGCGGGCGGAGATCCGGACCTTCCACGTGGAGCGCGCGGGGTCGAGCCTGGACGGATATCTGGAGCTTTCCGTGCCGCGGCGGTATCCCGTGCCGGACTCCGCGGACGACCCGGCCGTGCGACTCGACCTCACCGATCTGCGGACCGTGGAGTTCGACAGCGCCGGGACGCGGGGTGTCTCGCTGACCTCGGGACCGGGCGGGATCGACGTCGTGTGCGGGGAACGCGGGCGTCTCCTGGCCGGGTCGGCGAGAGCCGGACTCTCCGGCGACCGGTGGTGGCATCTGTCCGGCTCCGGCCGGGCCGCGGACCTGATCACGCCGGCGGAGCGGGCCACCCGAAGCCGGCAGCCCGGGCAGCGCCGGCCGGCACCGGTCAGCGCGCTCCTGTTCCACCAGGCGATGCTGGAGATCCGGTCGATCCGGTACGCCAAGCGGGTCGGCCGGGTGCCGATCCCGGAGTTGTGCGGGGTGCTGGCGGGCGCCGGGCAGCGCGTCCTGGCGGCTGCCCGCGGCCGGCGCCGGGAGGAGGCGTTCGAGCGGATCGCGCTGGACTGGATCGAGGGCAGCCCCGCGCTCGCGCACAGCCGGATGGCCGGCCTGCTGCCGCCGGAGTCCCGCCTGCGCCTCGCCGCCGAGTCCGTGCCCGTCCCGCCCCCGAGCCCGCCACCCCCGTTCCCGGACCCGGCCGCCGTCCTGCGCGCGATCACCCCGGCCGGCGCTTCCCCGACGATCTTGACCATGGCCAGGTGGGCGGCCGACGGTGTGGCGGTGAACTACGCGACCCGGCCCGGCGACACCTGGTCACTGCACCACTCAGCCTCCGAAGAGCCGACCGACCTCACAGTGACCACCGACGCCTTCGCAACCTAGCCCAGCCAGACACGCCGCTTTCCGGCTGGGCCTGGCTGTGGTTTCAGGCCCGGGATAACCACGGCCAGCCCCAGCTGGAGCCTGGCGGCCGCGGGCTGGTGCTGGTGGGGGTTTGGTGGACGGAGTGGGAGAGGGGGAGGCGAGGGGTTGGGGTGAGCGGGACCACCCACGGAGAATGAAGGGCGCGGCGATTGTTTTGGACGCGCCAGCGGCCAGATCGCCGTGCCCGGCCCGCGCGGGAGCATGCGGCCTGGACCCCGCTGGGCCGGCGTAAATAAAGAATTTGGGTATGAAAAAAGCGCCTGACCACAATCGGCCAGACGCTCTTTCCGCGGAAAACTAGGCGGTCTCGGTGATCGGGCGGTCGACCCAGCTCATCATGCCGCGCAGCTTCTTGCCGGTGACCTCGATCGGGTGCTGGGCGCCCTGCTCACGGTACTTCTTGAGCTCGGGGCCGCCGGCCTCGTCGTCGGCGATCAGGTGACGGGTGAACTCGCCGGACTGGATGTCGGCCAGGATCGCCTTCATCTCCTTCTTGGTCTCCGCGTTGATCACGCGGGGGCCGGAGACGTAGTCACCGAACTCGGCGGTGTCCGAGACGCTGTAACGCATCCGGGAGATGCCGCCCTCGTACATCAGGTCGACGATCAGCTTCAGCTCGTGCAGGCACTCGAAGTACGCGATCTCCGGGGCGTAACCGGCCTCGGTGAGCACCTCGAAACCGGTCTGCACCAGCGCCGCGGTACCGCCGCAGAGCACGGCCTGCTCGCCGAAGAGATCGGTCTCGGTCTCCTCCTTGAACGTCGTCTTGATGACGCCGGCGCGGGTGCCGCCGATCGCCTTCGCGTACGACAGGGCGAGCGCCTGGCCGTTGCCCTGCGGGTCCTGCTCGACGGCGATCAGGGCGGGCACGCCCTTGCCGTCGACGTACTGGCGGCGGACCAGGTGGCCGGGGCCCTTCGGGGCGACCATCGCGACAGTCACGTCGGCCGGCGGCTTGATCAGCTCGAAGCGGATGTTCAGGCCGTGGCCGAAGAAGAGCGCCTTGCCGGCGGACAGGTTCGGGGCGATCGACTCGGCGTAGATCTTGCGCTGCGCGGTGTCCGGCGCGAGCACCATGATCACGTCGGCCCAGGCGGAGGCCTCGGCCGGGGTCTTCACGGTCAGGCCCTGCTCCTCGGCCTTCGGACGGCTCTTGGAGCCCTCCTGCAGGCCGACGACGACCTCGACGCCCGAGTCACGCAGCGACAGGGAGTGCGCGTGGCCCTGGCTGCCGTAGCCGATGACGGCCACCTTCTTGCCCTGGATGATCGACAGGTCGGCGTCGTCGTCGTAGAAAACTTCGGCGGTCATTACAACCCTTTCAAAATCCGGCTTCTCATCCGTTTCAGGGGTGGGGGCCGGGGTGGTTGGACGGGCTTTCTAGGCGGCGCGGAGCGCCGGGCCGGTGGTGATGGAACGAGAGCCTCGGCCGATGGCGACCAGGCCGGACTGAACCATCTCTTTGATGCCGTACGGCTCGAGGTCGCGCAGCAGCGCATCCAGTTTGTCGGGGTTGCCGGTGGCCTCGATCGTCAGGGTGTCCGGAGCGACGTCGATCACGCGCGCCCGGAACAGCTCGACGGTCTCGAGCACCTGGCCACGCTGCGCCCGGTCGGCGCGCACCTTGACCAGCAGAAGCTCACGCTGAACCGACTGCGTCGGGTCCAGTTCCACGATCTTCAGGACGTTCACCAGCTTGTTGAGCTGCTTGGTCACCTGCTCCAGGGGTGAGGAGTCGGCGTTGACCACGATCGTGATGCGGCTGACGTCCGGGTTCTCCGTCTCGCCGACCGCCAGGGAGTCGATGTTGAAGCTGCGCCGGGAGAACAGCCCGCTCACCCGGGCGAGGACGCCGGGCTTGTTCTCGACCAGCACGCTCAGCGTGTGTTTGTTGGTCACAGGTCGTCCTCTTCGAACGTCGGGCGCACGTCCCGGGCGAACATGATCTCGTCGTTACTCGTGCCGGCCGCGACCATCGGCCACACCATGGCGTCCTTGCCGACCGTGAAGTCGATGACCACCGGCGCGTCGTTGATCTCCATGGCCTGCTTGATGATCTTGTCGACGTCGTCCTTCGACTCACAGCGCAGGCCGACGCAGCCGAGCGCCTCGGCCAGCTTCACGAAGTCCGGGATCCGGTGCTTGTGCGTGCCCAGCTCGGTGTTCGAGTACCGCCCGTCGTAGAACAGGGTCTGCCACTGGCGGACCATGCCCAGGTTGCCGTTGTTGATCACGGCGACCTTGATCGGGATGCCCTCCAGCGCGCAGGTCGCCAGCTCCTGATTGGTCATCTGGAAGCAGCCGTCGCCGTCGATCGCCCACACCGCGGTGTCCGGCTGGGCCACCTTCGCGCCCATCGCGGCCGGGACGGCATAACCCATGGTCCCGGCGCCGCCCGAGTTCAGCCAGGAGCCCGGCTTCTCGAACTTGATGAACTGCGAGGCCCACATCTGGTGCTGCCCGACGCCGGCGCAGTAGATCGCGTCCGGGCCGACCAGCTCGCTGATCCGCTCGATCACGTACTGCGGCGCCAGGGTGCCGTCGGTCGGCTCCTCGTAGCCCAGCGGGTACCGCTCGCGCAGGTCGTTGAGCGTGCTCCACCAGGCCGGGTACTGCTCGACGCCGCCCGACGTGGCGGACACCGCGGCGATCAGCTCGTCGATCACGTGCCGGGCGTCACCGACGATCGGGACGTCCGCGTGCCGGTTCTTGCCGATCTCGGCCGGGTCGATGTCGGCGTGCACGATCTTGGCGTCCGGGGCGAACGAGTCGAGCTTGCCGGTCACCCGGTCGTCGAAGCGCGCGCCCAGCGTGACCAGCAGGTCGGACTTCTGCAGCGCGTAGACCGCCGGGACCGTGCCGTGCATGCCGGGCATGCCCAGGTGCTGCGGGTGCGAGTCGGGGAACGCGCCGAGCGCCATCAGCGTGCTGACCACCGGCATGCCGGTCAGCTCGGCCAGTTTGCGCAGCCCGTCGGTCGCGCCGGCCTTGAGGACGCCGCCGCCGACGTACAGCACCGGGCGCTTGGCCGCGGCGATCAGCCGGGCCGCCTCGCGGATCTGCTTGCCGTGCGGGTGCAGCGTCGGCCGGTAGCCGGGCAGGTCCAGGACCGGCGGCCAGGCGAACGTGGTCTGCGCCTGCTGCACGTCCTTGGGAATGTCGACCAGGACCGGGCCGGGCCGGCCGGTCGCCGCCAGGTGGAACGCCTCGGCCATGATCCGGGGCAGCTCCTCCGGCGTCTGGACCAGGAAGTTGTGCTTGGTGATCGGCAGGGTGATGCCCTGGATGTCCGCCTCCTGGAAGGCGTCCGTGCCGATGGCCGCCCGCGACACCTGGCCGGTGATCGCGACGATCGGCACCGAGTCCATGTACGCGTCGGCGATCGCGGTCACCAGGTTCGTCGCACCCGGGCCACTGGTCGCCATGCAGACCCCGACCTTGCCGGTGGCCTGCGCGTACCCGGTGGCGGCGTGCCCCGCGCCCTGCTCGTGGCGGACCAGGATGTGCCGGACGCTGGAGTCGAACAGCGGGTCGTACGCCGGAAGGATGGTGCCGCCCGGAATGCCGAACACGACCTCGACGCCGAGCGCCTCGAGCGACCGGACGAGCGCGCCGGCCCCCGTGGTGGCTACCGGAGCCGTGACGACCGGAGCAGTGTTCACGGGTTCACGGCCGCCGCGACGGTGGCCGGAGTGGCTCGATGGGCAAGAGATTCAGGCGTGGGTCTCGTCATGGCAGTTCAGACCTTTTCGGGTTGGCGTCCGACACTCGAGCAACAAAAAAGGCCCACGTGCGAATGCACGGGACCTAGCGCACCCTCCTCAGGTGAGGAGCGGTGCGCTCACATAAGTACTCGGGACGCGAAGCACATGCGGCTAACCTTGCCCCATCTCACGGCCTGAGTCAACTGATCCCACATTTTGATCACCGACGGAGGCCGAGAATTCCGGATCGGTCGGCAACAACGCTCTGAGCTGCCGCATTCCGGGACCGAGGCGGACCACCTGACTCCGCGCCGGCGCGTTGGCCGGCGGCCCCGAGCGCGCCGCCGGAAGCGGTCGCGGGCCCACCGGGCGCAGCGATTCCAGGCGCGACTCGAAGTGCTCGGCGGGGACACCCCAGCCGAAGAGCGAGCCCTGCCCCAGCCGGCAACCGGCCTCCTCGACCACCTCCCGCTGGGCCGGCGTGCCGATCCCCTCGGCCAGCACCTCCAGCCCGAGCCGGTGCCCCAGCCGGACCACCACGTCGACCAGCGGCGCGGCGGTGCCGGTGCGCGACTCCGGCTCGGCCACCAGCGCGTGGTCGATCTTGAGGATGTCCACCGGGAGGGTGCGCAGCTGGGTCAGCGACGAGTAGCCGGCGCCGAAATCGTCCAGCGCGATCCGCACCCCGGTCTCGCGCAGCTCGGCCAGCCTGCGGACCAGCTCTGTCTCTTATACACGAGACAGGCCCAGCTCGGTGAGGATGTCGGCGACCTGCGCGGCGTAGTCGGCGTTGTGCAGCTCCTTGGGCGACAGGTTCACCGACATCCAGATGTCGTGACCGTCGGCCAGCCAGTCGGCGAGCTGCCGGCACGCGTTCTCCAGCACCCAGGCGCCGATCCGGTTGATCAGGCCGGACTCCTCGGCGACCGGGATGAACTCGTCCGGCCGGACCGGGCCCAGCTCCGGATGCGTCCAGCGGAGCAGCGCCTCACAGCCCACCGGCCGCATCGACGGCAGCGCCACCACCGGCTGGAACACCAGGCGCAGCTGGTCGCGGTCGATCGCGTGGCGCAGCTCGCCGGTGAGCGTGCCCCGGCGGCGCAGCAGCTCGTCGTAGTTCGCCTGGTACTGCTCGACCCGGTTCTTGCCGCGCTGCTTGGCGTAGCGCAGGGCCAGGTCGGCGTCGTGCAGCAGCTCGCCGGTGGACGCCACGCCGACGCTGGCGGAGAGGAAGATCTGGCCGCCGTCCACGTCATACGCTGTCTCTTATACACATC
>KL571249.1:33373-37181 GCA_000715855.1 Actinoplanes liguriensis
CCGGTGCGCCGCGAGCAGCGCCTCGTCCGCGTCGCCGTGCATCAGCACCGCGAACTCGTCGCCGCCCAGCCGGGCCGCCACGTCCCCGTCCAGCAGGTTGCGCCGCAGGCGGGCGCCGACCTCGGCCAGCACCGCGTCGCCGACGTCGTGCCCGCGCAGGTCGTTGACGGTCTTGAAGCCGTCCATGTCGATGCCGATCAGGGCCTTCTGCGCGTCGCCGGCCTCCCGGAGGGCCAGTTGCAGGCCACGGCGGTTCGCCAGGCCGGTCAGCGGGTCGGTGTGGGCCAGATCGCGGAAGTGCTTCTCACGCTGCCGGAGCTGGACCGTGTAGCGCCGCACGTCGCCCAGCGCCAGGAACTGCCGCGCCACCAGCGCCAGGCCCTCGACGCTGATCCCGAAATACCCGTACACGTCGAGCGTCCCGCCACGCGCCAGGTGATAGCCGAGCGCGGCGACCACGAAGAGCATCGGGACCACCGCGTACGCCCCGCCGCGCTCCAGCACGTCGCCGGTCACCCGGACCGGGCGGTCGGCGGCCCGCACCGCCCAGGCCACCAGGATCAGGCCGGCGCTGAGCAGCAGCACCGCGGTCAGGACCAGCCCGTCGCCACGCCGGCAGATGCCGCTGGACACCCCGGCCGAGGCGATCGCGGTCAGGCTCACGCCCAGGCCGACCCGCACGGTGTGCCGCCGGGGCCGGTGCGCGTGCAGCGCGAGCACCCCGGTCAGCCCCAGCGCGACCACGGCCAGCACGGCCGGGAGGATCACCGCGGCGCACTGGTAGGGCGTCGCCGAGCCGAGCAGGTGCGTGGGGCGGGCCACCAGCACCCAGCCGACGAACCACACCGACGCGGCGATGACCAGCCCGTCCAGCACGTGCCGGAGCGCGGCCGCCGGGCCCCGGGCGGCACCGGGCAGCGCGACCGTGCCGGCCAGCAGGGTGAGGGTGCCGCAGCCCATGCCGATCGCCATCAGCGTGGCCAGGGTCTTGGTGCCGGACCCGGCGTCGTGGTGGTGCTCGGTGAGCAGCGCCGTGGCCAGGCCGGCCAGGGCCGCCGCGGTGACCAGTGCCCCACCCGCGGCGAGCAGCAGATGTGCCCGGCGGGCCACGCCGGTGTGCCGGCGACCCGAGCGCCCGAGCAGCGCGACCGCCGGGACCGCGGCGAGCAGGCCGGCAAGGCCCGCAAGCTCCATACCGGACGGTGAATGCACGCACACACTCTGCCGGATCTTCATCGATCGCGAAAGGCTTCACGTCCCGCGCTGTGGACGGCTGTGGCAATCGACGTCCCGGCCGGTGGCACTATGGGGAAATGCCTGAGCTGCGCTCCCGGACCTCGACCCACGGTCGAACGATGGCCGGTGCCCGCGCCCTGTGGCGCGCCACCGGCATGACAGACGACGACTTCGGCAAGCCGATCGTCGCCATCGCCAACAGCTACACCCAGTTCGTACCGGGGCATGTGCACCTCAAAGACCTCGGCGGCCTGGTCGCCGACTCGATCTTCGAGGCCGGCGGCATCGGCCGGGAGTTCAACACGATCGCGGTCGACGACGGCATCGCGATGGGCCACGGCGGCATGCTCTACTCGCTGCCCAGCCGCGAGCTGATCGCCGACGCGGTGGAGTACATGGTGAACGCGCACTGCGCCGACGCCCTGGTCTGCATCTCGAACTGCGACAAGATCACCCCCGGCATGCTGATCGCCGCGCTGCGGCTGAACATCCCGACGGTCTTCGTCTCCGGCGGCCCGATGGAGGCCGGCAAGACGGTCGCCATCGAGGGCATCGTCCACGAGAAGCTGGACCTGGTCGACGCGATGAGCGCGGCCGCCAACGACAACGTCACCGACGCCCAGCTCGACACGATCGAGCGGTCGGCCTGCCCGACCTGCGGCTCGTGCTCCGGCATGTTCACCGCCAACTCGATGAACTGCCTGACCGAGGCGATCGGCCTGTCACTGCCGGGCAACGGCTCGACGCTTGCCACGCACGCGTCCCGCAAGGCGCTGTTCGAGGAGGCCGGCCGGCTGATCGTCGAGATCGCCCGGGACTACTACGAGAAGGACGACGAGTCGGTCCTGCCGCGCTCGATCGCCAACCTCAGCGCGTTCGAGAACGCGGTCGCCCTGGACGTGGCGATGGGTGGCTCCACCAACACGGTGCTGCACCTGCTCGCGGCGGCCCGCGAGGCCGGGCTGGACTTCAGCGTCTCGGACATCGACGCCATCTCGCGGCGCGTGCCGTGCCTGAGCAAGGTCGCGCCGAACAGCCCGAAGTACCACATGGAGGACGTGCACCGGGCCGGCGGCATCCCCGCGCTGCTCGGCGAGCTGCACCGCGGCGGTTCCCTCAAGACCGACGTCCGCTCCGTGCACTCCCCCTCGCTGGAAGCCTGGCTCGGCAAGTGGGACATCCGGGGCGAGTCACCGTCGGCCGAGGCGCTGGAGCTGTTCCACGCGGCGCCCGGCGGGGTCCGCACGACGCAGGCGTTCTCCACCCAGAACCGCTGGGCCAAACTCGACACCGACGCCGAGGGCGGTTGCATCCGCTCGGTCGAGCACGCGTACACGGTCGACGGCGGCCTGGCGATCCTCTTCGGCAACCTCGCTCCGGACGGCTGCGTCGTCAAGACCGCCGGCGTCGACGAGTCGATCTGGAAGTTCACCGGCCCGGCCCGCGTCTACGAGTCGCAGGACGACGCGGTCACCGGCATCCTCGGCAAGGAGGTCGTCGAGGGCGACGTCGTGATCATCCGCTACGAGGGTCCGAAGGGCGGGCCGGGCATGCAGGAGATGCTCTACCCGACCTCGTTCCTGAAGGGCCGCGGCCTGGGCAAGGCCTGCGCGCTGATCACCGACGGGCGGTTCTCCGGCGGCACCAGCGGCCTGTCCATCGGCCACGTCTCCCCGGAGGCGGCCGGCGGCGGCCTGATCGCCCTGGTCGAGACCGGTGACGAGATCACCATCGACATCCCGGGCCGCAGCATCACCCTCAACGTCCACGACGACGTGCTGGCCCAGCGCCGGCACGAGCAGGAGCGCCGCGAGAAGCCGTACACCCCGGTGGATCGTCAGCGCCCGGTCTCCGCGGCCCTGCGCGCCTACGCCTCGATGGCCACCAGCGCCAGCGACGGCGCCTACCGCCGCGTCCCGGAGTAAGCCCTCGTCACCAACGCCGGCCAGGACCTCTGTCCTGGCCGGCGATTCACATTCAGGACCATTCCCGGGTACGTCGTGACAGCGGCACCGGACGGTCCTCCGGCGAGGAGATCAGGCCCGGCGACCGCCGAACGAGGCCACCAGCGCGTCCGCGACCGTGGCGGCGTCCGCGTCGGCAACGTCGTCCGGGTACACCGGGAGCAGGTCGTCCCAGACCGGCAGCCACGACCCGAAGAACTGGCCCTGGCCCTCCGGACGTCCGAAGAACCAGAGGTGCAGGTGCGCGGCGCCGTCGCCGAACCGGGAGACGTGCGCCCGGGCGACGTGCGGCAGCGCCTGGATGTGCAGGGTGAGGTGCTTGGTGAGCACGCCCATCTCGGCGGCGAGCGCGTCCGGCAGATCGGCCAGGTCGTGGTGGTCACGCGGGTGGAGCATCAGGATCAGCGGCACCCCGGCCCCGGCGACCCTGGTCAGCCGCCAGTTGTCGTCGAGCCAGATGCCCTGGTCCTTGCTCCGGCAACTGCTGCAATCCGACGGGTCCTCGCCGTGCCGCGGCGGCTCCGGCAGGACCGGCGGGCGCAGCGGGGTGACCCGCAGACCGTCCGGCTCGAACGGGCTGATGTCCCACATCGTCATCCGTGCGAGCG
>KL571249.1:37363-40125 GCA_000715855.1 Actinoplanes liguriensis
ATGTGTATAAGAGACAGCGTAGAACTCGTCAGGTGGAAGCGCCATGCCCGCAGGCTAGTAGCCGTGATCGATACGCAACGCCCACCCCGCGCGGCTGGCACTCACTGCCCGGTCCGAGCCCAAAAACAGCCCTGAGTGCCAGCCGAGACCTCGCGGCTGGCAGTCACGGCTCGATCGGAGATCAACAACAACCCTGAGTGCCAGCCGCGGCCAGGCGGGTGGTGTCAGCGGACTTTTGCGGTGGTGGTGCGGCCGGGGCCGCGGCCCACGGCGTTCACGGCCTGGAGGGTGAAGCGGTAACGGGTTTCGGCGGGGGTGCCTCGGGGTGCGGTGAACGTTCCCGTGCGGGAGGACGGGTTGAAGGTGATCACGACTGTCTTGCCGGTGGGGCGGCCCTGAGGGGTCAGGCGCTGGACCGTCAGGCGATAGCTGGTGATCTTGGTGCCTCCGGTGGTCGACGGGGGTGTCCAGTGCAGGGTTGTGGTTCGGGCGCCGCCGGCTCGGCCGGGGACCGCTGTGAGGGAGCGTGGTGCGGGCGGGGTCGTGCGGCGGGCCGGCGCTGACGTGGGCGCTGACGGGGACGGCGAGGAAGTGGGCGAAGTGGGCGCGGACGGGGACGGCGACGAGGTGGGCGTCGTGGCTGGATTCCCCGAGCTCGGGGACGGAGGCGGCGTCGTGGCTGGATTCCCTGAGGTCGGGGACGGGGGCGGCGTCGTGGTCGGATTCCCCGAGGTCGGGGACGGGGACGGGGTGGGGATTACGCGGTTGGAGATGGCGGAGTATTCGCTGGCTCCGGTGGCGTTCACGGCGCGGACCCAGAACGAGTAGGGCTGTCCGTTGGTGAGGCCGGTCATGGTGAGCTCGGTGGCGTCCGGACCGGTGGCGTCGACGCCGATCACGATGCCGGTCTCGTCGTCGAGGGCCTGCACCTCGTACCCGTAGATGGGGTTTCCGCCGTCGTTGACCGGGGCGGTCCAGCGGACCAGGGCGCTCTCGTCGCCGGCGGTGGCGTGTCCGATCACCGGCGCGTCCGGAGCGACGGGAACACCCGGCCCGGCCGGCACGGTCGCAGGAGCAGCGGTCGTGGGAGCAGGCGTCGTGGGAGCAGCGGTCGTAGGAGCAGCGGTTGTGGGAGCGGGCGTGACGGGGGGTGTTGTCGGCGGGGTCTGGGGCTCGGAGAGGTTGACGGTCTGGTCGGTGAACTTCAGCAGCTCGACGTTGCGGACCGTGTCGGCGCCGTCCGGGCCGGAGACCAGGACTCCCCCGCTGATCGGGGCGATCGTGTACGCAGATCGGCTCCCGGCGAAGACCGCCGTGTCGACGTCAGGTGACGAGGATGCGGCGATCTCCCGTACCGAATAAATGTCCTTGGGGTTGATCTTGCCGGCCAGGACGTCGGCCTCCAGATCGGCGGCGGACGCGGCCGTCCGGACCTCGTCGCCATTGGCGTCGCGAACGCTGAGACGGACGGTCAGGTAGCGATCCCCGTCGATGATGTCGTCGCCGCCGCGGCCCCGGAGCGTGTCGCTGCCCGGCCCGCCGAGCAGCACGTTCCCCGCGCCCCAGACGTTCCCGTGCAGGTCACAGTCGCGCCCGGTGTGATCGGCGACCGCGGAGACGGAAGTCGGCAGCGACGTCACCACCTGGTCGAGGCCACGGATCCGGGCGATCCCGGCCGCGTCGAGCGCGTCGCAGCCGAGGATGCCGTCGGCCGCCGGGACGAGATCATCGCCGGTCAGGACGTCGTCGCCCGCGCCGCCGGAGAGCGCCTCCACCTCCCGGTAGCGGTCCCGGGTGTCCGCGGCGGTGTCCTCGACGGGCGCGAGCGAGAGATCAGAATCGGACGAGAGGGACCAGTCGTAGCCGGATCCGCCGTTGTACCGGTCGACGCCCGGGCCGGAGACCCCGATGTCGTCACCGCCCTCCAGGTCGTAGTCGTCGTCGCCGCCCTGCCCGATCAGCACGTCGTTGCCGGGCCGGTTCGCGTCGTCGAGGAAGAACGGGTTGCCGCTGTCGCCCTGGAGCAGGTCGTTCCCGGCGCCGCCCTCGATCCAGTCGTCGCCGGAGTCGCCCCAGACGGTGTCCGCGCCGCCGCCGGCGAGCACGAGGTCGTCACCCTCCCCGGCGAACGTCTCGTTCGCGCCGGCGCCGCCGTCGGTGAAGTCCCGACCGTCCCCGCCGAGCACCACGTCCGGCCCCGGACCGGCGTCGACGGCATCGTCGCCGGGCCCGCCGCGCAGCATGTCGGCGCCGCCGGAATCGGTCAGGACGTCGTCGCCCTCGCCGCCGGTCACCGCGTCGTCCCCGGTGCCGCCCTCCAGCACGTCGTCGCCTTCGGCGCCCCAGACGCTGTCGTCGTCGCTGCCGGCGCTGACCCGGTCCCGCTCCTCGCCGCCGATCCAGACCGCCTGCGCGGTCGCCTGGCCTCGCTGCTTGAGCGTGCCGTCGGGCTGCCGCAGCAGCATCGCCGACTCGTCGCACGCCGACCGCGGATCGTCGAGGACGCGGGTGCCCGACCAGGTGATGCGGGTCAGGTCGTAGGCGCAGTCGGTGGTGGCGAACACGTCCGCCGGCAGCCCCTGCGCTCTGGTGTTGCGCATGATCAGCTCGGCGAAGCTGTTGCCCTCCAGCTGGCTGCGCAGGTTCATGCCGGGCGTGCGGGCCAGGTAGTAGAGGCGGTCGCCGTTCTGCAGCGCGGTCAGCTGGGTGGTGAACACCCGGTCGAACGTGCTGCCGAGCAGCCCACCGAACGGCTCCGCGGC
>KL571249.1:40366-50831 GCA_000715855.1 Actinoplanes liguriensis
CGGCCAGCCCGCCGATCCAGAGGTCCACGTCGTCCAGCCCGGAGGAGGACGCCGGCGCGTAGAGGAAGTCCGGCGAGTCCATCAGCGCCTCGGCGGCGGCCCGCTTCGCGGCGGCTCCGGACGCGGACCGGATCGACGGGTCCGTCCCGTACGCGGCAATGAAGTTGACCAGCGACTCCGGGTGCTTCAGGTGCTCGCCGAAGTCGACCCAGTTCAGGTACGGCGTGAGCCGCAACCCCCGGCGGAACGCGTTCAGCGGCGGCACGCTCTCGGAGCGCCCCCGGGCGATGTTGATGGCGGCCAGATCGCTGGGCAGCCCGAGCAGCTTGTTCCGCAGCGTCCCGGTCACGAACTCGTCGATCTCGTTGCCGGTCTGCCCGGACATCCCGGTCACGATCTCACCGGCGGACTGCTCGGGGCTGAGGGTGCCGCCGTTCGTGAACGCGTCCGGGTTGAGGAACCCGTCCAGCAGCGGCACCGAGTCGTCGCCGCCGTCCGTGCCGGTCCGCGCGATCGTCTCGGTCAGCATCGAGTGCCCGAACCGGTAGACGGCGTGCGCGAACTCCGCGTAGATCGCCGGGTTGATCTCGTCCTGGTACGACGCGAACGGATCGATCGCGGGCTGGATCTTGCGGGCGAACTCCTCGAAGACGATGTGCTGGTACTCCATCTCGTCGATGAACTTGGCCGCCTGGAAGATCCGCGTCCCGGTCCACTCCGCGGAGGAGCCGACGATCCGCTGGATGTCCCCGGCCAGGCGGTTGTGCTCGGAGTGGAAGATCTGATGAATCGCGGTCAGCCCGATGTTCTCGTTGGCCCGGGAGTCACCCGCCACGTAGTGCCGGCCCAGCAGGGCGGCGTCGTAACCGGGCCGGGACGGGTCGGCGGCGTGGGCGACGTCGGACAGGAACGGGGTGCCGACGCGCAGCACGTCCGACGGCACGGCGACCGGCGTGGACGTGTCGCCCTCGACCAGGCCGGTGCTCGTCACGTACTGCGGAAGGCCCCTCGCCGGACCGGGAACGACATTGCCGTACGCGTCGGCCAGCACTACCGGCACGTTCAGCGCGTCCGCGTCGGTCAACCGGAGTCCCAGCGCCCCGCTCGCCTGGCGCTTCACGTCGTCCCAGGTCGGCAGGCCGCCCGCGGCACCGGCGAGCAGCCGTCCGGTGGCGTGCGCGTTCTCGTCGTACTCGCGGAGGAAGACCTGGTGGGCGGGGTGCGACGTGTAGGTCTGGGAATTATCGGCGTACGGCGTCACGGTGTTCCCCGCGGACGCCCGGCTGAGGACCATGAACCGCAGCGACGGCGGCAGGCTCTCGCTGATCACCAGGGGGTCGTCGGCCGCGAGCGGGATGATCACCGCGCCGCCGCCCTTGACCGTCTGGTCGACGCCGTGGTCGAAGAACTGCCCGAAGAGCGTGAACCAGGAGTTGTACGGCGCGGAGAGCCCGGCGTCCGGTGTGACGTTCGGGATGCCGCCGGCCGGGTCGCCGCCGCGGGCCGCAGCGACCGCGGCCGGGTTGCTGGTGCTCTGGTCGGCGATCAGGTTGCTGATCAGCCGCGGTTCGGCGTCGGTCGCGTTCCGCTCGGCGTACCCGGGCCGGGTCTGCGCCGGGACGAGCCGGGGAAACGCCTGGTCGGCCGCCCCGAAGCCGGCCTGGCCGGCGCCGAGGTGGTTGCACGAGCCGTCGGTGTATAAGAGACAGGGTGGTGTTCGCGACGTGCGCCTCAGCGATCTTGATCTGCCCGAGGATGTAGGTGAGGTCGGCCGCGGTCACGGTGAACCCCTGGCCGATCGGGGCGGCCTGCGCGGCCGGCGCGGCGACGACCGCGGCGGCCAGCACGGCAGTTATCGCTACGGCGGAACGAAGCTTCGGCAACGGGACGCCCTCCCAGCTCGATTTGCACGGATATGCCGTACATGCTGGGAGGGGCCGCTTTGGTCCGGCTCTAGTGGAACTTAGTGCCCGTGGTGCTCCGGGCTCTCGGCCAGATCCGGTACGCCGTCGGACAGATCCACACCCGGTCCCGCCTCGTTCGCCGTGACCGTCACCCGGTCGGGCGTGGCGCCCGCCGAGCGCGCCATCGCCGCCCGCACCGCCGCGACCTGACCGTCACCGAGCAGCGCCCCGAAATACCGGACGGTCAGCCCGGCCGGCTGCACCGTCGTCACGTAGTGGTTGAGCGAGTCGCTGAGGATCCCCTCGGCGTCCTCCGCCCTCGCCGCGGCGGCCGGGCTGACCCCGCTGGTCACGACGGCGAACGTGAGGTCGTGCACCAGCACCGTCTGCGCCACGTAGAACGCGACGTCGTCCGGCTGGTGATCGCGCATGAACGCCTCGGCCCGCTGCACGGTGACGCCCTCCGGCAGCACCAGCGTCAGCTCCGGCACCAGATACTGCAGCAGGTCCGCGCTGAACACCGCGAACGTCGCGTCGGTCAGCTCGCCGACCCCGGCCGCCCGCGCCGCCGCGCGCAACTCCGCGGCGACATGTCCCCGATCGGCATTCTTCTGCGGATGTACGGCGATCGCCGCCCGCCTGCGCACCATCGGCCCGTCGAACGTGGTGGTGGCGACCTCGTCCCCGGCGTCGCCGCCGATCGTGGCGGCCGCGGCCGGCGTCCCGGCCGGGGACGTGGCGAACCAGCCACCCGACCAGGCCGCCACCGCGACCGCGACCAGCACCAGGGCGAGACTGAACGCCGCACCCCGGAACCTGGCGGGCATCACGTGCCCAGGGGGTAGCTCGGGGCGTACGCCACGGGCAGCTCCGCCTCGGTCTCGGCCTTCGCCGGATCCATGGTGATCGGGTTGTTGTTCTCCAGGTCACCGACCGCGAACTGGATCATCATGTCGCTGTCCTCGTGAACCAGGTTGTGGCAGTGCGTCATGTAGCGGCCGCCGACGTTGCCGTCACCGGTGGTGAACTGCATGAGCGCGGTGACCGTCTCGTTCTCGCCCAGGTAGAAGACGTCCTTGCCACCGCCCTCCCACGGGTGCGCCTTGCCGTCCGCGGTGGTGTTACGCGCGATGATCTGGGCGTCGATCAGGTGGATGTGGAACGAGTGGAACCAGCCACCGGACTCGTTCACCAGCTCCCAGATCTCCACGTCGTACGGCTTCGGGTTGCCCAGCACCCGCTTGAACTCGGACGCCTCGACGTCCGCCCAGGTCTCGCCGTTGACGGTCCACTCGCCGTGCTTGCGTTCGACTCGCAGGCGGCGGCGCGCGGTGGCCATCTCCGGCTTCAGCTTGTTGACCTCGATGGCGCCCCGGTTCGCGTACGGCTGCGGGCCCAGATCAAGAGAAGAAGGGATCTGGTACGTGTCGGCGGGGCCCGAGTCCGCGACGACCTCGAACTGCATGACCTTGCCGGTGTTGTCGAAGTCGACGTTGTTCTTGTTGCTCAGGTTCTTCAGCTCGATCTTCGTGCCGGGCTTGTACTTCCGGAAGTCGATCAGCACCTCGTAGCGCTCGGCGCCGCCCTGCCGCCACGACGACACCGCGTTCACCTTCGGCGTCATGCCGGCGTCGTTGCCCACGACGTAGAACGGGTCACCGGTGCTCAGCGCGAACCGCCAGGAACGGGAGATCGAGGCGGCGAGCACCCGGAACCGGTACACCCGGGGCTTGACCTTCATCTTGGGCCACGGCACGCCGTTGACCATGACGATGTCGCCCATGAAGCCGGCGTTCCCGTCCGGCTCGAACGCGACCGAGCCGTCGGCGTTGAACGCGATGTCGTTGACGATCAGCGGCACGTCGAACTCGCCCTGCGGCAGTTGGGCGGTTTCGTAGGGATCTTTCAGGTGATACTGGGCGGCCAGACCGGAGTAGACGTTCTGCGCGGTGTCCCCATGGTTGTGGTCGTGGTACCAAAGGGTCCGGCCCTGCTGCCAGTTCGGGTACTTGTACGTCTTCACCTGACCAGGTTTCGTCTGATCGTTGGCGTAACCGTCGTACTGCGGCAGGGAGGCGGATCCGTGCAGGTGGGTGACCGTGCTGAAAGGCCGCCCGTTGAGCGTGTTGATCTCGGAGAGCGCGTTGCAGATCCGGACCTCGGTACGGGTCCCCTGCTTCACGCGCAGGGTCGGCCCCGGGAAGATCCCGTTGTAGCCGGCGATCGTCGTGGTCAGGCCCGGCAGGATGCTTGCCTTCGCGAGCTTCTGGGTGAGCCGGTACTTCTGGAACGGGCCCATCTCGTCCACGCCCTCCTCGGCCGGCATCAGCACCGGCGGGCGACGGAACATGTTCGTGTACGGGGTCGGCATGTTCTTGGCCGAGAGCTTGCTGGACGCCGCGACGACCTCGCCGCCGGCGGTCATCACGATCAGGCCGCCACCGCCGAGGGCCAGCGTGCCCTTGAGGAGATCGCGTCGACTCAGACTCCCGCGTGCCATCGGATACCTCTTCTTCCCAGGGTTTACACAGGGAGCCGAAACCTAGAGACCCGTTCTGAGGTGTTCCGTTGGCGATGCTGAAGCCCGCTGTTTCTCAACTCGGGCCGGGTTCTGGCGATCACCAGAACGTGGGACTGCGGGTCAGCGTGCTGGGACAACTCACCGTCGTCGACGGCGACGGCGGCATGCTGCCCGCCGGCGAGCTGCCCCGCCGCGCCCGTCAGGTGCTGGCCGTGCTCGCCGCCCGCCACGACCGGATCCAGTCCAAGGACGCGCTGGCCGACGCGGTGTGGGGCGAAGACCTGCCGGGCAACCACGCGGGGGCGCTGGAGCACTACGTCTCCGTCATCCGCCGGCGGCTGCAACCGACCGGCTCGCCCGCCACCTGGTTCATCGTCACCCGCTCCGGCGGCTACCTCTTCGACACCTCACGGGCCTCGCTCGACCTGGCCCAGCTGCGGGCACTCGTCCGGCGACTGGACGCGCAGGGGCCGGACGACCTCCCGATCCACGAAGAGATCCTGGGGCTGGCCCGGCACCTGCCGTTCCCCGAGGACCCGTACGCCGACTGGGCCGAGCCGATCCGCTCCGAGGTCTCCGTCGTCGCCGTGAACGCCCTGCTCAGGCTGGCCACGGCGGCCCTGGCCGAGGACGCCCCGCGATCGTTGCGGCTGGCGCACGAGGCGATCGAGCTCAACCCGTTCCTGGAGTCCGGCTACCACGCCGCGATGGCCGCCGCGGTCGCGATGGGCCGTCCCGACGACGCGCTGCGCATCTTCGAGCGCTGCCGCCAGGTGCTCGACAGCGAGCTGGGCGTGGCGCCGTCGGCCGAACTCGCCATGATCAAACAGGCTCCCGCCGCGGCGCCCGCGGTCGGCCGGCTCTCCGAGCGGTTCCTCGGGCGGCTCACCGAGATCCGGCTGATGGTCGAGCCGGGCACCCCGCCGGTGGTGCACATCGTCGGGCCGAACGGCTCCGGCAAGTCCGCGTTCCTGGCCGAACTCGGCCGGCACACACCCGGCCGGATCGGCATCGGCGACGCCGGATGTGTATAAGAGACAGCCGTCGGCGTGCTCCGCCTGTCCTGGCTGCGCAGCGTCCTGACCGACCTGGACGCCACCCCGGAAGCGATCGGAGCGGTCGACCGGGCGCTGCCCGACCAGCCGCTGGGCCAGGCCGACCTGGAACTGATCGCGGCGACGTTCGACCGGCCGGAACCCGTCTACCTGGCCGTCGACGACGCCCGCAACCTGGACGCGGCAAGCGTCGCCGAGCTGGCCTGGCTCAGCGGGCACTGCCCCGGCCTGCGGATCGTGCTGACCTACGACTACCCGTCGCAGCTCTCCGGGCGGCCGCTCGCCGGGCTGGGCACACCGGTGGTGATGCGGCTCAGCCCGCTCACCGAACAGGAGCTGGAGCCGCTCGGCGACCCGGCGGTACGCCGGCTGACCGGTGGGATCCCGGCCCTGGTCGCGGTCGCCCGGCGGCCGGCCGAGGTGGCGAGCGCGGTGGCGATGCAGGTCGCCCGGCAACGGACCGAGTGGATGCCGCCGCTCGCCTGGGAACTGCTGCGGGTCTGCGCGGTGCTCGGCGACCTGGGCGCGGCCGAGCTGGCCGTGCTCACCGCGCAGCCGGTCGTCGACGTGCTCGGCTGCGTGGACGCGCTGGTCCACGCGCACCTGCTGCGCGAGTGCCCGGACGGGAAGGTCGGGCACGCCAGCTCGCTGATCTGCGCCGCGGTAGCCGGCCAGGTCTCCGCCGCCACGGTCCTCTACCTCCGCAAACAGCTGGCAGCCGCCTCCTGACCAGCCCAGCTGGCCCTGACGGCTGAAAACAGCCCCCAAAACAGCCGTCAGCGCCAGCCGACGGTGGTCGGCTGGCGCTGGGGGCTGGGGCGGATGGGTTAGTTGGTGACGGTGACCGGGATGGCGAGCTGACGGCCTCCGACCGAGGTGACCACGCTGATCGTGCGGACGGCGCCGGGCGCCGGCCCGGTCACCCGGATGCTGAACGCGCCCGCGGCGTCCACCGCGGACGTGCCGATCACCCGGCCGTTGAGCGTGTCACCGAGCACCGCGGTGATCCGCTGCCCGGCGACCAGGCTGCTCGTGCCGGTGATCCGCCATTCGTTGTTGCCGGTCCGGTAGCGCACCGTCACCCCGCCCGGGAACGTCTCGGCCTGCGGCCGCACGGTCACCCGGTCGGTGGCCGTCCCGTTCGGGTTGGTCACGGTCAGCTCGAACACCACCGGGTCGTTGTCGTAGACGAACGACGCGTTGGGTCCCGGCGACGCCGGCTGGGCCTGCACCGGGAAGGTGAAGGTGGGCTTCGCCGCCGTGGCCCCGGCGAGGGTCACGGCCGGTCCGGAGACCTGCTTCCAGCTGTACGTCTCGACGCCGCTCGACGCGGAGCCGTCCAGCGTCACCGCCCGGCCGCGCAGGATCGTCTGGTCCGGTCCCGCCTCGGCGATCGGCTTCGCGGCCGCGACGACGTTCACCGTGACCGGGGACGACGTCTGCTGCCCGCCCGGGCCGGTCAGGGTCAGCGTGAACGCGTACGTCCCCGGCTGGGGCGCCACGAACGAGGCCGATGCGGTGGTCCCGCCGGTCAGGATCGCCGCCGGGCCCGAGGTCTGATCCCAGCGGTACGTGTCGATCTCGCCCGTCGATCCGGTGCCGTCCAGCTTGACGGCCCGTGCCCGAGCCGAGCAGCGACGCGGTCGCGGCGCCCCCGCTCGTCGAGGTGACGGTGACCGTGGCCGGCGGCACGAACACGTTGGTGAACGGCTGGCCGGTGATCGGGCCGTACCCGGTCACGCTCAGCACGCCGGGCGCGGAGTCCTGGTCGCTGCTGGTGGCGGCGACGGTCAGGGTGTGCGCGTCGGCGTCGTACGCGGCCTTGCTGACCTGCACGACGTCGACCAGTTTGCGGGTCTTCTTCGCGACCGGACGGTCCGAGGCGTTGACGATGTCGACGCTCGCGCCGGTCGGCAGCGGGCCGGTGACCGGGAAACGGCCGTAGTGGCCGTTCTGTCCGCGCAGCCGGGTGCCGCGGATGCCGAGCGCCGGGTTCGCCGCGATCTCGACGGCCTGACCGGCCTCGCTGGTCGCGTAGACCTCGACCACGCCGTTGCCGTCCGGGCCGGTGGTGAAGGTGGCCTGGTCGACGTCGACACCGGCGTTGGTCGCGTACCGCCCCTGGATGCTGAACGTGTCGGTGAACCCGACCTGCGACAGCACCGCCCCGGTCGCCGGGTCGAGTTCCTCGATCCGGACGAAGTTGGTGCCGTACGGGCTGCCCACCACCTTGTGGTCGACGCCCGGGTCACCGGTGTAACCGGCGGGGGCGGCCGGGCCGACGGCCGGGTCCCACTTCAGGAACGGGCCGATCCGGCTGTTCAGCGCCTGGCCGAACGCACCGGGGGTGGTGCCGACGTCCTCGGTCATCCGGACGCCCTTGTCGTCCGCGGTGAGGTCGTCGATGCCGTACGGATGGGTGATCCTGAATCGCCGCCCCGCGGCGGCCGCGAAGCGGATGCGGACGCGACCGAAGACCATCTGGTCGCCGTCGATCACCGCGTCGTTGGCCCAGGCGCCCTCGACGTTCAGGCCGATCACGGCCTTGGTGCCGTCGGTGAGCGTCAGGGTGGCGTCGGCGAGCTGGTAGAAGAACTCGCCAGGGAAGTTGTCCGGGTAGGAGACCGGCAGGTCCGGGTTCGGGACCTCGTCCGGCAGGACCGCGCAGAGCGGGTCGTCCGTGGTGGTGCAGGCTTCCAGTCGCAGCCCGGTGCTGTCCCGGTACCACGACGGGAAACCGAATTCGGCGATCGGGCCGACCTGGGTGAGCCGGCCGTCCCGGGCGGTCGGCGGCGCGACCACGGTGGCGTTCGCGCTGCCCGCGAGCGGCGCGACCACCGCCAGGGTCACGCCGGCCGTGACCGACCAGCGGACCAGATGGTTTCTCATCGGACTCCTCGGTTGTGTTCGAGATCCGACACGATCGCCGCGGGCTCGTTGGGCGGGCTCACGGAAACCTGAGTAAAAGCTGAGTTCTCTCTGGCAAATCCCTTGGGGGACGAGATTCGTATCCCTCTGTTACGCGGAACCGGTAACCCGGCGCCCCCGCTCCTCGGTATCGATGCAGAGACCGTTGCCGCGAGGAGTCACGACCGCATGAGCAGTGCCACCGAACCACTCAGCCATCGCCAGATCCTGCAGGTGCTCTCCGGGCTGATGCTGGGCATGTTCCTGGCGGCGCTGGACCAGACCATCGTCGCGTCGGCGATCCGGACCATCGGCGACGACCTGCACGGACTGAGCCTGCAGGCCTGGGTGACCACGGCCTACCTGATCACGGCGACGATCAGCACCCCGCTGTACGGCAAACTGTCCGACATCTACGGTCGTAAGCGCTTCTTCGTCGCGGCCATCACGATCTTCGTGCTCGGTTCGGCGGCCTGCTCGTTCGCCGGGTCGATGTACCAGCTCGCGGCGTTCCGGGCGGTCCAGGGGCTCGGCGCGGGCGGCTTGTTCTCACTGGCGCTGGCGATCATCGGGGACCTGGTGCCGCCGCGCGAACGGTCCCGGTACCAGGCGTACTTCCTGGCCGTGTTCGGCGCGTCCAGCGTGCTCGGGCCGGTCATCGGCGGATTCTTCGCGGGCGCCGGCGAGATCCTCGGGCTGGCCGGCTGGCGCTGGGTGTTCCTGGTCAACGTACCGATCGGGGTGATCGCCCTGGCCGTCGTCGCCAAGGTGCTCAAGCTCCGGCACACCCGCCGCGACCACCGGATCGACTGGTGGGGCGCGGTCACCCTCTGCGTCTTCCTGGTGCCGTTGCTGATCGCCGCCGAGCAGGGCAGGGTGTGGGGCTGGACCGAGCCACGGACGCTCGCCTGCTACGTGATCGGCGCGGCCGGGCTGGTGTTGTTCCTGCTCGCCGAGGCGATGATGGGCGCCGCGGCGCTGATCCCGCTGCGGTTCTTCCGGAACCCGACGTTCGGCATCACGTCGCTGGCCGGTTTCGTGATCGGCATGGGGATGTTCGGCGGGCTCGCGCTGCTGCCGCTCTACCTGCAGATCGTGCACGGGGCCTCGCCGACCCGCTCCGGGCTGCAACTGCTGCCCCTGACCGCGGGAATCATGCTCGGCTCGCTGATCTCCGGGCGGGCGATCAGCGCCACCGGGCGATACAAGATCTGGCCGGTGCTCGGGGCGCTGCTGATGATCGGCGGGATGGGGCTGATGCACGGGCTGGGGGTGGATACGCCGTACTGGCGAACCGGGGTTTTCATGGGCCTTTTCGGTCTTGGTCTCGGCTTCGTGCTGCAGCCGGTGACGCTCGCGGTGCAGAACGCGATGCCGCCGCAGGACATGGGCGTGGCGACGGCGTCGGCGACGTTCTTCCGGCAGATGGGGGCGACGGCCGGGACGGCGATCTTCCTGACCCTGCTGTTCTCGTGGGTTCCTGACCGGATCGGATCAGCGGTCCACGAGGCGGCGAAGGATCCCGGCTTCCGGCAGCTGATGAACGAGCCGGCCAACCGGGGCGTGTTCGACAGCTCGCTGGACGACACCTCGTTCCTCAGTCACGTCCCGCCTGCGCTGGCCCGGCCGTTCCAGGCCGGGTTCGCGGACGCGATCGGGGACATCTGCCTGCTGGCGGGCGGGGTGCTGGTGGTCGCGCTGCTGCTGTTCCTGTTCCTGCCGCAGGTCCCGCTGCGCGGTGACGCTCCCCATTTCTTGAATGGCCGGGTGACCGGGGTCGATCAGCGCCCGCTGGCCAGGGCTCGGCTCACGCTGACCGACTTCGGCGGGGCGCAGGCGGCCCGGACGGTGGCCGGTGAGGACGGCACGTTCCACCTGGTCCCGGACGCGCCCGGGGCGTACCTGCTGATCTGTTCCGCGGACCGGCATCAACCGGCCGCGATCCAGCTGACGCTGACCGGGGCCACGCGGCGCGACGTGACCCTGGCGGCCGGCGGGCGGATCGAGGGCAGCGCGGTCGACCAGCACGAGCAGCCGGTGCCGTCGGCCACGGTCACGCTGACCGACGGCGAGGGCAC
>KL571249.1:51039-52207 GCA_000715855.1 Actinoplanes liguriensis
CACGCTGACCGCCGCGGCGGCCGGGGCACGGCCGGTCGCCCGGACCGTCGTCCTGGACGACAGCGGCGTCTCCCGGGCGGACCTGGTGCTGACCGGCAACGGCACGCTGTCCGGGCAGGTCACCGCGGCCGCGTCCGGACGGCCCGTGCCGGAGGCGTCGGTGGTGGCCGTCGACGAGGCCGGCGTCGTGGTGGCGACCACCTCGACCGGCGCGGACGGGCGGTACGCCTTCCCCGGCCTGCTGCCCGGCGTCTACACGGTCACCGCGAGCGGCTATCCACCGGTCGCCGGGCGGGTCGAGCTGGCCGGGGACCGCACCACGCACGACATCACGCTCGGCCGGCCCAGAGAGGGTTCACGATTGATCTCCCGGTGACTTAACCGGTCAAGTACACTCTGGATGCCGGTTGGGTTACGCCGGACCCACGCCCGATAAGCTCTCCGGCAAAGTCGCGACAGAGGGGACTGCGTGAAACGGCCCACGATCGCCGACATCGCCCGGCGTGCCGGTGTGTCCAAAGGCGCCGTGTCCTATGCGCTGAACGGTCAGCCCGGCGTCTCCGAGGCCACCCGCAAGCGGATCCTCGCCATCGCGCAGGAGATCGGCTTCAACGCGAACAGCGCCGCCCGCGCCCTCTCCGGCGCCCGCGCCCGCGCCGTCGGCCTCACCCTCTGCCGCCCCGCCCGGATCCTCGGCATCGAGCCGTGGTTCATGGGCCTGATCAGCGGTTTCGAAGCCGAGCTCGGTGCCCAGTCCTACGCGCTGACCCTCCAGGTGGTGGCCTCCCCCGAGCAGGAGGTCGAGGTCTACCGCCGCTGGTGGGGCGAGCGCCGCATCGACGGCGTGATCGTCACCGACCTGCGGGAGAACGACATCCGCATCCCGGTGCTCCAGCAACTCCAACTGCCGGCCGTGGTCATCGGCGGCTCCGGCGAGCCCAGCCCGGTCACCCAGATCTGGTCCGACGACGGCGGCGCGATCACCGAGGCCGTGCGCTATCTGGTCGCGCTCGGCCACTCCCGGATCGCCCGGGTCAGCGGTGTGCCCGACCTGCTGCACACCCAGGTGCGGACGAAAGCGTTCAACGAGGTCTGCGCGTCGCTCGGCCTCGGAGACGCGGTCACCGTGCCGGCCGACTACACCGGCGCTGTCTCTTATACACATCTC
>KL571249.1:52440-53630 GCA_000715855.1 Actinoplanes liguriensis
ATCTACGACAACGACGTGATGGCGGTCGCGGGGCTGGCCGTGGCGCAGGAGATGGGCCTGTCCGTGCCGGGTGACCTGTCGATCGTGGCGTGGGACGACTCGCCGCTGTGCAGCCTGGTGCACCCGCCGTTGACCGCGCTCAGCCGGGACGTGTCCGGCTATGGGGCGCAGGCCGCGCGGGAGCTGCTCAACGCCGTCGACGGCAAGAAGGTCGGCAACGTCAAGGCCCAGACCGCGCACCTCACCCCCCGCGGCAGCACCGCACCACCACGCGCTTAACCCTCATTTCCCAGTACGCCGTGCCCCGGCCCCGCACGCCGCTCGCCAGCCGGCTGGCTCTCACTGTGGTTATCAGCGCCCCATAACAACGGTGAGCACCAGCCGGGACCGCGAGCCGCGCCCGGCCTCGGGCTCGTCGGCTGGCCCTCACTGTGGTTATCCGGGCGTCATAACAACGGTGAGCACCAGCCGAAGAGGAGGTGGGGCGCGGCTGGGGAGTGCGTGGGGCGGGGGTGGCGGGGGCACTCACGGGGCTTGGTCGTGTCGCCTGGGCACGGGCGTGGTCATCGTCGTACCGGGAAATGGTTTATTGGGGTCTTTCCGCTCTGTGGCTTTCCAGGTAGGCCTCGATGCGCTCGGCGGGCGCCGGATGGGCGATCGCCAGGCCCTGGCCGTAGCGGCACCCGGCGGCGAGCGCGCGCTCGATGCTCTCCGGCGTCTCCAGGCCCTTGGCGACCAGGTCGAGACCGATCCGGCGGGCGAGGCCGACCACCACTTCGAGCGTGGCCGCCTCGGACTCCTGCTGGGCCAGCGCGGCGCTCAGTTTCAGCATGTCGACCGGGAGGCGGCGCAGGTTCGCCAGCGAGGTCTGGCTGGAGCCGAAGTCGTCCAGCGCCGCGCGGACTCCGAGTTTGCGCAGGCCGGAGAGGGCGGCGACGATCGCCGGCAGGTCCTGCGCGATCCACGTCTCGGCGACCTCGACGACCAGCCTGTCCGCGGCGACGCCGTAGCGCCGGAGCGTGCCGGACACCTGCTCGGGGAAGCGGGCGGTGAGCAGCTCGCGCGGACCGACGTTGACCGACACCCAGAACTCGCCGTCGTCGCCGGCCCAGTTCCGCAGGTGGCGGCAGGCCTCGTCGAGGGCCCAGTCGTTCAGCTCGGCGATGATGCCCTGCGCCTCGGCGATCGGC
>KL571249.1:53852-55121 GCA_000715855.1 Actinoplanes liguriensis
CGCCAGCGCAGCAGCGCCTCGACGCCGGCCGGACGGCTGTCCCGCAGCGCGGCGACGGGCTGGAAGACCAGGTCCAGCTCACCGCGGCCGGCCGCGGAGGGCAGCTGGCGCTCCAACTCCATCCGGCGCTGGAGCTGGAGCTCGACGCCCTGGTCATACCACTCGACGGCGTCCCGGCCGAGCTGGTGGGCGCGCTGCCGGGCCAGGTCGGCGTGGCGGAGCGCCTCGTCCGGCCCGGGCGCCCCGGCGAGCTCGGCCAGGCCGACGCTGGTGTGCAGGCGCACCTCCGCCCCGGGCAGCTGGAACGGCTCGGCGAGGGCGGCCACGATGCGGGTGGCCAGCGCATAGGCCGGGACCGCCGACTGCGGCGTGAGCACCGCGAACTCGTCCCCACCCAGCCGGGCCGGAACGTCGTCGGGGCCGGTCAGCGACCGCAGCCGGCGGGCCATCTCGGTCAGGACCGCGTCGCCGACCTCGCGGCCGTGCGTGTCGTTCACCTCGGCGAGCCCGTGCAGGTCGACGACGAGCAGGGTGCCGGGCGGGCCGGGGCGGCGGCGGAACGCGAGCAGGTCACGCATCAGCGCCTGCCGGTTCGCCAGGCCGGTGAGCTGGTCCAGGTACGCCAAGCGGTGCAGGGTGCGCTCCAGGTGGCGGCGCTCGCCGACGTCCCGCACGTGCACCACCAGCGCGGCCACCTCGGGCACCGAACGCTGGTCGGAGATGGTCGACTCGGTGTCCCGCCAGAGCTTCGCGCCGTCCCGCAGGCGGGCGCTGACCAGCACGGGCGGGCCACCCTCGTGCTCGCCGGCGAGCACCGAGCCGATCACCGCGAGCGCGTCGCCGGCGTCCTCGGGGTGGATCATCTCGCCGAACGGCCGGCCCAGCACCCGGTCGTCGCTCAGCCCGAACAGCCGGGCCGCGGCCGGGGACTGCCAGCGCACGGTGAGCCGCTCGTCGAGCACCAGGGTGAGGTCGGTGGCGCCGGCCACCAGGGAGCGGAAGTGCGCCTCGGTGACGCGCAGACGTCCCGCGTACAGCCGGATGTCGCGGACCACCAACAGCTCCCGCGTGACCAGGACACTGATCATGATCACCGCGAAGACGACACCCTCGGAGTCGAAGCCGGGCGAGGTCAGCAGGTGCCACACCGCGGCGATCACGCCGACCGCGGCCGGGACCGCGAGCAGCGGATAGCTCGCGAGGTAACGATCCGGGTTGACCGGCTCGGCGGCCGGGACCGGCAGGCCCCGGCGTGAGCCGCCACCGGCC
>KL571249.1:55301-56990 GCA_000715855.1 Actinoplanes liguriensis
CCACCGGCCGCCGCGGCGAGACCCGCCACCATCGGGACCCCCAGCAGGGGAATCGCCGGGCCGGTCACGCCCAGCGCCAGCACCTCGGCCAGCGTCGCGAGCGAGACCAGCACCAGCGCCGCCCCGGCCGCACACCAGACCGCCGGGACCGGCCGGGGCCGGGCCCGCAGCACCACCACGGTGACGATCGAGACACCGGCCGCGGTGATCAGCAGGGCCGGCAGCGCGGCCGGTTGAGGGCGGCCGTCCGGCGGGATCAGGTAGGCCGCGAAGCCCACGCTGATGCCGAGGCCGAGCCCGTCGAAGCCGCGCCGCAGCCGGATCGGCCAGTTGCGCGCGGCGCCGGGCAGCAGGGAGGCGCCGAGCACGTAGCACCCGGCGGCGAGACCCAGGCCCACGGTCAGCCAGGCCACCTCGCCGGGCGGGGACCACCACGGCACCAGCACGGTCAGGGCGGTGGCCAGCGCGCCCATTCCGACGAAGCCGGCGCCGCGGCAGGCCACGAACGTGCCGTCGGCGTGGTGGATGTCGAGCGCCGAGCGCACCAGGTAGGCGGAGGCGCAGAGCGCGGAGGCGCCCACACCCAGGGCGAGCGCGACCGGCCCGGGCAGCAGACCGGCGGCGCCGGCGAGCAGCATCAGGACGGCCGTCGCGGAGACGGCGAGCAACAGGGCCCGGCCGGTGGTGCTGGGCCGGGCCGGCGCGAGGGGCGGCACGGCCACGACAGGTCCTCTGCGTTGTGCCGGGGGGTCGGCCCCCGAACGGACGGGGCGGAGCAAGAGGTCGTTGCATCCGGACAACGATTGACGCCGGCATCCGGTTACGGGCGACCTCCTCCCCGGATCGTCGACCATGGACGGTCGAGGGTCAACCGGGGCTGTGGATAACGGAGTGGGAAGATGGGAGCGTGAGCAGACGCCGCCCCCTTCTCCGCGTACGCAAGTCCGGCACCGCCCTGGTGGCCTCGGCGATCGCGTTCGTCGGGGCGATGCCGCTGGCCGGCGTCTCCCAGGCGTGGCTGCCGATCCTGCTGGTCCCGCTCACCGCGCTGATCTGGTCCTGGCGCGCCGGCACCGACGTGTTCCAGGACGAGGTGCGGGTCCGCGCCCTGTTCGGCGGCAACCGGGTGCCGTGGAGCCGGATCACCGGGCTCGCGCCCGACGAGCGGGGCCGGGTCTCCGCGCTGCTCGACAACGGGAATGTGATCCGTCTGACCGGTGTCACCCGGGACAATCTGCCGCTGGTGCTGGCCGCGGTGGGCGAGTCCCCGGCCGACGCCGCCGTGGAGCCGTGATCTCCTCCCCACGAACTGTCAGCCGCCGCGGTTACCCTGGTCCGCAGACTAGCTAGGGGGTGGTTGAGCCGTGCGTTCCCGCCGGGGCCGTGCCGCGGTCGCGACACTGGCCGTCGTGCTGGGCCTGACCTCGGGCTGCAGCTTCGGGCCGCCGGGGCCGGATGAAGCCGGCTCCGCCCCCAACCTGCCCGGCCCGTCGGTCGCCGCCACCGCGAGCGCCGGTCCCGGTGACGACCAGGAGATCGTGGTCACCGTGCTGGCCAAGGGGCTCGAGGTGCCGTGGGGCATCGCCTTCCTGCCGGACGGGTCGGCCCTGGTGACCGAGCGGGACACCGCGCGGATCCTGAAGGTCGGGCCGGAGTCGGATGCGGACGGGTTGAAGGTCACCGAGGCGG
>KL571249.1:57193-60067 GCA_000715855.1 Actinoplanes liguriensis
TGTATAAGAGACAGTCGCCGAGGTGCGGGCCTCCGGTGACGGCGGCCTGCTCGGCATCGCGGTCTCCCCGAAATACGCGTCGGACAAGACGATCTTCGTCTACTACTCGACCGCCGCCGACAACCGGATCGGCAAGCTGGTCCTGGGCAAGACGGTGGAGCCGATCCTCACCGGCATCCCGCGCTCGGCGGAGGAGAACGGCGGCGCCCTGGCTTTCGGGCCGGACGGTTACCTCTACGCCGGCACCGGCGACGGCACCGCCACCGGCACGCTCGCGCAGAATCCGAAGAGCCTCGGCGGCAAAATCCTGCGGATGACCACGGCGGGCCGCCCGGCCCCGGGCAACCCGGTGAAGACGTCGCTGGTCTGGTCCTCCGGCCACCGCAACGTGCAGGGCCTGACCTGGGACAAGACCAAGCGCATGTTCGCCACGGAGAATTCGCAGCCCAAGTTCTCCGAGCTGAACGTGGTGGTCAAGGGTAGGGACTACGGCTGGCCCAAGGCCGACGGGAAGGCGGGCGACGTCAAGTTCGCCGACCCGCTGGTGGCCTGGCCGACCGCGGCGTCGTCGTGCGGCGGGGTGGCCTCGTTCGAGAGCACGGTGGCCACCGCGTGCCTGCTCGGCAAGCGTCTCTACCTGCTCGACGTGACAGGCAACGGCACCCTGCTGGGCACCCCGCAGGAGCTGCTCACCGGTAAGTACGGGCGGCTCCGGGCGCTGGTCGCCGCCCCGGACGGGTCGCTCTGGGTGAGCACCTCCAACCAGGAGGACGCCGGCGAGCCGGACCCTGAGGACGACCGGCTGATCCGGCTGGTCTTCTCCGACGGCGGCGCCGGCCGGAGCTGATGAGACGGGCATGACTGTTTCACGGCGAGCCGGGTCGGGCAGGTGAGGCGCGATGAGCTCCAAGAGTGAGGTCGTGGGTTACCTGCGGTCGGCGACCAATTTTTCGGTACGGGTGTGGAAGCACCGCTGGTTCCGCAACACCCGGATCGCCGCCGCGGTCGGCCTGGTCGGCCTCACGTCGGCGGTGATCGGCGTGATGCTGTTCGCGCACACCGAGATCAACGTGGGCCCGTTCCGGGCCGAGATGTCGCTGCGCCCCAGCCTGGTCGGCGGCACCGAGGTGAACATCCCGCCGCTCGGCTCGCTGCACCTGGACAGTCACCGCGGCACGCTGCACCTCAAGGTCGCGCTCGGCTCGCTCGACCAGAGCCGGACGGAGGAGCTGATCGACAACCCGGCCGCGATCAGCTCGGCCGGTGACCGCGCGGTCGACGAGGTCACCACCGGCGTGAGCCAACTGGCCCTGCGCACGGTCGGGCTGGCGGTGCTGAGCGCGGTCCTCGCGGCGGCGCTGATCTTCCGCAACGTCCGGCGCACCGCGGCCGCCGGGCTGACCGCGCTGATCGCCGCGACCGGCAGCATCGGGCTGGCCGCCGCCACCATCCGGCCGAATGCGATCAGCGAGCCACGCTACGAGGGGCTGCTGGTCAACGCCCCGGCCGTGGTCGGTGACGCGCGGCGGATCGCGGACAACTACGGGCGGTACGCGGAGCAGCTCCAGCAGATCGTCAGCAACGTCAGCCGGATCTACACCACGGTGTCCGCACTCCCGGTCTACGAGCCGGCCGGCAACACCACGCGCATCCTGCACGTCTCCGACCTGCATCTGAACCCGTCATCGTGGGGTCTGATCCGCACGGTGGTGCAGACCTTCGACATCGACGCGGTGATCGACACCGGGGACATGGTCGACTGGGGCAGCAGCGCCGAGACGTCGTACGTGTCCTCGATCCCGTCGCTCGGCGTGCCCTACATCTACGTCCGCGGCAACCACGACTCGGTGGCGATCCAGTCGGCCGTCGCCCGTCAGCGCAACGCGATCGTCCTCGACGACAAGATCATCCTGCAGAACGGCCTGACCATCGCCGGGATCGGCGACCCGCAGTTCACGCCGGACAAGAGCGAGACCAACACGGCCGGCGACAACTCGGGCGCCGAGCTGCTCACCGCCTCCGGCGAGCGCCTGGCCACGACGATCCGGAACTCTGGCAAGAAGGTGGACATCGCCCTGGTCCACGACCCGGCGATGGCCCAGCCGCTGTCCGGGGTGGTGCCGCTGGTGCTGGCCGGGCACAAGCATCAGCGTTCGGTCGCGATGCTTCCGGCGCCCGAGCCGGCCGCTCCCGACCCGTCCGCGTCGGCGACGCCGGTGCCGTCACCGTCCGGGTCGGCCGCTCCGCAGGCGCTGATGCCGACCCGTCTGATGATCGAGGGCTCGACCGGTGGCGCCGGGTTGCGCGGGCTGGAGAACGAGGAGCCGACGCCGCTGTCGTTGTCGGTGCTCTACTTCGACGAGAACCACGACCTGAAGGCGTACGACGACATCGAGCTCGGCGGCACCGGCCAGTCCAACGTCGAGATGCAGCGGAACGTGGTCGGCCTCGACGACAAGGATCCGGTGGTCACGCCGACGACCCCGGTCACGCCGTCCGGGCAGCCGAGCCGCTGACCGATCGGTACACGGCCGCGGTCACCAGGATCGAGAGCACGGCCCCCAGCCCGATGACGAAGAACGCCCCGGGCGATCGGGTCCCGGCGATCAGCACCGGCGCCGCCACATAGGCCGTGGCGACGACCGGCACGATCAGGAGGGCCGCACGCGGCGGCTGGACCGGCGCCCTGGTCCGCCCGCCGACCGCCCACCTCAGGATCGCCGCGGCCAGGGGAAGCAGGGCCACCACCGCGAACCCGCCGTAGATCGGCGCCGCCGGAGCGCCCGCCAGCATCAGCGACAGCACTCCCAGCAGCAGGCCGGCCGGGAACGAGCCGACGAGGACGAGCGGCATCCACCGGGCGACCAGTGGCGG
>KL571249.1:60317-67719 GCA_000715855.1 Actinoplanes liguriensis
CCCCCTCGGCAAGCCAGTGGGCCTCGTCCAGCTCGGTCGCCGCGGACTGTGCCTGCGGGCTGTAGGGCACGGGCAGGGCCGACGACTCGGCGGGCGGGGTGGCGGGCGGCAGGGCGGACGCACCGGAGGGCGCCGGCCACGCCTCGGGAACCGGAGCGGCGCTGCCGGGGGGCGCCGGCCACGCCTCGGGAACGGGAGCGGGAGCGGCAGCGGCGCTGCCGGACGGCGCCGGCCAGGCCTCGGGGACGGGGGCGGGGCTGCCGGCGGACGGCGGGACGTCGGTCATGTCGGGTTCCCCGTGCTCGATGCGATCGAACGTGCGCGAGACGACTCTAATCGACGGTCACCATTGCCCGGAAACGACGCCGCCCGGCCCGTCGGGTGACGGGCCGGGCGAGACGACGTACGCCGGAAGTCAGGAAACGCCGAGGCGGGACAAGATCAGGTCGCGGACGGTCTTGGCGTCGGCCTGACCTCGCGTGGTCTTCATGACGGCGCCGACCAGAGCGCCCACCGCCGCCACCTTGCCGTCACGGATCTTGTCGGCGACTCCCGGGTTCGCCGCGATGGCCTCGTCGACCGCGGTCTGCAGCGCGCCGGTGTCCGACACGACCCCGAGGCCGCGCGCCGCCATCACCTCGGCGGGCGAGCCCTCACCGGCCACCACGCCCTCGAGCACCTGGCGGGCCAGCTTGTCGTTGAGCTTGCCGTCGTCGACGAGTTTCTGCAGCTCGGCGACCTGCGCCGGGGTGGCGCCCACCTCGGCGAGCTCGATGCCCAGCTCGTTGGAGCGGCGGGCCAGCTCGCGCCGGCGTTGACCGCCGACTGCATCTCGATCTCGCTGATGCCCCACTCCTCGCGCAGGCGGGCCCGCTTGACGCTGGGCTTCTCCGGCTGGGAGGCGCGCAGCTCCTCGACCCAGGCCGGGTCGGGCGCGATCGGGACCAGGTCGGGCTCGGGGAAGTAGCGGTAGTCGGTCGCGGTCTCCTTGGACCGGCCGGGGCGGGTGTCGCCGGTGGTCTCCTGGAAGTGCCGGGTCTCCTGGAAGATCCGGACGCCCTCGTCGAGCAGGCCGGCCTGCCGGATGATCTCGGAACGGACCGCGCGCTCGACCGAGCGCAGCGAGTTCACGTTCTTCGTCTCGGTGCGGGTGCCCCACTCCTCGCCCGGCTTGTTCAGCGAGGTGTTGACGTCGCAGCGCATCGAGCCCTGCTCCATCCGCACGTCGGAGACGCCCAGCGAGCGGACGATGTCGCGCAGCTCGGCGACGTAGGCCTTGGCGATCTCCGGAGCGTCCGCGCCGAGGCCGGGCACCGGCTTCGTGACGATCTCGACCAGCGGGATGCCGGCCCGGTTGTAGTCGACGAGCGACTCGGTGGCGCCGTGGATGCGACCGGTGGACCCGCCGATGTGCAGGGTCTTGCCGGTGTCCTCCTCGATGTGCACCCGCTCGATCTCGACCCGGTACTCCTTGCCGTCCACCGTGACGTCGACGTAGCCGTCCACGCAGAGCGGCTCGTCGTACTGCGAGGTCTGGAAGTTCTTCGGCATGTCCGGGTAGAAGTAGTTCTTCCGGGCCATCCGGCACCACGACGCGATGTCACAGTTCAGCGCCAGACCGATCCGGATGGTCGCCTCGATCGCGGCCCGGTTCATCACCGGCAGCGCGCCGGGCAGGGCCAGGCAGACCGGGCAGACCTGGGTGTTCGGCTCGGCGCCGAGTGTATAAGAGACAGGGCGTCGTCGTAGGACGGCAGCGCGATGGTCGTCATGTGCTTCGGCTCCGGCTCACTGCGGCATCGGGTAACGGACTTCAGGTCAAGCCTAGTCGCCCGGTATGACGCCACGTCGCCGGGTGTTTACCGGCGACGTTTCCCGGCGGTGGAAAGCCGCGATAACGTCCGCGCATGCGTCGACCTCTCACCGGCGTGGCCCTGGCCGCGACGGTCCTGTGCGCGAGTTGCACGGACAGCCCCTCGGTAACCCCCTCCGCGGCGCCGGTCGTCGACGCCGACTACACGTCCGGAAAATCCGCCACGGTCGCCGACGAGCTGTACCCCGAGCACGGCAACCCCGGGCTCGATGTTCTCCACTACGACCTGAAGCTCGACTGGGACCCGGCCGGGAAGGTGCTCACCGGCACGGCCACGCTGCGCATCCGCCCGACCGCTGCGGCCTCCGAGATCAAGCTGGACTTCGCGAACCTGGCCGTCGACAAGGTGACCGTCGACGGCGAGCCGGCCACCGGCACCCTCGCCCAGCAGAAGCTCACGGTGCCCGCCGAACTGGCCGCCGACCGGCCGGTGACCCTGGTGGTCGACTACCACGGCACGCCGGAGCAGGTGACGTTCCCGTCGCATCGGGG
This sequence comes from Actinoplanes liguriensis, assembly GCA_000715855.1. Classification (GTDB taxonomy): domain Bacteria; phylum Actinomycetota; class Actinomycetes; order Mycobacteriales; family Micromonosporaceae; genus Actinoplanes; species Actinoplanes liguriensis. The sequence continues at coordinate 62,683 of KL571249.1, forward strand.
GGACACCGAGGAGGGGGTCGGTCTTCGCCCGGCCAGGAACGGCGGGGTGTGGACCATGCAGGAGCCGTGGGGCGCCATGACCTGGTACCCGGCGAACGAACTGGTCTCCGACAAGGCCCTGTACGACATCGCGGTCACGGTGCCCGACGGCTGGGCGGCCGCGGCGAACGGCACCCCCGGGCCGGTCGAGGGGAACACCTACCGGTACGCCTCGGACGTACCGACGGCGGCTTATCTGACGACGCTCGCGGTGGACAAATACCACAAGGTGGAGCAGGCCGGACCGCACGGGGTGAAGCTCACCTACTGGGTGCTGCCGAAGACCGACGACAAGCTGCTGCCGGTGATCAAGAAGTCGCCGCGGTTGCTGACCTGGTTGGAGGAGCGGATCGGGCCGTACCCGTTCGAGACCGCCGGAGTCCTGCTCAACGGCTCGGTCTCGGCGATGGAGACCCAGCAGATGCTGAGCGTCGGCCGGTCGCTCGCCGGCAAGTGGACGCAGGAGGACCGGGACTACTTCGAAGAGGTCCTGGTCCACGAGTACGCCCACCAGTGGTTCGGCGACACGGTCACCCCGCGCACCTGGACCGACCTGTGGCTCAACGAGGGGTTCGCGCAGTACATGCAGTACCTCTACCAGCAGAAGGTCAAGAAGTTCAGCGACGCCGACCTGGAACGGTTCCTCCGGCGGCGGGACGCCGAACTGCGCAGGACGGTCGGGCCGCCCGGCAGGCCGAAGGCCGCCAACTTCGCCGAGAGCAACGTCTACGTCTGCGGCGCGGCAATGCTCAAGGAACTGAACGACGCCCTCGGCGACGCGAAGTTCTTCGCGCTGCTGACGGCGTGGGTGGCCGAGCACAAGAACACCAGCCAGGACCGGGCGGCGTTCATCGCCTTCGTCGAGCGGAACACCGGCCGGGACTTCAGCAAGCTGATCAACACCTGGCTGGACTCCCCGGGGACCCCGGACTGACCGGGGCCCTCGGGAGAGCTGTCAGAGGGCCGGCGGCGTGAAGGTGCCGACCGCGGACTCCAGCGCGCCCGCGACCCGGTACATCCGGTCGTCGGCCATCGTCGGGGCCATGATCTGGAAGCCGACCGGCAACCCCTCGGAGAGACCGCACGGCACCGAGATCGCCGGCCCGCCGTACAGGTTCGTCGGGATCGTGAAGAGGTCCGCCAGGTACATCTGGTACGGATCCGACGTGCGCGACCCGAACGGGAACGCCACGAACGGCGTGGTCGGCGAGACGAGCACGTCCACCTTCTCGAACGCGGCCTCGAAGTCGCGCGTGATCAGGGTCCGGACCTTCTGCGCCTGCCCGTAGTACGCGTCGTAGTAGCCGCTCGACAACGCGTACGTCCCGAGGATGATCCGGCGCTTGACCTCGGGGCCGAAGCCCTCGTCCCGGGTCAGCGACATGACCTCCTCGAGCGAGCGTGAGCCGTCGTCGCCGGAGCGCAGGCCGTAGCGCACGCCGTCGAAGCGGGCCAGGTTCGACGAGCACTCGCTCGGCGCGATCAGGTAGTACGCCGGCAGCGCGTACTGGAAGTGCGGGCAGGAGACCTCGACGATCTCGGCGCCGAGCTTGACCAGCGCCTCCAGCGACTCCTTGAACGCGGCCTGCACGCCCGGCTCGGAGCCGTCACCGGCGAACTCCTTGACCAGGCCGAGCTTGACGCCGGTCAGGTCGCCCTGCAGGCCCCGCCGAGCGGCGGCGACCACGTCCGGCACCGCCTGCTTGATCGACGTCGAGTCCCGCGGGTCGTGCCCGGCGATGACCGCGTGCAGCAGCGCCGTGTCCTCGACGGTCCGCGCGCACGGGCCGGGGGTGTCCAGCGAGGAGGAGAACGCGATCAGGCCGTAGCGCGACGTGCCACCGTAGGTCGGTTTCGCCCCCACGGTGCCGGTGACCGCGCCCGGCTGCCGGATAGAGCCACCGGTGTCGGTGCCGATCGCGAGCGGCGCCTCGTACGCCGCGAGCGCCGCCGCCGAGCCACCGCCGGAGCCGCCCGGGATCCGGCCGAGGTCCCACGGGTTGTTCGTCGGCCCGTACGCCGAATACTCCGTGGACGAGCCCATCGCGAACTCGTCCATGTTGGTCTTGCCGAGGATCGGCATGCCGGCGGCCTTGAGACGCTCGACGATCGTCGCGTCGTACGGCGGCTTCCAGCCCTCAAGGATCTTGGAGGCGGCCGTGGTCGGGACGCCCTTGGTGGTCACCACGTCCTTGACGGCGATCGGCACCCCGGCGAGCGGCCCGGTGATCTCGCCCGCGTCCACCCGGCGGGCGGCGTCGAGCGCGCCCTCGCGGTCGACGTGCAGGAACGCGTGGACCCGCTCGTCCACCGACGAGATCCGGTCGAGGTGCGCGGTCGTCACCTCGACGGCCGACGCCTCCTTGGTGGCGATCAGCCTGCTCAGAGCGGCCGCGCTCAGCCTGGTCAGGTCGCTCACGGTCATTCCTCCTCGTCCAGGATGCGCGGCACCCGGAACCGGCCCTCGTACGCATCCGGCGCCCCGGAGAGGGCGGCGTCCTGCGTCAGGCTCGGTGTGGGAACGTCGTCGCGGTACACGTTGGTCAGCGGGACCGAGTGCGAGGTCGGCGGGATGTCCTCCGCGGCCACCTCACCGACCCGGGCGACCGACTGCAGGATCACGTCGAGCTGTCCTGCGAACCGGTCGAGCTCCTCTTCGGTCACGGCGAGCCGCGACAGGCGCGCCAGGTGCGCTACCTCTTCGCGGGAGATGGCGGCCATCCTGCCCCCTCGTTTCTGATGTATGCGTGCGTGCAGTCACCGAGTCTATTTCGCGGGGATCCACGGCCCGCGAAGAACCCCGGGGCGAATCGGCCGGTAGCGCGAGAGCCACTCGGCCAGCTCGGGCGCGGGCATCGGCCGGGCGTGGAACCAGCCCTGCGCGGCGTGGCATCCGGCCGCCGCGAGCAGCCGCCAGGTGACCTCGTCCTCCACCCCTTCGGCGACCGCGCGCAGGCCGAGCGACTCGGCCAGGCCGATCACCGAGCGCACGATCGCCGCGTCGCCGCGGTCGGTCGCCATCCCCAGCACGAACGAGCGGTCGATCTTCACCTCGGCCAGCGGGAGCCGCCGCAGGTGCTGCAGCGAGGAGAAACCGGTGCCGAAGTCGTCCAGGGAGATCGCCACGCCCATCCGGTCCAGCCGGGTGATGGTGTCCAGCACCCGGTGCGGGTCGGTCATCAGCGCGCTCTCGGTGATCTCCAGTTGCAGCAGGTCGGCCGGGACCTCGTGGTCGCGCAGCAGCCCGCCGACCCGGTCGGCGATGTCACCGGCGTGCAGGTCGCGGGCGCTCACGTTGACCGCGGCGCGCAGCGGCATCCCGGCGAACCGCCACCGGGCGAGCTGCGCGACGACCTCGTCCAGCACGTGGGCGGTGAGCAGCCGCATCACCGGGGTCGGCTCGGCCACCCGGAGCAGTTCCTCCGGGCCGACCAGCCCGCGTCTCGGGTGCCGCCAGCGCAGCAGTGCCTCGACGCCGACCACCTCGCCGGTCGCGATCGCGATCTGCGGCTGGTAGAAGAGCACTATCCCGTCGCCGGGCGGGTCACAGCGCAGCGCGGCGCGCAGATCGGCGAGCAGCGCCAGCCGGTCCGGCGAGACGTGCGGCGCGTCCGGGCCGTGCACCGCGACCTGGTCACCGCGCTGCTTGGCCTCGTACATCGCGGTCTCCGCCTCGCGCAGCAGCGTCGCGCCGTCGCGCCGGCCGGACTGCAGCGCGATCCCGATCGAGGCGGTCAGCTCCACCGGCGTGCCGTCCATCGGGAACGGCCTGCTCAGCGCCTCGGTCAGGTGGTCGGCGATCCGGCGGGCGGAGGCCGTGCCCTCGACCCGGGTGGCGAGCACCGCGAACTCGTCGCCGCCGAGACGTACCACCAGGTCGTGTTTCGGAACGGCGGCGGTCAGCCGGTCGGCGACGCGGGCCAGCAGCCGATCCCCCGCGCCGTGCCCGAGGGCGTCGTTGACCGTCCGGAACCGGTCCAGGTCGAGCAGGATCAGCGCGCGTTGCCGGTCCGGGCCGCGTTCGGACATCGTGGACTGCAGGGCGCGCCGGTTCGGCAGGCCGGTGAGCGGGTCGACCCGGGTGGCCCGCTCGGACTCGCCGGCCCAGCGGACCATCCGGTGCACGGCGTGCAGCGCGAGCAGCGCCAGCGGCAGCAGCGCCGGGCTGACCTGCGCGGCGACCAGCAGCATCGGGGCGAGCAGCAGGAGCGCCGCGGTGGCCAGCAGGTCGGCCGGGGCGCGGCGCCGATGACGGGTACGCCGTTCCGCCGTCCACCGCCGCACGACGGCCGCGACCGCATATCGCGCGGCGATCCACGCGGCCGCCGCGGCGCAGGTCAGTGCCGCGTCGCCGAGGTCCGGCCGCGACCCGATCCGCCACGAGACGAGCCCGGCCACGATCGACGCCGCGCCGAGCCCGGCGGCGTGCTGCAGCGCGAGGTGGATCGATCGGGGCACGGCGTGGCGCATCCGGATGCCGGCGACCGTCACGGCGATCAGTTGCACCGCGAGCGCCGGCACGAATCCCCAGGCCAGCGCGATGGCGAAGGTGAAGCAGATGGACGGCAGGATCACCCGGCTGACGCGCCGCCCGGGCAGCGGATGCGGACGCGCGTCGGCCACGACCGCGAGCCCCGCCATGATCCAATACGCCGCCGGCAGCGCCCGGAACGTTCCGGCGCTGGTCGCCCAGAGGGCCAGGTCGGCGGCCACGGTGAGACCCGCGGTGACGATGAGGGCACGACGCAACCGGGGACCGGAGGCAGGCGTGCGGGGACGAACGGCATCCATGCGACCTCCACGACTGGCCTCGATCACCGATCGCCTACACGATAGATGCACATGTCGCATTTGCCGGTAATGCACCTACCTGCGATCGGACCGCCAGACGTCACCAAAGCCGCAATTCACCCGCGAGCCTTACCATCCCGGGTCACCCGGAAGCAGTCCGGCATCACCCCGAAGATCAAATTCTTCATGTCCCCTCTCCGCTGTGGT